>JABFXP010000250.1 GCA_013361685.1 Catenulispora sp.
ACCGTCGAGCAGGCGCTGCTGGACCGCACCGAGGCGACCCGGTCCCGCGGGCGCGCGCTGGCCGGCGCGCACGCCGCGCTGGCCGCGATCGGCGCCGGCGACGACGCGCGGCAGTCGGTGCTCACCGGCAACGTCCGCAGTGTGGCCGAGATGAAGCTGCGGGCGTTCGACCTGCACTCATGGGTGGACTTCAGCATCGGCGCCTACGGCGACGACGAGTACGAACGCAACGCCCTGATCCCCCACGCCTGGCGCCGCACCGAAGCCAGGTACGGGCACCGCTACGCCCCCGCGCAGACCGTGATCCTGGGCGACACCGTCCGCGACGTCGAAGCCGCGCTGACCCACGGCGCCGCCGTCGTGGGCGTCGCCAGCGGCACGACCCCGGCGGCGGACCTGCGCGCGGCCGGCGCCGAGGTGGTGCTCGACGACCTGGCCGACACCGCCGCCGTGCTGACGGCGATCCGGGACGCGTCCAAGATCGCCGGGAGCGGCTGAGCAGCCGAGCGGATCAGCGACTCAGCAGCTCAGCAGCTCAGCGGTCGGCGTCGCTACCGCCGCTCAAGCGTCAGCAACGGAAGGTGCTGACTCGGCACCGGCGCCGTCGGGTCCGCCGCCACCAGCTCCTCCAAGCGCCGGAAGCCCGCGTCGATCTCATCGGCGGTGAACAGGCTGAAGACCGAGTGCGTCCGCAATCGCAGCTGCTCCAGCAGCTCGGCGCGGGTCCCCGAAGACGGCTCCTCGACCGTCTGGTAGCCGACCACCCGCCAGCCGGCCGCGACGAAGATCTCGACGGCTTCGTGCAGCGGCCGGAACATCGAGGCGTCGACCTCGGGGCCGCGCGGGAACTGCTCCAGCCACCAGATCCGGGGCATGTGGTCGCTGAAACCGGAGTGCACCAGCAGCCGGCCGCCCGGCTTGACCGCCCGCGCCAGCTCGCGGGCCGCCCGCGGCTGGTCCTGGACGTGGTGCCAGGCCACCATCAGCACCGCGTAGTCGGCGCTGCCCCTCTCCACCGGCAGGTCCTCGGCCGACCCCGCCAGGTACCGCACATCCGGATGCTGCGACTGCGCCTCGGCCTGCTCCCGCATCCGCCGCGCCGGCTCGATCCCCGTCACCGGCCCGAACGCGTCGGCCAGCGCGGGGGTGTAGCGGCCGGTCCCGGAGCCGACGTCCAGCCCGACCAGCGGACGCCCGGCGGGCAATAAGGACCGGAAGACCCCGATCCACGTCTCCAACTGCTGCCGGGTCAGCGCGCGTCCCTGCACATAATTCTGAAACCGCTCCGCCTCGTAGTCGGCGAACTTGACCATGGTCCCTCCCCGATCACGCATCAGTATGACGAATCGATGTATCGATTCGATACATCGGAACGATAGATTCAGAGACCTGGGCAGCGCAAGGCGCGGGTCCTGACTAAGGTCGTCCCATGCGAGCCGAAGGAACCTTCACGGTGAAGTCGTTCGTCCCCGCCACCGTCGAGGTGCCGATCGAGGTCACGACCGCGGCGCCGGCGGGGGTGGCGACCATGGAGAAGGCCTTCGAGGGCGAGATCGCCGGCCGCGCGGCCACGCTGTTCACCGCCGCGTACGACCAGGCCCGCGGCACGGGCACCTACCTGGCGATGGAAGCGTTCGAAGGCAGCGTCGCGGGCCGATCGGGCACGTTCAACTTCGCGCACTCGGCGACCACCACCGGCACCGACGCCTCGAACCGGTTCTTCGTGATCGTGCCCGGCAGCGGGACCGGGGAACTCGCCGGCATCACCGGCGACGGCGGCATCCGGATCGACGAGGACGGGACCCACCGGATCTGGTTCGAGTACCAGATCGGGTGACCCGCCCCGCCGCGTCCGTGAAAAAGCTAAACAGAGGACTCAGAAAAAGAGGTCGGAACAAGCCTCAGAGCTGATCAGGCGCGCTGATCCCGAGCAGTTCCAGACCCAGCTTCAGCGTGTCGGCCGTGAGCCGCACCAGCGCCGCCCGGTTCTCGCGCACCTCGTCGCTCGGCGCCTTCACCACCGGGCAGTTCTCGTAGAAGTCCGAGAACGTCTGCGCCAGCGTGTACAGGTACGTCGCCAGCCGGTGCGGCTCGAACTCCGCGGCGACCGCGGCCAGCGTCGCGCCGAACTCGTCCAGGTGCAGCGCCAGCCGGCGTTCGGCCGGCTCCAGCGCCGTGCCGGGATGCACCCGCGCCACCGTGCCGGCCGGCAGCTTGCGCAGGATCGAGTGGATGCGGGCGTGCGCGTACTGCAGGTAGACGCTGGTGTTGCCGTTCAGCGACACCATGCGGTCCAGGTCGAAGATGTAGTCCTTGGTGCGGGAGGTCGACAGGTCGGCGTACTTCACCGCGCCGATGCCGACCACCCGGGCCTCGGCGCGCGCCTGCTCGGCGTCCAGGTCCGGGTTCTTCTCCGCGACGGTGGCCACGGCGTGGTCGACGGCGCTGTCCAGCAGCTCGATCAGGCGCACGGTCTGGCCGGCCCGGGTCTTGAACGGCTTGCCGTCCTTGCCCAGCACCGAGCCGAACTGCACGTGCACGGCCTCGACGCCGTCGGGCAGATAGCCGGCGCGGCGCGCGGTCTCGAACACCATGCGGAAGTGCAGCGCCTGGCGGCTGTCGACGACGTAGAGGATCTGGTCGGCCTTCAGGGTGTCGACGCGGTAGCGGATCGCCGCCAGGTCGGTGGCGGCGTAGCCGAAGCCGCCGTCGCTCTTGCGCACGATCAGCGGGACCGGCTCGCCGTCGGGCCCCAAGACGCCGTCGAAGAACACGCACAGCGCGCCGTTGCTCCAGACGGCGACGCCGCGCTCCTCCAGGTCGGCGGCCACCTCGGCGAGGAAGGGGTTGTAGAAGCTCTCCCCCACCGCGTCGGCGTCGACCAGGCGCACGTCGAGCCGGGCGTACACGTCCTCGAAGTAGCGCTTGGACTCGGCGACCATCTCCTCCCACGCGGCCAGCGACTCCGCGTCGCCGCCCTGCAGGGTCACCACGCGCTTGCGGGCCCGGTCGGCGAACTCGGGGTCGCCGTCGAACTTGGCGCGGGCGTCGCGGTACAGGTCGGTGAGCCAGGAGATGGCGACCTCGCCGGAGTGCTCGGCCCCGGACAGCCGGTCGCCGGGGTGCTCGACCAGGAACTGGATCAGCATCCCGAACTGCGTGCCCCAGTCGCCGAGGTGGTTCTGCCGCACCACGGTGCGGCCGTCGAACTCCAGCAGCCGGACCAGCGCGTCGCCGATGACGGTCGAGCGCAGGTGGCCGACGTGCATCTCCTTGGCGATGTTGGGCTGGGAGTAGTCGATGACGGTGGTCTGCCCGACCCCGGTCGGGGCGACGCCCAGGCGCGCGTCGCCGAGCCGCTCGGCGGTCTGCGCGGCCAGCGCGGAGTCGGCGAGGGTGAGGTTGAGGAAGCCGGGGCCGGCCACCTCGACGGCGGCGATGACGCCGGAGGTGGGCAGGGCCGCGGCCACCCGGGTGGCTAGTTCGCGCGGGTTGCCCTTGACCGCCTTGGCCAGCGGCAGCACGCCGTTGGCCTGGAAGTCCGCATGGTCGGAGGGCCGGATCAGCGGGTCGGCGCCGCGGGCCGCCTCGCCCACCACCGCGGTCAGCGCGGCGCGGACCTCCTCCGCCAGGATCTCCGACAATGCCTTGGCCATGGGGGTCCTTCTCACTCGGCCCGGGTCGCTGCTCTCACCGGGGGATCTTCACAGTTTATCGTCCGTCAGAGGCGGTTCCGGACGTTGCGGGGAGCGCGGATGTCAGTGTTCTCCGCAGTTCTCATACCGCCCTCCCCTAGTGCGCGGCTCAGGACCGCACCAGGCGCGCGATGGCGTCGTTGGCCTCCTTGACCTTGGCCTCGGCTTCCGCGCCACCTTGGGCGACCGCGTCGGCGACACAGTGCATGAGGTGCTGTTCGACCAGTTCCAGCGCGACGCCTTGCAGCGCCTTGGTCGCGGCTGAGACCTGGGTCAGCACGTCGATGCAGTAGGTGTCCTCCTCGACCATCCGCTGAAGGCCGCGCACCTGGCCTTCGACGCGTCGCAGGCGTTTGAGAACGGCGTCCCGGTTTTCTTCTTCCATACCGGCAAGTATACCCCCCATGGGTATTAAACCCTTTAACTCAAACACTGGCGTTTGACTTAGCGCGACCGCGGGGTCATCGTTAACTCGAACAGGCTTGTTCGAGTTAACGACCGGAGGGGACGGACATGGACGTGGTCCAGAAGCACCAGGGACGCCGCGAGCACCACGGGCGCCACGAGCACTACGAGCACCACGAGCACCACGAGCACCTTCACCAGCCTCCCGAGCGCCACGGGCACGAACCGCTCACCGCGCTCCCCCGTCGCTGGGCCGCGCTGACCCTGCTCTGCCTGGCGCAGTTCATGCTGGTGGTCGACGTCACCGGCATGAACCTGGCGCTGCCCTCGATCGCGCACGACCTGGGGCTGGGACGAGCCGGGCTGACCTGGGTCGCGGCCGCCTACACGCTGTGCTTCGGCGGTCTGCTGCTGCTCGGCGGACGGCTGGCCGACGGTCTGGGACGGCGCCGGGCGTTCCTGATCGGGGTGGCCGCGTTCACCGCCGCCTCGCTGCTGTCCGGCGTGGCGCACTCCGGCGGCACGCTGATCGCCGGGCGGGCCGCGCAAGGCGTGGCGGCCGCGCTGCTCTCCCCGGCCGCGCTGTCGATCATCACCACCTCCTTCCACGGCAGCGAGCGCACCAAGGCGCTGGGCATCTGGGGCGCGATCGCCGGCGGGGGCGCGGCGGTGGGGGTGCTGGTCGGCGGGGCGCTGACCTCCGGCCCGGGCTGGCGCTGGGTGTTCTTCGTGAACCTGCCGGTCGGCGTGGCGGTGGCGGCGCTGCTGCCGCGGCTGGTGCCGGCCGCGCCGCCGGCCCGGGCCCTGCGGAACGTGGATGTGCCGGGCGCCCTGGCCGCGACGGCCACCCTGGCACTGCTGGTCTACGGTCTGATCCACGCCGGCAGCGACGGCTGGGGCACCACCTGGACGCTGCTGCCGCTGGCCGGGGCCGCCGTCGGCCTCGTCCTGCTGGTCGCGGTGGAGCGCCGCGCCGACGAACCGCTGTTGCAGCCAGGGCTCGTCCTCGACCGGGCGGTCGTGGCCGGGACCGCGGTGATGTTCGCCTCGACCGTGATCCTGATCACCGGGTTCTTCCTCATCTCCTGGTACCTCCAGCACCGCGCGGGCTACTCGGCGGTGAAGACAGGGCTGGTGTACCTGCCGGTCGCCGCGGGCGTCGGCCTCGGCGCGCACGGCGCCTCGCACACGATCGGCCACCTCGGCTTCCGGGGCGGCGCCGCCGCGGGCTTCGTGGTGGCCTCGGCCGGGGCCTGGCTGCTGACCCGGCTGCCCGCCTCGGGCAACGCGGCACTGGCGGTGCTGCCCGGATTCGTGCTGCTCAGCGTCGGCGTCGGCATGGCGCTGGTGACGGCCACGACGGCCGCGACGCACCGCGCCGAGCCCTCGACGGCCGGCGTGGTGTCGGCGCTGGTGAACACCGGCCACGAACTCGGCTCGGCGCTCGGCGTGGCGGTCGCGTCGATCCTGGCGGCGGCGAGCATCGGCCCGTCCGCGACCGGAGTGGACGGGTTCCGGACGGCGTTCGCGGCGACCGCGGTGATCGCGTCGGTGGCCGGCGTGGCGTCGTTGCGGGCCCTGCCGCCCGGCCACCCCGATCCGGGGGCGGCGCCGGTGCTCGGGCACTGAGGTGGCCGAAATGCCGGCAGTATCCGCGGCGTCCACCGCGAGCCGCCGTCACGACGGTGCCCGCCCCTGCGAAGCCATACCCTGAGGCCATGGCCGAGAAGACCACGCGAAGCGCCCGCTCCGGCGGCGGCGCGGCGGGCACCCGCGGTGCCGCACCACGCCGCGCCGACGCCGAGCGCACCATCACCGCGATCCTGGACGCGGCACTGCGGTGCTTCGCGGACGGCCCCGACGCGACCGTGACGCAGATCGCGAAGGCGGCCGGGGTGGGACGGGTGACGGTCTACGGGCACTTCGACTCGCTGGAGGCGATCGTCGACGCGCTGCTGACCCGCTCGCTGCGCGAGGCCGAGGCCATGTTCGACGAGCTGGACCTGGAGTCCGGCACCGCGGCCGCGGCGGTGGACCGGCTGTTGCACGCGCCGTGGATCCTGGGCCGCTACCGCGGCCTGTTCGAGGCCTCGACGCGGTATCTGGGACCGCAGAAGATGCGCACGCTCCACGACCCGGTGTTCAGCCGGGTCGAGGCGGTGATAGTCCGGGGCCAAAAGGCCGGTGAGTTCCGCACCGACCTGCCGCTGCCGTGGCTCCTGGCGACGTGCTACGCGCTCGCGCACGCCGCCGTGGCAGAGTCCGACGCCGGGCGACTCGCGCCGGAGGAGGCCGCCGACCTGCTCAGCTCGACCCTGTTGGGAATACTCGACGCTGGCGCGCAGCGCTGAGGCGACTCGCGAAGGGTCTCCGGCTG
>JABFXP010000934.1 GCA_013361685.1 Catenulispora sp.
GGGACCGCAACCGGGACGCCGAGGGCGGCCAGCCCGCCGGCGGCCGGGACCAGAACCGGGACGGCGGCCGGGACCAGGCCCGGGACGGCAACCGCGACGGCGGCCGCGACCAGAGCCAGGGCGGCAGCCGCCAGCAGGGCGGCGGTGGCGACTACGACGACGACCGCCGCGGCAACCGCCGCACCCGGGACCGCAACCGCAACCGCGAGGACCGGCAGGGCAACCGCCGCAACCGCAACCGCGACGGCGGCGGCGAGGTCGAGACCACCATCTCCGAGGACGACGTCCTGATCCCGGTCGGCGGCATCGTCGACATCCTGGACAACTACGCCTTCGTGCGGACCTCGGGCTACCTGCCCGGCCCGGACGACGTCTACGTCTCGCTGGCCATGGTCCGGCGGAACAACCTGCGCAAGGGCGACGCCGTGACCGGCGTGATCCGGGCCCCGCAGGAGGGTGAGCGCCGCGAGAAGTTCAACGCCCTGGTGCGCCTGGACTCGATCAACGGCCTGGAGCCCGGCGCGGCCCGGCAGCGCCCGGAGTTCAACAAGCTGACGCCGCTGTACCCGCAGGACCGGCTCCGCCTGGAGACCGAGTCGCACATCCTGACCACGCGCATCATCGACATGATCGCGCCGATCGGCAAGGGCCAGCGCGGCCTGATCGTGGCCCCGCCGAAGACCGGCAAGACCATGATCATGCAGGCGATCGCCAACGCGATCACCCAGAACAACCCCGAGTGCCACCTGATGGTGGTGCTGGTGGACGAGCGGCCCGAAGAGGTCACCGACATGCAGCGCTCGGTGAAGGGCGAGGTCATCGCCTCGACCTTCGACCGGCCCGCCGACGACCACACCACGGTCGCCGAGCTGGCCATCGAGCGGGCCAAGCGCCTGGTGGAGCTCGGCCACGACGTGGTGGTGCTGCTGGACTCCATCACCCGTCTGGGCCGGGCCTACAACACCAGCGCCCCGGCCTCCGGCCGGATCCTCACCGGCGGTATGGACAGCCAGGCGATGTACCCGCCGAAGAAGTTCTTCGGCGCGGCGCGCAACATCGAGAACGGCGGCTCGCTGACCATCCTGGCCACCGCCCTGGTGGAGACCGGCTCCCGGCTGGACGAGGTGATCTTCGAGGAGTTCAAGGGCACCGGCAACATGGAGCTGCGCCTGGACCGCAAGCTCGCGGACAAGCGCATCTTCCCGGCGGTCGACGTGGACCCCTCCAGCACCCGCAAGGAGGAGCTCCTGATGAGCGCCGAGGAGCTCGGCATCGTCTGGAAGCTGCGCCGGGTGCTGCACGCGCTGGACCAGCAGCAGGCCATGGAGCTGCTGTTGGACCGGATGAAGAAGACCAAGTCCAACGCCGAGTTCCTGATGACCATCCAGAAGACGACGGTCGGCCCGCAGGAATAAGGAGCGCCGCCGGTGGCGTAAGCCCCGGCGACTCGAAAGCGAACATCGGTCTGAGTAAGGTGGCCGGGGTGACGATCACCCCGGCCACTTTTGCTTATGGCCCGCATCCGTCCCAGGTCGCCGATCTGTATGTGCCCACCGGCGGCGGCCCGTTCCCGGTGGCCGTGCTGATCCACGGCGGCTTCTGGCGCACCCCCTTCGACCGCGAGCTGATGGAGCCGCTGGCCGAGGACCTGGCCGCGCACGGCGTCGCGGCGTGGAACATCGACTACCGCCGGGTCGGCGACGGCGGCGGGGGCAACGAGTGGCGCGTCACCCTCGACGACGTCTCGGCCTCCCTGGACCAGTTGGGCGCGGTCTCCGGCGAGTACCCGCTGGACACCGACCGCACCGCGCTGGTCGGCCACTCCGCCGGCGGCCACCTGGCCCTGTGGCTGGCCTCGGAGTTCCAGGTGGCGGCGGTGGTCTCCCAGGCCGGCGTGTCCGACCTCTACGACGCCGCCCACGAGCGGCTCGGCCTGGGCTCCCCGCGCGAGGGCTTCGGCGTCCTGGACGTCCCGGCCACCGTGGAGTTCCTCGGCGGCACCCCGCAGGAGGTCCCCGACCGCTACGCGGCGGCCTCGCCGTCCGCGCTGCTGCCGCTGGAGACCCCGATGCTGCTGGTGCACGGCGACGAGGACGACCGGGTCCCGGTGGGGCAGTCCCGGGCCTTCGCCGAGGCCGCGCGGGACGCCGGGGACGAGGTCGAGCTCGCCGAGTTCGCGCGCATGGGGCACTTCGAGGTGCTCGATCCGCGGCACGAGAGCTGGACCCGGACCCTGGGTTATCTGGTGGGCCGGCTCAAGCCGGGGGTCGACTAGCCGGGGGTGGAATAACCACCCCCCGCGCCCCGTTAAGATGGTTCGTCGGTCCCGGTTCACCCCATAGGAATGGAGACCCGGCGGCCACCTCGACCCTAAGGAGCCGAAATGAAGCCTGACATCCACCCGGCCTACGTGGCCACCACTGTGACCTGTGGCTGCGGCGCGACCTTCCAGACGCGCAGCACCGCCACCAACGGCGTGATCCACGCCGAAGTCTGCTCGCAGTGCCACCCGTTCTACACCGGCAAGCAGAAGATCCTCGACACCGGCGGCCGGGTGGCGCGCTTCGAGGCTCGTTTCGGCAAGAAGGACGCCAAGTAGCACCCTCGACGGCGTCGGTACCGCAGACCGGGGTTCCCGGTGCGGTCCGGCGCCGTCGTCGTGTTCGCACCGGCAAGGCCTTCTCGCCCCCGGACGCACCGATCGCCGCAGACGAAAGGACGTGACATGTTCGAAGTGATCGACGACCTGCTCGCCGAGTACGCGGAGCTGGGCACGAAGCTCGCGGACCCGTCCGTCCACGCCGACCCCGACGTCGCCCGCAAGCTCGGCAAGCGCTACGCCGAACTCGGCCCGATCGCCGAGACCTACCGCGAGTACCAGACCGTCGGCGACGACATCGCCGCCGCCAAGGAGCTCGCCGCCGAGGACCCCGCCTTCGGCGAGGAGGTCCCGGGCCTTCAGGAGCGGCGCGCGGTGCTGGAGGACCGGCTGCAGAAGCTGCTGATCCCGCGCGACCCGATGGACGAGAAGAACGTCATCCTGGAGATCAAGGGCGGCGAGGGCGGCCAGGAGTCCATGCTCTTCGCCGGCGACCTGCTGCGCATGTACATGCGCTACGCCGAGCGCCAGGGCTGGAAGACCGAGGTGCTGGAGTCGACCGAGTCCGACCTCGGCGGCTACAAGGACGTGCAGGTGGCGGTCAAGGGCCGGGTCAACGAGGCCGGCGAGGGCGTCTGGGCGCGGCTGAAGTACGAGGGCGGCGTGCACCGGGTGCAGCGGGTCCCGGTGACCGAGTCCCAGGGCCGGATCCACACCTCGGCGGCCGGCGTGCTGGTGCTGCCCGAAGCTGAGGACGTCGAGGTCGAGATCAACCCCAACGACCTGCGGATCGACGTCTTCCGCTCCTCCGGCCCCGGCGGGCAGTCGGTCAACACCACCGACTCCGCGGTCCGCATCACCCACCTGCCCACCGGCGTGGTGGTGAGCTGCCAGAACGAGAAGTCGCAGCTGCAGAACAAGGAGTCGGCGATGCGCATCCTGCGGGCCCGGCTGCTGTCCATCGCGCAGGAGGAGGCCGACAAGGAGGCCTCCGACGCCCGCAAGTCGCAGATCCGCACCATGGACCGCTCCGAGCGGATCCGCACCTACAACTTCCCGGAGAACCGCATCAGCGACCACCGGGTCGGCTACAAGTCGTACAACCTGGACCAGGTGCTCGACGGCGACCTGGACGCGGTGATCCAGGCCTGCGTCGACGCGGACACCGCCGCGAAGCTCGCGGCCGGGGGGAACTGAGGGGCGCCGACGCCGTGACTGACTCCACTGCGGCGGCGCCGGAACCGGCCGAGCGGGCCGGTGCCGACGCCGCCGGTACCCCCGGGGCTTCCGGGACCGCCGGCGCCTCCGGGACCGCTGGTGCCCCTGGTGCCGCCGGAACCCCCGGGAACACCCCCGCCAAGCCCTCCTCGCTGCTGCGTGCCGAGATCGCCCAGGCCGCCCTGCGGCTGGCCGAGGCCGGCGTCGGCTCGCCCCGCCACGACGCCGAGGAGCTGGCCGCCTGGGTGCACGGCGTGCGCCGGGCCGAGCTGCACCGGGTCGCCGACCACGACTTCGACGCCCGCTACTGGGAGGTCGTCGCCCGCCGCGCCAACCGCGAGCCGCTGCAGCACATCACCGGCGCCGCCTACTTCCGCTACCTGGAGCTGGCCGTCGGCCCCGGCGTGTTCGTGCCGCGCCCGGAGACCGAGGTGATGGTCGGCTGGGCCATCGACAAGCTGCGCGCGCTGGACGTCGCCGAGCCGCTGATCGTCGACCTGTGCACCGGCTCGGGCGCCATCGCGCTGTCGATAGCGCAGGAGGTGCCGCGCGCCCGCGTGCACGCCGTGGAGCTGTCCGACGACGCCTACACCTGGGCCGCCGGCAACATCGCGGCGGTGGAGGCCGGGGAGCGGGTCACGCTGCACCTCGCGGACGCGGTGACCGCGCTGCCGGAACTGGACGGCCGGGTGGACGTGGTGGTGTGCAACCCGCCCTACATCCCGCTCACCGAGTGGGAGTACGTCGCCCCCGAGGCCCGCGACCACGATCCGGAGCTGGCGCTGTTCTCCGGCCCGGACGGCCTGGACCTGATCCGCGGCCTGGAGCGCACCGCGCAGCGGCTGCTGAAGTCCGGCGGCTGGGCCGCCTTCGAGCACTCCGACAAGCAGGGCGGCGAGGTCCAGCGCATCTTCCTGGAGGAGCGCGGGTGGGCCGAGGCCTCCGACCACCGCGACCTGACCGGCCGGCCCCGGTTCGTGACCGCGCGCAAGGGCTGAGCCCGCGCGCGGCTAAACTCACGCCTCATGAGCCGCCGATTCGACTGCAGCGACCCCGAGCAGCGCAAGACCGGACTGCGGGAGGCCGCCAGCGCCGTGCGCCGCGGCGAGCTGGTGGTGCTGCCCACCGACACCCTGTACGGCATCGGGGCCGACGCCTTCACCAACTGGGCGGTGCGCGGCCTGCTGGAGGCCAAGGGCCGCGGCCCGGCGATGCCCAGCCCGGTGCTGGTGCCCTCGCCGGCCACCCTGCACGGTCTGGTGGCCGGGATGCCCTCGGTGGGCTGGGAGCTGGTCGACGCCTTCTGGCCCGGCGGCCTGACCCTCGTGGCCATGCACCAGCCCACGCTGACCTGGGACCTGGGCGAGACCCGCGGCACCGTCGCGGTCCGGATGCCGCTGCACCCGGTGGCGATCGAGCTGCTGACCGAGACCGGCCCGATGGCGGTCTCCAGCGCCAACAAGACCGGCATGCCCGCGCCCCAGAGCGCGCAGGAGGCGCAGGACCAGCTCGGCGACGCGGTGTCGGTGTACCTGGACGCCGGCCACGTCGGCAGCCAGGGCGGGGCCAGCTCCATCGTCGACGTCACCGGCACCGCGCCGGTGCTGCTGCGCGAGGGCGCGATCGGGTTCGACCAGCTGCGGGAAGTGGCGCCGACGCTCACCCGCGCCGCCTAGGACCTGCTCGCCGTCTGCTCGCCGTCTGCTCGGGGTCTGCCTGCCCGCCGCTCGCGGTTCGACCAGACAGCCCATGGCGCCCGGCCGGCTCCGGCCGCACCTCACCGGTGGTTCCCCGGCCCGGGGCAGTCGTTCCACAGTTGTGACGCACCGGCCGCCGATAGTCGGCGTAGGGTTGTCTGGCGATACTGGTGGTGCCAGAACGTTCTGCCGGACGGAGTCGGTCCGGATCCCCACACCACAGCGAGACGAGCGGAGAGGATCCCCGTGGCGGAGTACCTGCTCGCCATGACGGTGGCCCTGGCGGTGACCCTGCTCTTCGGGGGACCGATCCGGGTGCTGTCGGTGCGGCTGGGCCTGATGCCGGCGATCCGGGAACGGGACGTGCACCAGACGCCGATCCCGCGGATGGGCGGTCTGGCGATGTTCGCCGGCCTGGCCGCCGCGCTCACCGTCGCCAAGCACTTCCCGATGCTCGAGCGCAACGTCTACCACACCACCAACACGGTGCAGGCGCTGCTGTGGGGCACGCTGCTGGTCGTGGTGCTGGGTGTGGTGGACGACAAGTTCGAGCTGGATCCGCTGACCAAACTGGCCGGGCAGATCTTCGCCGCCTCGGTGATGGTGGTCAAGGGCATCCAGATCAGCTGGCTGGTGATCCCGGGCATCGGGATCGTCGCGGTGGACCCGACGCTGTCCATCGTGCTGTCGGTGTTCCTGGTGCTGTTGTTGATGAACGCGGTGAACTTCGTCGACGGCCTGGACGGACTGGCCGCCGGCATCACGTGCATCGCGGGCCTGGCGTCCTTCGCCTACTGCTACCGGCTGGCGATCAGCTACAAGCTCACCGGGGCCACCGCGCCCGCCCTGATCGCGATCGTCACCGTCGGGGTGTGCCTGGGCTTCCTGGCCCACAACTGGGACCCGGCCCGGATGTTCATGGGCGACACCGGCTCGATGCTGCTGGGCATGCTGCTGGCC
>JABFXP010000235.1 GCA_013361685.1 Catenulispora sp.
GATCTTCCCGCTGTCCACCGCGCTGTCCACCGCGCTGCCGGCCGCGGCCCGCCACTTCACCGGCCGCGCCGAGCACCTGCGGACGCTGGAGGCGCTGTGGGAGCAGGAGGCGCCGGCCGGCGGCCCGGGCCCGATCGTCACCATCGACGGCGCCCCGGGCACCGGCAAGAGCGCGCTGGCGGTGCACTTCGCGCACCGGGTCGCCGACCGCTTCCCCGACGGCCGGCTCTGCCTGGACCTGCGCGGCTTCGGCCCGGCGGGCGAGCCGATGCGGCCGGACGAGGCGCTGGTCCGGCTGCTGGACGCGCTGGACCCCGGCCACCAGTACCAGGGCGTCGACCTGGAGACCGGGCTGGCCCGCTACCGGGAGCTGGCGGCGCGGCGGCGGGTCCTGGTGGTGCTGGACAACGCCCGGGACGCCGAGCAGGTCAGGCTGCTGCTGCCCCGGGGGCCGGGCTGCGCGGCGGTGGTCACCAGCCGGTGGCGGCTGACCGGCCTGGCCGTGGCCGAGGGCGCGCACCCGATCAACCTGGGCGCCCTGAGCGCCGGCGACGCGCGCACCCTGCTGCGGCGGCGGCTGGGCGGGGACCGGGTGGCGCTGGAGCGAGAGGCGGCCGACGAGATCGCCCGCTGGTGCGCCCGGCTGCCGCTGGCGCTGAACATCGTCTGCGCGCACGCCGCGGGCCGCTCCGGCCAGCCGCTGGCGGACATCGCCGCGCGCCTGCGCGACGCCGACCGCCGGCTGGACGCGCTGAGCACCGGCGACCCGCTCACCGACGTCCGCACCGTGTTCTCCTGGTCCTACCAGAAGCTCGACGAAGGCAGTGCCCGCATGTTCCGGCTGCTGGGCCTGGTGCCGGGGGCGGATCTGAGCACCGCGGCGGCGGCCGGCCTGGCGGCGGTCAGCCAGACCGAGGCCGCCCGCACCCTGCGCGAACTGACCCAGGCCAACCTGCTGTCCGAACGCGTCCCCGGCCGCTACGCCCTCGCGGGCCTGCTGCACGTATACGCGCTCGAACTCGCCCACCGCCACGACGAAGCCGAGACCCGCTCGGCCCTGCGCCGGCTGATGGAGCACTATCTGAACGCCCCCGACGACGCGGACGGCGTGCCGGACCCCGCCTCGGCGCCGAAGCCGCCGGAGTCCCCGGAATCGCCGAAGTCACCGGAGCCGCCGGGCTCACCGGACTCACCGGACGACGTGCCGGCCCTGGCCCGCCTGGCAACGGTTCTGCCGCCGACCGCGGACGGATTCCCGCAGCGGTGACCGGTGACGGACCCGGAGTCGTTGATCAGCTACTGAGCAGCCGCTGAGCAGGGATCGAGCAATGCGGGTTCGGCCTTGTCGCCGCCCGCGGATCCTCCAGGCCGCCGGACACCTCGCCCGGCGCCGATCACTTTCCGGCGTCGGCGAGCGATTCGGCGTGCCGCCGCCGGTCGGCGGCGATGATCTCCTCGGCGGCCCGGCGGTCGCACCAGCTGCCGGGTTCGGCGTGACGCCCGGGCTCGGTGTCCTTGTAGACGTCGAAGAAGTGCCCGATCTCGTTGAGCCGCTCGGCCGGGACGTCGGCGAGGTCGCGGACGCCGGCATAGCGGTGGTCACCGGCCGGGACGCAGAGGATCTTCACGTCCAGGCCCTGTTCGTCCTGGTGGCGATAGGCGGCGACAGGCCGGGCGGTGACCTCCACGCCGGGGAAGGCAGGTGTGTCCAGCAGCACCATCGCGTCCAGCGGTTCGCCGTCGGCGGCCAGCGTGTCGGGGATGTAGCCGTAGTCGGCCGGGTAGCTGGTGGCGGTGAACAGCATCCGCTCCAGCCGGATCCGGCCGAGCCGGTGGTCCATGACGTACTTGTTGCGGGACCCGGCCGGGATCTCGATCACGACGTCGAACTCCATCATCAACTCTCCGTCTCGGTCAGGCGGTCGCGACGTGCTGCGCCTCGGAGGTGGATTCCCGGATGCGCTCGCCGTATGCGCCGGACTCACCCGAGTGCCCGCCGAGCCGCCGGTCGGCGGGCACGCAGGCCGGCGGCGACTCCGGCGCCCCGGTCGGCCCGTCCGGGCCTCCCGATGGACCCCGGTAGACTGGGCGCGCGATCCGGCGGTGGGGCCCGCCGTACAACCGTCGCAGCCGACCGTCACAGTCGACCGTCGCGCTGTGGCCAACGGTCCCTACTCGAACGTATGCCTCCGTGCGAAGAGTAGGAGTCTGTGCGCGTGAACCCGACCGCCGACCTGTCCCCGGCCGACGATCTGCCCGTCGATCCCGACACCGCGAAACCCGCACCGCGCACGCGCACTCCCCGGCGGGTGCTGGCCGCCATCGCCGCCGGCGGATCGCTGGGCGGCCCGGCCCGCTACGGGCTGGGGCTGGCGTTCCCGACCGCGCCGCACACGTTCCCGGCGACCACGTTCGCGATCAACGCGCTCGGCTCGTTCGTGCTGGCGCTGCTGCTGGTGTTCATCCTGGACCTGTGGCCGCCGACGACCTACGTCCGGCCGTTCCTGTGCGTCGGCTTCCTCGGGGCGTTCACCACGTTCTCCACCTGGATGGTCGACACCGACCGGCTGATCTCCGCCGGGGCCTGGGGCACCGCCGCCGGATACCTGCTGGGCAGCCTGGCCGCCGGCGTGGCCGCCACCAGCCTGGGCCTGAGCCTGGGACGCGGCATCACCCAGCACCGGCACAAGCACCGCGGCACGGCCCGCGTTCCGGCTCCGGCCGCGGCGGCCCCGGCCCCGGCCCCCGCCGACTCAGCCTCGATCGGAGGACGCCGATGAAGCCGTCCAAACCTGCCGGCGCCGGCCCGGTGCCGCGCCGCCACCGCCGGGGACGCTCATGATCCTGATGCTCGCGGTCTCGGCCGCCGCCGCGGTCGGCGCCCCGGCCCGCTACCTGCTGGACAAGGCGCTGACCTCCCGGCGCGGCTCGGTGCTGCCGATCGGCACGATGACCGTCAATGTCAGCGGCGCCCTGCTGCTGGGCCTGCTCACCGGGCTCGCCGCGCACCACGGCCTGCCCAAGGACGCGGTCACGGTGGCCGGCACCGGGTTCTGCGGCGCCTACACCACCTTCTCCACGTTCAGCTACGAGACCATGCGCCTGGTCGAGGACGGATCGATCGCCGAAGCCGGCGCGAACGTCGCCGTCAGCCTGCTCACCGGGCTGCTCGCCGCGGCCGCCGGGCTCGGTCTGGCGCTGCTGGTGTGACCTGCGGCAGGCTGCTGATTCACCCGCCTGTCCCGCGCGAACGGACACGCGTGCACGAACAGGGACCTTCAGCACTGTCAAGGCTCTGCGGCGTCACCTAGCGTGAGACCGAAGGCGCCGTGGCACGGCGCAGGAACAGGTCATGAGCTGGGAGGACCCGGTGAACGCGTATCGCATAACGAAGGCGTCGGCACTGCAGATCCTGGATTCGCGTGGCAACCCCACGCTGTCGGTCACCGTAGAGCTCGGCGACGGCACCACCGCCACCGCCGGAGTGCCGTCCGGCGCCTCCACCGGCGCCCGCGAAGCCGTGGAGCTGCGCGACGGCGACGCGGCCCGCTACGGCGGCAAGGGCGTCCTGAACGCCGCCGCCACCGTGAACAGCGAGATCGCCGAGCTGCTGCTCAGCCGCACCTGGCCGGGGCTGGAGGACATCGACGCGGCGTTGATCGAGCTGGACGGCACGCCGAACAAGTCCCGGCTCGGGGCCAACGCCGTCGTCGGGGTGTCGATCGCCTGCGCCCGGGCGCTGGCCGCGGCGGACCGCACGCCGCTGTGGCGCTGGCTGAGCGACCCCGAGACCGAGCTGTGCCTGCCGGTCCCGCACTTCAACGTGATCAACGGCGGGGCGCACGCGGCGAACCCGCTGGACTTCCAGGAATTCATGATCGCCCCGCTGGGCGCGCCGTCGATCGCCGAGGCGGTGCGGGCCGGGGCCGAGGTCTACACCGCGCTGCGCCGCGAACTGGTCGCGCTGCGCGAGAGCACCGGGCTGGGCGACGAGGGCGGCTTCGCCCCCGGCGTGACCGAGCCGGAGGAGGCGCTGCGGCTGCTGGTCGCCGCGATCGAGGCCGCCGGATACACCCCCGGCCGCGACGGGGTGTCGATCGCCCTGGACCCGGCCGCCAACGGCTTCTTCCAGTCCGACGGCCGCTACCGGATCGCCGGCGAGCAGCTCACGAGCAGCGAGCTGATCTCCCGGTACGCCGCCATGATCGAGCGCTTCCCGATCCACAGCATCGAAGACGGCCTGGCCGAAGACGACGAGGCCGGCTGGATCGCGATGACCGCGCAGCTCGGCGAGCGCATCCAGATCGTCGGAGACGACATCTTCGTCACCGACCCCGACGCCATCGCCCGCGGCGCCGAACGCGGCATCGCCAACGCCGCCCTGATCAAGGTCAACCAGATCGGCACCGTCACCCAGACCCGGCAGGCGCTCGCGGCGGCCCGCACCGCCGGATACGGCGCGATGATCTCCCACCGGTCCGGAGAGACCTGCGACGACTTCATCGCCGACCTGGCCGTCGGCTCCGGGGCCGGACAGCTCAAGTCCGGCGCTCCGGCCCGCGGCGAGCGCGTGGCGAAGTACAACCGGCTGATGGCGATCGCCGATGCGAACCCCGGATTGCCGTACGGAGCCGCCAAGTTCTGAGCGAACAAGCACGCTGTCGGAACTGATCCAGCGGCTCGGGCTCAGTGCTCGCCGGCGAAGATCTCCTTCACTTCGCGCACGGCGTAATAGACGAGCACGAACCCGGCCGCCGGATCGGCCCACCACCAGCCGAGCGCCGCGTTGAGCACCAGACCGGCCAGCACGGCGGCGGCCAACAGCCCGTCGATCAGCGTGACCCGGCCCTCGGTCTTCAGCACCGGGTTGTCCAGCGCAGCACCGGTACGGGCCTTGCCCGCGGCCAGCGTGAACATCACCGCCGCTGTCACCGCCGTCCACACGATCCCCAGCACCGAGTGCCGCGGATGGAAGCCGGTGGCCAGCACCAGCACGGACTGCACCAGCAGATACCCCGCCAGCAAAGCGAATCCGACGCCGATCAGGCGCAGCGCCCGGCGCTGCCGCTCGCCGTCGGTGCCGGACAGCTCCCAGATCACCACCGTGGACGCGCCGATCTCGATGAGCGAGTCCAGCCCGAACCCGGCCAGCGCCACCGACCGCGCCCCGATCGCGGCCACGGCCAGCACGACGATCCCGACCACGTTCCACGCCAAAGTCGCGTACTCCAGCGCGAAGCCACGGCGCAGCAGCACGGAACGGGAAGCGAGATCAGTCTTCGTCACGGCCACGAGTGTCGCAGATCCCCGCCGGTCCCCCGCCGTGGTTATCGCCGCCCGGGCACCAGCCTCGTCGTCGCCGCGAAGCCGCCGCGTTTCAGCGAGAAGACAGACCGGTCTCACGATGCCTTGCGCCGAAACGAGAGCGCTGACAAACTCACCCTCCATGTGAGAGCGCTCTCACACACGAGGCGCGACGGGGAGGAACGGCGGGGTGAGGTCCACGGGGCGCAGGGTCGCCGCGCAGCTCGGAGCAACGTGCGCGGCCATCGCGGTGACCTTCGGCACGGCCGCGTTCGCGATCCTCGTCGCGGTCACCTGGACCACCACCCTGCCCGCCGGCGCGCTGACCGACCTGTCCGCCTCGCCGGACGCCGCGCTCACCGTCCGCTGGACGCCGCACGCCGCCACGTACGCCGCCGATGTCCGTACCAGCACAGCGAAGATCAGCGACGCGCTCGCGGCTTCCGGCGCGTCCCAGTCGTTCTCCACCGCTGTCATCGCGGAATCCGGATTCCTCACCCTCCCCGGCACCGCCCCGGACGGACCGACTCCGCAGGTCGCCGTCATCGCCTCGGCGGACCTCCAGAAGCACAGCACGATCGTCGCGGGCTCCTGGCCGACCGCCCCGAGCGCCGCCACGGCCGCGGTCGGCACCGCCGACGCCCCGATCCCGGTCGCCGTCCCGGTCACCACCGCCGGCGCGATGCACGTCCGCCTCGGCCAGACCCTGACTCTGCGCCCCGCGACAGGCGCGCCCGTCGTGGTCCGGATCGTCGGTCTGGTCCGCCGCGCCCCGCAGAACCCGGCGTTCTGGTCCTTCGACCCGTTCGGGCCCTCGGGCACGATGTCGCTGGGTTCGTTCACCACCTTCGACCCCTTCATCGCCGACCCCTCGCTCCTGGCGTCCGGCGTGCTGCGCGGCGCCGCCGCGACCATGGTCCTGACTCCCTCGCTCGGGCCCCACGAGACCGGCGCGGCGGCCTTCTCGCAGTTGTCGGGCCGGATCGACACGTTCCGCCGTGCGCTGGACTCCGACGCGGCGCACCCCTTCACCGTCTCCGGCCACCTGCCGTCTTTGCTGTCCGGCCTGGCCCGGCGGGTCGCCGCCGCCCAGGCCCGGCTGCTGGCCGCGGCGCTCCTGCTCGCCGTCGTGGGCGCGGCGACGCTGAGCGCGGTCGCCGGTCTGCTC
>JABFXP010000645.1 GCA_013361685.1 Catenulispora sp.
CGGCCGAGCTCGCCGCAGGCTTGGACGCCGACAACCACAAGCCGGTCAGCACGGCCGTGGCCAGCGTGATGGCACCAGCCACGATGAAGGCGCTGTTGAGACCGGTCTCAAAGGAGGCGCCGCCGGATTGCCGGGCGCGGACCACGGCTCCGAGGATCGCCACGCCGAGGACCGCGCCGATCTGTCGCGTGGTGCTGCTGATCCCTGATGCCAGGCCGCCTTCGGCCGGGCTGACCGCCTGGATGGCGGCTCCCGTCAGCGGGGACATGGTCAGGGCGAAGCCGATGCCGACCACTGCCAGCCGCCACCACACGTTCCCGTAGCCGGTGTCGGCGTGCACCATGCCGAGGGTCAGGAGTCCCAGGCCGGCCAGGGCCAGGCCGGTGGTGACCACGATGCGGAAGCCGTAGCGGACGGCGAGCCGGCCTGCGACCGGGCTGATGATCACCATGGTGAGGGAGACGGGGAGGGTTTGCAGGCCGGCGCGGAGGATCGAGGTGCCCTGGACGTTCACGAAGAACTGGGAGAAGAAGAACGACGATCCCATGAGCGCGAACCCCACCACGACCATGGCGGTGTTGGAGACGGTGAACAGGCGCTGCCGGAACAGCCGCAGCGGCAGCATCGGAGCGGAGCGACGTGCTTCGACGGTGAGGAAGGCGACCAGCAGGACCACCGCGGCGGCGAAGCTGCTGAGGATCACCGGCGACGTCCAACCGCGGGCGCCACCCTCGATCAGCCCGTATGTCAGCGCCCCCACTGCCAGAACGGACAGCACTGTCCCCGGTATGTCGATCGCAGGGGCCTTCGGATTGCGGGACTCGTCGAGGTAGCGCAGACCGGCCAGCAGCAGGACCACCCCGATGGGCAGGTTGACCAGGAAGATGGCGGACCAGCCGAAGGCGTCTATCAGTACACCGCCGGCCACCGGGCCCGCGGCCAGACCGATCCCGCTGAACCCGGCCCACAGCCCGATCGCCTTGATGCGTTCCTGCGGCACGGGATAGGCCGCGGCGAGCAGGGCCAGCGAGGCCGGGCTCAGTGCCGAAGCCCCGACGCCCTGCATCACCCGGCCGGCGATCAGCCAGCCGACCGAGGGTGCGAGGCTGCACAGCGCCGATGCGGCGGTGAAGACCACCACGCCGGCCAGATACACCCGCTTGCGACCGAAGCGGTCGGCGAAGACGCCGCCGGTCAGTAGCAGCATCGCGACCAGCAGCACGTATGCGTCGACGATCCACTGCAGGCCGGTCAACTGCGTGTGCAGCCGGCGCTGCATGTCGGGCAGCGCAGCTCCCACGATCGTGTTGTCGAGCAGCACCATGAATTGGCCCAGGCAGGTCACCGCGAGCAGCACGGCCCGGTTCGGTCGACTGCCAACAGCCGCAGGCGGTACAGCCATGGAGATTCCTCTCGATCAGCGGTTGCGTCTCCGTATGGCCGACGTGGTCAGCCACCGAGCGCACTAACGCAGTCGTTGACTGCGTTAGAAGACTGTACGGAGACTCCATCCACAAACGCAAGTGATTACTGCGTTAAGGTGGGGGCATGGACGAGCCACAGCGAGCCCGGCGACCCGGCGGCCGCGGCGCCCGCATCAAGGCGGCGGTGCACCAGGCCGTCACCGACTTGATCAATGAGCGCGGCTACGGCAGGTTCACCGTCGGCGACGTCGCAGCCCGCGCGGGTGTGGCCGACAGCAGCATCTACCGCCGCTGGGGCAGCCTGGAGACCCTGCTCACCGACGTGGCACTGACCAGCCTCAACGCCCGGTCTCCGATGCCTGACACCGGGAGCCTGGCCGGCGACCTGCGCACCTATGCCGCGACCGTGGCCCGCGAGATCACCGGCCCTGACGGCCTGGCGTTGCTGCGCCTGGCCGTCGCCCTGTCCGGCAGCGGCCAGCAGGGCCAGCAGGCGGGCGACGACCTCCGCGATGAACGCACCCGGCAACTACAGTCCATGCTCGATCGGGCCCGTGAACGCGGGGAGCAGCCGCCGGACGCGCTCGACCTGCTGGACCATGTGCTGGCTCCGATGTACGTCCGAGTCTTGTTCAGCCTGGGCCCGCTGACCCCGGAGTACGTCGACGGACTGGTCGACCGGTTGCTGCGACCTTGATCTGGCCCTCGGGATCAGAGCGCGAAGGCGTCGAGTGACGGCAGCGCCGCTCGGCCGGAAATGCCGCGGCTATTCAACGACTCGGGATATATCTCGAATCTATTCGGCGCTCTCTTCAGGAGGCCTTCAGCATTCTTGTCGCTTGATGGCACGAACGTTCTAACGTTCGGGGTAAACTCTTACCACGCAGGTGAGAACGGGTGTGCTGGGACTTTTGGCACCACTGAATAGGGACCTTTGGCCCTGCTTGAGAAATCATCTCGGAATCAGGCTGAAGGCGGTAGGAAAACCGCCTTGAGGCTCTCGGCCTCTGATTCCCGAGGGGGAAACACATGTTCCAGAAAAAGCACGGCGCCCACGCGGTCCCCTCCGCGGCGCTCTCCCGGGGGCGCCTGATCGGCGGCGGCCTGGCCGGTCTGAGCGTCGGCAGCCTCGTGCTGGCCACGTCGGCGTCCGCGAGTACCACCTTCAACCCGTCCGCCTACCCCGGGTTCGCCGGCAAGGGCGACGTCCAGCAGGTCTTCGGGCTGAACAACGCGCAGCTGCAGGCCGACGCCGGCGCGGTGCAGTTCACGAGCACCGAGGACCAGTCGGCGGACTACGACTACGTCTGCACCTTCACCACCGGCAAGGTGCACATCACGGTCCACCACGTCGGCCACACCGTGAGCACGGTCGCCGACACCGTGGCGACGGTCAACGACGTGCCGCGCACCAATCCCAAGCAAGCGGTGACCGGCTTCATCCTCAACGGGTCCGTCGTGGTCAGCAGCACCAGCAGCGGCACCGTCCCGACCCTCAACGACGCCTGCCAGGCGGTCGACAACCAGGGCAACGGCGTCATCGGGCAGGTCACCGACGTCTCAGCGCCCTACAACCAAATCGACGACCAGTACCTGACCGTGTCCGACGGGGCCAGGACCCCCGCGGCCACCGCGCTCGACGGCGCGAACGTGTGGCACCTGACCAACGGCGCCAACCCGGTCGTGGCAAGCCTCAACTGGGGCACCGCGAACGGCAGCGTGTACTGACACGCAACGCCCGGCGCGGGTCCCCGGCCACTGGCCAGGGCTCCCGCGCAGGGCGCCGGTCGCGCACGGCCCCGCCCTCAGACGAGGGCGGTGACCAGCAGGGTGAACGCGGCGATGATGACGGCGACGCGGACGTAGTGGTAGCGGTTCCACCGGTCCAACTGCTGCTTCCAGTCGGCGGGCCGGTTCTCGGGGGTCCACGTCTTGTTCTGGTTGTTGATCGGCACGAGCAGCAGGATCGACATGATCACGCTGAGAATCAGCAGCCCGCTGGCGACGACGACGAGCCCGGCGCCGTGGTCGTGCCACCTGGCGACGGCCCAGACCGCACTGAGGACGAGCGACCCGATGTACCAGAAGGGCATCAGGGCACCGAGCATCCGCCCCCCATGCGCATGACCGAGCTGGGCACTGTCGTCGGGCAGCGCGTTGAGGATCCGGCTGAGGATGACGGCGACGGAGAACTCCACCCCCACCAGCAGGCCGACAGCCACGGTGGTGAAGACCTCGAGCGCGTTGAGCATGATGACCCTCCCGGTATCTAGCGTTGCTAGCTGTTGAGGCAAAGCTAGTACTACTGCCGCTTGGTTGTCTAGCAGTGCTAGAATCGAGCCATGTCGGTCCAGGAACGCAAGCAACGCGAACGGGCACAACGCGAACGCCTCATCGTGGCCACCGCCCGCGAACTCGCCGAACAGCAGGGCTGGGACGCGGTGACCACCCGCCAACTCGCCGAACGCATCGAGTACAGCCAACCCGTCCTCTACAGCCACTTCCGCGGCAAACGCGAGATCATCGGCGCGGTCGCCATCGAAGGCGCCACCGAACTGGCCGCAGCAATCCGCGCCGCGACCGCCACCGCCCCCAGCCCCCGAGCCCGAGTGACCGCCCTGGCCCGCACCTACCTCGCCTACGCCGAACACAACCCGGCGGTCTACGACGCCCTGTTCCAGCTGGACGGCGGTCTGACCTTCGCCAACGACGAAACCCCGGCACCCCTGAAGGACGCCTTCGCCGCCCTCCTGGAAACCCTCACCGAGGTCGCCGGCGACGGCATCGAACCAGGACTGTTCACCGAGCTGTTCTGGTCCTCCCTGCACGGACTGGCGACCCTGAGCCGCGCGGGCCGGCTCCTGCCGGAGTACGCCGACCGCAGGGTGGAGCTGCTGGTCGACCGACTCGCTGTGCTCTGATACACCGTCGCGGCGCGCAGGCGGCGCCAGGGCTTCCGGGCTCTGTCGCTGTCTGCCTGCGTGCGTAGCGGGTGCGCACCGGCGTCGATCGATCACCCTCGGGCAATGTGGTTGCACGACCGCGTCGGCCGAAACGACCCCGCCCCCTGCATCAGAGCTTTGACTCCCGCCGCCGTCGCAGCCGATAATCGACGCACGACGGGGCGTGATCCACGGCCCCGAGCTCGCCGAACATGTCGTGGCGGAGCGAACGGCTGGGGGGCGCCGCATGCGCATGACCTTGACGGTGGTCGATCCGGTCCGTGCGGCGAAGGCGGACGTCGTCCTCGTCGCCGAGGGGCAGACGCCGATACCGGAGATCGCCGCGTTGTTGGGGCGGCTGGTCGGCAGTGCCGGGCCGGAGCAGCCGGAGTTGTTCGTCGGTGGCGAGTTGGTCGATCCGCGCCACACCCTCGCGTCGTCGCCGCTGTTCGAGGGTGTGGTGGTTTCGCTGCACGATCCCTCCGGGTGTCTTCCGGCCGAGCCGGCTGGCGCCTTCGAGGTGCGGGTGGTCAGCGGGCCGGCGGCCGGTCCCGTGCACCGGCTCCTCCCGGGCAGTGTTGACGTCGGTCGGTCGGCGGAGATGCGGATCCGGCTGGACGATCCCGCTGTGCCGGACTGCGCGTTACGGGTCAGCCTCGATGGCCAGGGAGTGGTGCGGATCGCGCCGTTCGAGGGCGCCGTCGCCACCGTGGACGGGGTGCCGCTGCGGTCGCAGGTCGAGTGGCCCCTGGAATCGCAGGTCGCTGTCGGGTGGACGCTGCTGGAGCTCGGGCCCTACACCCCGCCGGACGCGGCGTTGGCCGTGTCCGAGGACGGGGCCGCGCTCGACTTCAACCGGCCGCCCCGGCTGCTGCCGCCGGAGCGGCAGACCAAGTTCCGGCTGCCCAACCCGGTCACCGACCAGCACAAGCGGCCCTTTCCGTTCGTGATGCTGGTGGCCCCGTTGTTCATGGCGGTCGGCATGGCCGTGCTGATGAAGCAGCCGCGGTATCTGCTGATGGCCGCGATGTCGCCGGTCATGATGCTGGGCAACTACTTCCAGGAGAAGAAGTCCGGGAAGAAGACATACGCGCAGCAGGTCACCGACTACGAGGCGAAGAAGGCACGCATCGAGCAGGACGCCCGGGACGCCCTCACCGCCGAGCGGCGGGTGCGGCGCCACCTGTGCCCGGACGCGGCGACGATCCTGGACATCGCCACCGGTCCGCGGATGCGGTTGTGGGAGCGGCGGCGGGAGAACGACGACCACCTGCTGCTGCGGGTCGGCACCGCGGACCAGCCCAGCGAGGTCGTGCTCGACGACCCGGAGCAGGACGATCACCGGCGCCAGGTGGC
The DNA here is from genome assembly GCA_013361685.1 of Catenulispora sp. Lineage (GTDB taxonomy): Bacteria > Actinomycetota > Actinomycetes > Streptomycetales > Catenulisporaceae > Catenulispora. The sequence continues at coordinate 5,723 of JABFXP010000645.1, forward strand.
CTGGACCGTGCCGGACGCGCCCGTGACGATCCCGCTGCGCGAGCGCGGCGTCATCGGTGTCGCCGGGCCCGCCGACGTCCCCCGGGGGATCGCCCGCTGGCTGCTCGCCCAGACCGCGACGATGTCCAGCCCCCGCGACGTCCAGTTCTGCCTGCTGACCGACCGGGAGACACAGCAGGACTGGGAGTGGATGCGCTGGCTGCCCCACGTGCGCCCGGTGCCGGGCATCGATGCCAGCGCCCTGATCGGCGTCGACGCCACCACGGTCGGCCAGCGCATCGCGGACCTCGCCTCGATCCTGGCCTCCCGGACCAAGGCGGCGGCCGACGCGCAGGGCCGGATCCAGTTCGAGGAGCCCGACATCATCGTCGTCCTCGACGGCTCACGCCGCCTGCGCGCCCTGCCCGGCATGATCCAGATCCTGACTCAGGGCCCTGCGGTCGGCGTCTACTCCATCTGCCTCGACACCGAGGAGCGCTTCCTGCCCGGCGAGTGCCAGGCGGTCGCCGCCGCCGGACCGGACGGCCTGAAGGTCCAGCAGGTCGGCCAGGAGGTCCTGCGCCGGGTCCGGCTGGAGGCGGTGTCGCCGGTGTGGTGCCAACGCCTGGTACGCGGCCTGTCGGCGGTCCGCGTGGTCGCCGAGTCCAGCGACGGGGCCGGCATTCCGGCTTCGAGTCGGTTGTTGGATGTGTTGGGGTTGGAGCCGCCGACGGGGCAGGCGGTGGCTGCTCGGTGGGCGATGGG
>JABFXP010000980.1 GCA_013361685.1 Catenulispora sp.
GGTGGCCTGCACCCCGCTGCTGGTGGCCTGGTCCGGGCGGCTGGGCCGGGTGCTGCCGCTGACCGCGCGGCTGGCGGTGCGCGACGGCGCGCGCAACCGGGGCCGCACCGCGCCGGCGGTCGCCGCGATCATGGCCGCGGTGGCCGGGGCCTCGGCGGTGGCGATGGTCCTGACCTCGACCGACGCCCAGGACCGCCACGACTACACCTCCGAGATGCACCCGGGCCAGGCCGCGCTGACGTTCGACGCCGGACTGGGCCAGAGCCCGGACCAGCTGGCCGCGCGGATCGCCGCCGTCCTGCCGGCCAGCGGCTACGCGCTCATCCAGGGCGTCGCGGCCCCGGCGCAGCCCGGCGGCGTCCAGACCACCGGCTCGGGCAAGGCGATCGCGAAGCCGATGGCGGTCGCCGTCCCCTACCTGCTGCGGATCCCGGCGAACGAGTGCCCGCCGATCCCGGACAATCTGACCGGCGAGGCCCGTGAGAAGGCTGCCGACCAGCACAACCGCGATCCGCGCTGTGTCTTCAACGGGCACCTCTGGGGCACGCCACGGCACTACGGCACCGGGATGTCGTCGATCGTCGCCGGCGGCCCGGAGGCGGTGCGCGCCATCCTGGGCCGGTCCGACCCGGCCGCCGAGAACGTGCTCAAGGCCGGCGGCATCGTGGTGTTCAACCCCATGGACCTCACCACCACCGGGGCGAACCCGACCGTCCGGGTCGGGGTGGACGGCACCGAGTGCCCGGTCTCCGGCGGAAGCGTCGCCCAGAGCCCCGACAAGGCGGTCGGCGGGCCCCCGGCCTGCTCCGGCGACCCGTCGCCGACCGTCACACTGCCCGCTTATCAGGCCACGTCCGCCACCGCGACCGTGCAGGCCATCGTGGCCCCCGGCGCCCTGGACAAGCTGGGCGTCGCCTTCACCCCGCAGGCGATCGTCTTCGACACCTCGCGCATGCCGACCGCGGCCGAGCAGAAGAAGGCCGACGACATCGCCGCGGCGGCCGGCGTCCAGCAGGCCTTCTACGTCGAGCGCGGCTACCAGGGCCAGGCCTGGATCGGGCTGCTGGCGCTGGCCGGGGTGGCCGGCGTGGTGATGCTCGGCGCCGCGGCGGTGGCCACCGGGCTGGCGATCACCGACGCCCAGAACGATCTGGAGACGCTGGCCGCGGTCGGCGCCCGGCCCCGGGTGCGGCGCGCGCTGGCCGGTTCCCAGGCCGCCGCGACCGCCGGCCTCGGGGCGGTGCTCGGCGCGCTGTTCGGGCTGCTGCCCGCGGTCGGGCTGCTGGAGGCCAGGCACGCCGTCAGCACCAAGGTGGCGCTGTTCGGACCGCAGCAGGGCACGGTGCAGCTGGTGGTGCCGTGGCTGTTCCTGCTGCTGGTGATCGTCGCGCTGCCGACGCTGGCGGCGTGCGGCGCCGCCGGGATGACGCGCTCGCGGATTCTGATGCGGCAGCGGCGGGACTGAGCGCTCCGCGCAGTGAATACGGGAAACGCGAGCCCCGGTCGGCCTCACCGCCGACCGGGGCTCGCGTCGTGTCATGCGCAACCTGCATCGTGCGTCCTCCGCCGCCCGCAGCATGAAGCGCAGGCCTGGCACGGCCGCCGACGTCAGCCCTGCCCACCCGCCTCCCGGGCCGCCTCCGCCCCCTCCTTCAGCTGCACCAGCGAGAAGAACCCGCCCTGCGGGTCCTGGCACACCGCGAACACCCCCACCGGGATCGGCGTCGGCGGCACCACCACCGACCCGCCGAGCATCCCGACCTTGTCCACCGAGGCCTGGCAGTCGGCCGTGGCGAAGTACACCGCCCAGTGCGGCGGGACCTCCGGCGGGAAGTTCTTGTCGTCCATCTGGATCAGCCCGCCGATGTCCTTGCCGTCGAGCTGCCATTCGGTGTACTCCATGCCCTCGCCCATGGGGCTGGTCTCCATGCCCCAGCCGAACACCGCCGGGTAGAAGGCCTTCGCCGCCGCCGCGTCCCGGGTCGCCAGCTCGTTCCAGCACAGGGAGCCCGGCTCGTTGACCACGCCGGCGCCCTGGAAGGTCCCGGCCTGCCAGACGCCGAACGCCGCGCCGGTGGGGTCGGAGAAGAACGCCATCCGGCCCACGTCGGTGACCGCCATCGGCTCCACCAGCACCGTGCCGCCGGCCTGGCCGATCTTCTCCGCGGTCGCGTCGGCGTCGGGCACCGAGACGTACGTGGACCAGGCCACCGGCTGCTCCGGCGCCATCAGCGGCATCACCCCGGCGGCCGGCGCCCCGTTCAGCAGGAACATCGTGTACCCGCCGGTGTTCGGGTCGTCGCCGCCCTCCGCGGTCCACCCGAACAGCCCGCCGTAGAAGGCCTTCGCGCCCTCCATGTCCGAGGTGCCCAGGTCCACCCAGCACGGCGTGCCGGGGGCGTATTCGGTCTTCTTCATCGCGGGCTCCTTGCCCGGCCGTGCCCGGCCTGGTGGTGTTTTGCGGGATTTCGCCTCTCCGAACGTACTCGTCCGGGCTGCGCCGCGCGCCCGGAATGCCGCACGACGCCCCGGCCGTGCGGCTAGGTTGGGGACCGTGGCAGAGCGATCTTCCGACGCCGGGTGGCGCGCCGCCCTGGCCGCCGCCGGCCTCGACGCCGACTTCGGCGCCCGGCGCCGTGCCGAGTACTCCGCCGACGCCTCCAACTACCGGCACGTGCCGCTCGGGGTCGGGTTCCCGCGTGGCGCCGACGATGTGGCGCGCGCCGTCGCGCTCTGCCGCGAGCACGGCGTGCCGGTCACGCTGCGCGGCGGCGGGACCTCGGTCGCGGGCAACGCGATCGGTGCGGGCCTGGTGCTGGACTGCTCGCGCCACTTCAACCGCGTCCTCGCGCTCGACCCCGAAGCGCGGACGGCGCGTGTGGAGCCCGGCGTGGTGCTGGACGCGCTCCAGGCCGCCGCCGCCCCGCACGGCCTGCGGTTCGGCCCCGATCCGTCGACGGCGTCGCGCTGCACGGTCGGCGGGATGATCGGCAACAACGCGTGCGGCGCGCGGTCGCTGGCGTTCGGCACGACCTCGGACAACGTGCTGAGCCTGGACCTGCTGCTGGCCGACGGCACCCGCACCACGGCGCGGCGCGGGACCAGCGGGGTCGCAGAGCTCGACGGCCGGCTGCGGGCCCTGGCCGAGCGGCACGCCACCGCGATCCGGCGTGAGCTCGGCCGCTTCCCGCGCCAGGTCTCCGGGTACGCGCTCCAGCATCTGCTGCCCGAGAACGGCTTCGACGTCGCGCGGGCGCTGGTCGGGTCCGAGGGCACGGCGGCGGTGGTGCTCGGCGCCGAGCTGCGGCTGGTGCCGGTGCTGCGCGACCGGGTGCTGGTGGTGGCGGCGTACCCGGACATGGTGGCCGCCGCCGCGGACGTGCCGCGGGCCCTGCCGCATCAGCCCTCGGCGATCGAGGGCATGGACGCGGAGCTGGTGCGGGTGTGGGCTGCGCGGCGCCGCGTGGAGGTGCCGGCCGCGCTGCCCGAGGGCGGCGGATGGCTGTTCCTGGAGACGGCGCCGGACCACGCCGCCGCGTTGGTCGGCGATCTGGCGGGCGCCTCGCAGACCCGGCTCGTGGTGGGCGAGGCCGAGCAGAAGGCGCTGTGGCGGATCCGCGAGGACGGCGCGGGCCTGGCGACGCGGACGCCGGACGGCGCCGAGGCTTGGCCGGGGTTCGAGGACGCCGCGGTGCCGCCGGAACGGCTGGCGCACTACCTGCACGCGTTCGAGGCCCTGATGCGGCGGTCCGGGCGGCGCGGGACGGTGTTCGGGCACTTCGGGGAGGGCTGCCTGCACGTCCGCGTCGATCACGACCTCCAGAGTCCGGCCGGGCGCGAACGCTTCGCGGAGTTCACCGCCGCCGCCACCGCGCTGGTGGTGGAGCACGGCGGGTCGGTGTCGGGCGAGCACGGCGACGGGCAGGCCCGGTCCGGGCTGCTCGCCGCGATGTACAGCCCTGAGATGCTGGCGGCGTTCGAGGAGTTCAAGGCGGCGTTCGACCCCGGCGCGGTGCTGAATCCGGCGGTGCTGGTGGCGCCGCGGGCCTTCGACGCCGATCTGCGGGCGCCCGGGGTGGTGCAGCAGGCGCCGCCGATGCTGGCGCTCGCCGCGGACGGGGGCGACTTCGGGCGCGCGGTGCGGCGGTGCGTGGGCGTCGGGAAGTGCCGGAGCGCGGCGGGCGGGGTGATGTGCCCGTCGTTCCGGGCCACGGGGGATGAGAAGGACTCCACGCGCGGGCGCGCGCGGGTACTGCAGGAGATGCTGGACGGCGGCAGCGTGACGCGCGGCTACCGCGCGCCGGAGGTGCTGGACGCGCTGGATCTGTGCCTGGGGTGCAAGGGCTGCAAGACGGACTGCCCGGTCGGCGTGGACATGGCCGCGTATAAGAGCGAGTTCTTGTATCAGCACTATCGGGGACGGGTGCGGCCCGCCGTGCACTACTCGCTGGGCTGGCTGCCGGTGTGGGCGCGGCTGGCCGCGGTCGCGCCGCGCGTCGTGAACCGGGTGCTGGCCGCCCCGGCTGTGGCGCCGGTGCTGAAGCGGGGCGGGGGGATCGCCGCGGAGCGCGCGTTGCCGCGGTTCGCGGTGCGGTCGTTCCAGCGCCGGGTGACGGGTCGCGGGGTCCGGCCCGCGGAGGCGTCGCCGACGGATGCGGTGGTGCTGTGGGCGGACACGTTCACCGAGAACTTCACGCCGGCGGTCGGCGAGGCGCTGGTCGCGGTGCTGCGCGCGGCGGGGTTCCGGGTGCTGCTGCCGCCGCGCACCGGCTGCTGCGGGCTGACGTGGATCTCGACCGGCCAGCTCGGCGTGGCGCGCCGGGTGCTGGAACGGACGCTGGAGCTGATGCGGCCCGCGGTGGAGGCCGGGCTGCCGATCGTGGTGCCGGAGCCGAGCTGCGCGGCGACGCTGCGGGAGGAGCTGACCGAGGTGCTGCCGTCGCATCCGCTGGCGGCGCGTGCGGCGGCGCTGGTGATGGGGCCGGCGGAGTTCCTGGCGGCCCGGGCGCCGCGGTGGCGGCCGCCGGCGTCGCCGTGGGCGGGTGCCAAGGCCCTGATTCAGATCCACTGCCACCAGTACGCCGCCGGTCAGACCGGGCAGGCCGAGGTGGAGGTGCTGGGCCGGGCCGGGGTGGCGGCGACCGTGGTGTCCGGGTGCTGCGGGCTGGCGGGCGATTTCGGGGTCACGGCCGGGCACTACGGGGTTTCGATGGCGGTCGCCGAGCAGAATCTGCTGCCTGCGGTGCGTGCTGCCGCGCCCGACACGTTGGTGGTCGCCGACGGGTTCAGCTGCCGGACGCAGGTGGAGCAGGCGGTTGCCGGGCGGCGGGTGTGGCATGTGGCGGAGGTGCTGGCGGCGGGACTGGTGGAGGGAGCCTCGTAAACCCGCAAGCGTCGCAAGTCCGCGGCGTTCGTAAAGCCGCAAAGCCGCAGGGACGCGCGGGTTTCAGGGACTGTCAGCCGGTCGTCCGCGCGGACGGCGTCCCCAAAGCTGTGGCGGATCCCGGCGCCTTCGGCGTCGTCGCGCCCTGAGTGGCCGAGGTCGGTCCGCTGCTCGGGGTGCTCGTGCCGGTGGTGCCGGAGGTCGCCGGGGTCGTCGGGGTGGTGCTCGGCGTCGGGGCGCCCGACGAGGGAGCGGTCGCGGGGGGTGTCTGGGAAGCCGGGGGAGAGGTGGTGGAGTCCGAGCCCGAGGGCGGCGTTGCCGGGGTCGGGGACGGCGTCTGGGGGGTCGGGGAGGGCGAGCCGGTGGGGGTCGGGGACGTCGGGTGTTGCGACGGGCCGTTGCCGCCGCCCGCGCCGCCCTCGCTGGGGGACTGCGGGGCGGGGGAGCCGCCGCGGCCGTTGTCGTTGGAGAAGACGCTGCCGTTCTGGCCCGGTACGCCGCCGTCGCGCGCCAGGGTGTAGGCGGTGACCGCGCCGGTGCCGAGGACGAAGCTGGCTATCGCCAGCGCGAGGGCCGGTTTGCGGCCCGGCAGCCGGTCGCGCCAGGTGCGCGGATTGTCAGGGCTCATGTTCAGGGTGTCCGGCGACGGCAGCGGGACAGTCTCGGCTTCCGGTGCGCCCGCTGCTCCCGCCGTCGCAGATCCGCCCGCTGCCGCCGACCCGGCTGCCGTCGCCGACCCGTTCGCCGTTCCCGCCGCCCCCCGCGTACCGCCGTCGAGCACAACCGTCGCATCCAACGCCCCCGGCGGCGTGTGCCGACGCGCGGTCGAGCTCAAACGCTCCGCCTGGTACGCCTCCAACTCCTGCCGCGCCTTCAACGCCGCCGACTTGCCGCGCTCCAGCGAGTGCCCGAGGACCGCGCCGGCCGCCGCCGACACCACGCTGGCCACCGCCGCGCCGACGATGGTGCCCGCCACGCCGAGTTTGGCGCCCACCGCGGCGGCCAGCGCCGCCGCGCCCGCGCCCGCCGTCACCTTGGTGACGGACAGGTCGAGTTTCGGCCGGGATCAGGCCCGCGGC
>JABFXP010000170.1 GCA_013361685.1 Catenulispora sp.
TCACCACGCCGTAGTCCAGGGCCTCGCGGATCTCCTCCAGGGTGGAGCCGGAGCCGCCGTGGAAGACCAGGTCGAACGGCTTGTCGCTGTGGCCGGGGTGCTTGGCGGCGACCGCGTCCTGGATGTCCTTCAGGATGCTCGGGCGCAGCTTGACGTTGCCCGGCTTGTACACGCCGTGCACGTTGCCGAAGGTGGCCGCCAGCAGATAGCGGCCCTTCTCGCCCAGGCCGATGGCGTCGGCGGTCTTCAGCACGTCCTCGGCGGTGGTGTAGAGCTTCTCGTTGATCTCGTTGGCGACGCCGTCCTCCTCGCCGCCGACGACACCGATCTCCAGCTCCATGATGATGTTCGCCGCCGCGCACTTGGCCAGCAGCTCCTGCGCGATGGTCAGGTTCTCCTCCAGCGGCACCGCCGAGCCGTCCCACATGTGGGACTGGAACAGCGGGTTCTGGCCGGCCTTCACACGCTCGGCCGAGACGTCGATGAGCGGCCGCATGAAGCCGTCGAGCTTGTCCTTCGGGCAGTGGTCGGTGTGCAGCGCCACGGTGACGTCGTACTTGGCCGCCACCACGTGCGCGAACTCGGCCAGCGCGACCGAGCCGTCGACCATGTTCTTCAGCGAGCCGGACAGGTACTCGGCCCCACCGGTGGACACCTGGAGGATGCCGTCGCTCTCGGCCTCGGCGAAGCCGCGCAGCGCGGCGTTCAGCGTCTGGGAGGAGGTCACGTTGATCGCGGGGTAGGCGAACCGGCCGGCCTTGGCCCGGTCCAGCATCTCGCGGTAGACCTCAGGGGTCGCGATAGCCATCGCTCTGTCTCCTCGGTTGGGACGTTCGCACTCGGTTTGGCGCTGCTGAGGCGCAGTTTAGCGGTTACGGTGGCGTCCGCCCGAAGCGACCGAATCGCGGTCGCCGCCGTCGGTCACGACCGCGCCGGCGGCTGCTCCTTTGCGCGACTTGCGCCACTCGAAGAAGATCGGCAGCACCGAGAGCAGCACGATGACCAGCGTGATCGGGATGATGTACTTGTCGACCTTGTCGGCGCTGATCGCGTTGCTGGCCAGCCGGCCCAGCAGCAGCACGCCCTCGGCCCAGATCACGCCGCCGATCACGTTGGCGAGGAAGAACTTCTTCGCGGGCATCTCCAGCACGCCGGCGACCGGGTTCATGAAGGTGCGCACGATCGGGATGAAGCGGGCCAGCACCACGGCCTTGGTCGGGCCGTACTTGTTGAACACCTCTTCGGCCTTGTCGACGTGCTCACGCTTGAAGAAGCGGCTGTCCGGCTTGTCGAACAGCGGCCGTCCGAAGCGCGCGCCGAGCAGGTGGCCCAGCTGGGCGCCGGCGACCGCGCAGATCGGCACGGCGAGCATCAGCAGCGGCAGCGACAGGTGGTGGGCGTTGGTCACCCCGGTGGAGCTCTTGCCCGACAGGGTGAGCAGACCGGCGATGAACAGCAGCGAGTCGCCGGGCAGGAAGAAACCGACCATGAGGCCGGTCTCGGCGAAGATGATCGCGCAGACGCCGAGCACGGCGAAGTTGCCGAGCGCGTTGATCCAGTCCGTCGCGGAGATCGGATTGAAGGCCAGGAAGTGGGCGGCCATGGAGGAGGTCACGGGCAGAGGCTACCTTGTCATTACTACAACGTGTGGCAGATGGACGGGGCGAACGGGCGGAACGGTCCGGCCACCAGGGGCCGGACGTGCCGGAACGGGCTGGGACGAGCCGAGACGAAGCCGGAACGGCGACCGGTCAACCCGCCAGGTGCAGCGAGCCCACCATACCCAGCAGGGCGGTGTCATAGGCGGGGTCGGAGGAGACCACCGCCGCGACCGCGGTCTTCCCGCCGCCCGCGGCACCGCCGGCCGGCAGCAGTTCCCACAGCATCGGCTTCACGCCGGCCCCCTCGTCGCAGGTCACGGCCCACTCGTGGTACTCGGCCGTGACCGGTGCGCCGGGCGTGGCACCGGCGGCTGCCGCACCCCCGCCGAGCACGTACTTGGCGGAGGACCGCAGGCTGACCGAATCGGTGACGTGGTTCGACGTGTCGTGCTTGGCGGCCGGGCAGACGATCTGCGACGGCGCGTCCACGGCCTTCGGCCACCAGCCGGTGGCCTTGGTCGCGGTGCTGCGCGGCCAGGCGTCGGCGGCGGCGTCGGACTTGAGGTAGAGGGCGTCCAGGCCGCAGGGCAGGGTGCCGGACTTCGCGGAGCTGTTCGCGCTCGCGCTCCCGCTCGGCGTCCCGCTCGCGCCGCCCGGCGCCGCGGCGGCCTTCGGCGCGACGCACGCCGAGGTGGCGTCGAGCGCCGTGACCTGCCAGCCGTCGGCGACGGTGAACCGCAGCGCGCCCACCGAGCCCTCGGCGACGGCCACGTTCGGGACCCCCTGCGCGCTGGGCTGCGTGGCCTCGGTGCTCGGGGCACCGGTGCTCGAGGTCACCCGCGGGGGGTATCCGCCGGCAGCCGCGCCGTTGGCCTGCGAGCCGCTCTTGTCCGACAGCTGCGACCCCACGAAAACGCCGCCGCCCAACGCGGCGGCGACGGTGACGGGCACCAGGAAGCGTCGCCAGGACCACAGCCCGGCACGCTGGGTCTTCAGCCCCGCGGTGTGCTCGTTCGGCGGGATGCCGGGCCGGAGCGTGGAATGCGTGACGAGTTCACTGCGCGCGGCCAGTGCCGCCCGCAGCCTCGTCTCGATCTCTAGCTCTTCCCGCTGTTCCACAGCCCGCACCCCAAAGAATCGACACCCGAATATTCCGGCAGGTAGACGCACGAGGCCGCGTTTCGGTTGCCTCGAATCAGCACGAATTCCACGCGCCGCCCCCGCGTTCCGGACCGAGCCCTATACGTCCAGGTCGGCCAGCGTGTAGACGGTGTAATACGGCAGCCCTTCGACCGCGATCGCCTCCCCGGCGCCGGTGGCCCGGTCCACGATGGTGGCCACCGCCACCACCTCGGCCCCGGCGGCCCGCAGCGCCCGCACCGCCTCCAGCGGCGACTGGCCGGTGGTGGAGGTGTCCTCCACGGCCAGCACCCGCCGCCCGGCCACCTCCGGACCCTCGATCTGCCGCTGCATGCCGTGCGTCTTGGCGGCCTTGCGCACCACGAAGGCGTCCAGCGCCCGGCCCTGCGCCGCCGCGGCGTGCAGCATCGCCCCGGCCACCGGGTCCGCGCCCATGGTCAGCCCGCCGACCGCGTCGAACTCCAGTCCCGCGGTCAGCTCCAGCATGGCGATCCCGACCAGCGGCGCCGCCGTCCCGTCGAGCGTGATCCGCCGCAGGTCCAGGTACCAGTCGGCCTTCAGGCCGGAGGACAGGGTGACCTCGCCGTGCACCACCGCCTTGCTCTGGATCTCCTTCAGAAGGGCTTCGCGGGCGGGACTCGGCTTGGCGACGATCGGCTCATGGGACATGTCCCTAAGGGTAGCCGCGAGCCACCACCGGAGACTGCCTCTCGCCTCAAGCGCCGGAATGCACCTACCCTCGACGGGGTGGGCGCGGTGTCCGTGCCGCCGCCGATGTCGTGTTGATGTCGTCTTGCCGCCTGTTCTTGGGAGTCGTCCGTGGCGATGATGTGTGCCGTCAGCTTCACCCGCTATGGGCGTCTGTATTACTACGCACCCGGCCCGATCAGCCCGAAGGTCGGCGACAAGGTCCTGGTCCCCACCTCCGCGGGGCCGGAGGTGGCGGAGTGCATCTGGGCGCCGCAATGGGTGGACACCTATGACGATGCGGGCATCGGGGGCCTGGAGGACCTGGTCGGCTTCGCGAGCCCGGAGGACCTGACCCGCGACGAGCGCAGCCGGGAGCGGCGCGCCCGCGCCCGCGTGGTGGCCAAGCGGCAGATCCGCGAGCAGGGACTGCCGATGAAGGTGGTCGGCGTGGACTATGTGGAGTCCGAGAAGCAGATCACCGTGTACTTCTCCGCGCCGCAGTACGTCGACTTCCGCGAGCTGGTGCGGACCCTGGCCCGGGAGCTGGACGCGCGGATCGAGCTGCGGCAGCTGGGAGCCCGGGACGAGGCGCGGATCCAGGGCGGGATCGGGCCGTGCGGGCGGGACACGTGCTGCTCGACGTTCCTGAAGGACTTCGAGCCGGTGTCGGTGCGGATGGCGAAGGACCAGGACCTGCCGGTGAATCCGCTGAAGATCTCCGGGGCTTGTGGGCGGCTCATGTGCTGTCTGAAGTATGAGCACCCGCTCTATGTGGACACGAAGGCGAACGCGCCTGCGCGCGGCGAGAAGGTCGTGACGCCGGAGGGACCGGGGCGGGTCGTCGGGCTGAACGTGCCGTCGGAGACGGTGAAGGTGCGGCTGGATGAGACGGGGCGGACGTGTTCTTGTTCCCTGGCTTCCGTCTGCGGGTCGCGTCAGGAGTACGAATCCTCACGTAAGGACGGGTCTATGCGGTGGGACGCGGAATAGGCCCTCTTCCCCTGGTCTCGTTCCTCTAAAGTTCCCTCTCCCGGGGTCCCTCTACCGGCTGCGGCCTGGTGTGGAATCGGATGTATGTGGATAGCTACCCACAAACAATCCGTATCGCACCCGCATCGCACAATGCGCACCTCATATACGCAGCTTGTGTATGAGCGCCGTGGGAGGAGACCTACCCGTGAACCCGAGTCCGACAGCACGGCGCGCCTTGGCGGTGACTGCCGCAGGCGTCCTCCTGACCACTGGATGCGGGGGGAGTTCGCACGCGGCGCAGAAGCCTTCGGCGCCGGGGGGACGTGGGAGCTCCACGGGTTCCGCGGCGCCGGCCGGGGCGACCAGCAAGGCGATTCCGGCCAACCTGACGCGGTTCTACGAGCAGAAGCCGACGTGGACGCCCTGTGTGACCGACAGCAGCGGCCCGGGGTGGACCTGCGCGAAGATCGAGGTGCCGTTGGACTACTCCGATCCCGCTAAGGGGTCGACGTACGTGATGACGACACGGCGGGCCGCCACCGGACCGGCCGGCCAACGGCTGGGCTCGCTGCTGCTGAACCCCGGAGGTCCGGGCGGCGCGGGGATCGAGTACGCGCAGGACCCGACGGTCGTGACCAAGAACGTGGCGGCGCACTACGACCTCGTCGGCTTCGACCCCCGCGGGGTGGGCCACTCCGATCCCGTCCGCTGCCTGTCCGACGACACGAAGGCGATGGACGCGTTCGTCGCCGCCGACCCGATGCCCCGCACCGACGCCGAGGTGGCGGAGGTGGAGAAGGAGGCGAAGGCGATCGGCACCGCGTGCCAGGACAAGTCGGCCCGGATCCTGCCCTACGTCGGCACCCCCAACGCGGCCCGCGACATGGACGTCATCCGCGGCGTCGTGGGCGACGACAAGCTCCACTACCTGGGCAAGTCCTACGGCACCTACCTCGGCGCGGTCTACGCGGGCCTGTTCCCGACCCACACCGGCCGCCTGGTCCTGGACGGCGCGATCGACCCCACCCTGACCGCCAAGCAGATGAACGTCGCCCAGGCCCAGGGCTTCGAGAAGCTGATCCGCGAATTCGCCGCCGACTGCACCACCAACTCCACCTGCCCCCTCGGCACGGACAAGACGACCGCCGTCGACAAACTGATGACCTACCTGCAGTCCCTCCAGGACCACCCGGTAGCCACCCACGACGGCACCCGCACGGTGAACTACGCCCTGGCCCTCACCGCCGTCCTCCAGGTCATGTACGTCCCCCAATACTGGGGCGACCTCCGCGACGCCCTCAGCTCGGCCATGTCCGGCGACGGCAGCCGCCTCCTGCAATGGGCGGACCTGTACAACGACCGCACCAACGGCACCTACGACAACCAGACCGACGCCAACATCGCCATCAACTGCCTGGACCGCCCCGACCCCGACGCCCAGTCAGCCCAGCAGATCAAGGACAAAGAAGTCCCGGACTACAAAACCCAGGCCCCCCTCCTCGGCGAAATGCTCGCCTGGGCCGACCTGTCCTGCGCCACCTGGCCCACCAAACCCCAAACCACCCCCGCCCCCATCACCGCCCCCGGCAGCGCCCCCATCCTCGTCGTCGGCACCAAAGACGACCCCGCCACCCCCTACCCCTGGGCCCAGGGCCTGGCCACCCAACTCCAGAACGGCCACCTCCTCACCTTCAACGGCAGCGGCCACACCGCCTACACCCGCGGCTCCCAATGCATCGACTCCGCAGTAGACGCCTACCTGCTCCAAGGCACCCTCCCCGCCCCCGGAATCGCTTGTGACGTCACCCCCTAGCATCAGGTACACTCGAGCCTCGGCCCGCGGTGAACGCTGACGGGCCCGGGCCTCCTTAGCTCAGTCGGCCAGAGCGGCGCATTCGTAATGCGTAGGTCGTCGGTTCGATTCCGACAGGAGGCTCATCCAAACCCCAGGTCAGATAGCTTCTGACCTGGGGTTTTTCGTTGCCCTACTCCGCTCGCTGATACTCAGCGCTTACGACAAGCCACGTCCTGTGGAATGGTTTCTGGAAT
>JABFXP010000123.1 GCA_013361685.1 Catenulispora sp.
CCCGGCGGCCCCGTCCGGCTCGGCCAGCCGCGACGACGCATCGCGACGCGGATCCGGCGTGGGCGTCGCCGAAGGCTGGCGCGGCACGATCGTCCACCGCGTCGAACTCGACGCCGACGGCGCCCTGAGCCGGGTGAAGATCGTCGATCCGTCGTTCTTCAACTGGCCCGCGCTGCCGGTGGCGCTGCGCGGCGCGATCGTCCCGGACTTCCCGCTGGTCAACAAGAGCTTCAACCAGTCCTATGCCGGAAACGACTTGTGAACCTCGTTCACCTGCGTGATCCTGTTTGGGTACACATGGCGAATTGATGATTCCTTCAATCGGTAGCATGATGGTTTCCCGCAGGACCGGGTCCGCCTCCCGACGGCTCACGATGAGGTTGCCTGGTACCGGTGCCTGGCCGTCGACCGCGCTTGTCGGGAGCGCGGCCGGCGCTGCGCGGCGGTCCGATCAAGTGGGATGAGGGTGGACGTGACGGTGGTGGACGAGATCTCCGAGGCGCTGGTCGCCCGGGTCGTGCGGGCGCGGGCGCGCCTGGCCCGGGCAGCCGGCTCCGCCGACCTGCCCGGTATCGCCGCGGCGCTGGACGAGCTGGAGGACGCGTACAGCTCGGCCCGGCGGTCCGGCGTCGTGATACCCCGGCCCGACCTCCCGAAGGAAGAGGCGCAGTCGTGAAGCCGGTGACCGTCCCGCTGTACCAGGCCAAGGCGGAGTTCTTCCGCATGCTCGGCCACCCGGTGCGCATCCGGGTCCTGGAGCTGCTGTCGGACGGCCCGATGCCGGTGCGGGAACTGCTGGCCCAGATCGAGGTCGAGCGGTCCAACCTGTCCCAGCAGCTCGCCGTGCTGCGCCGGTCCGGCATCGTCGCCTCGGTCCGGGAAGCCGACACGGTCGTCTACTCGCTGGCCGGACCCGACGTCGCCGAGCTGCTGCGCGCCGCCCGCCGGATCCTCACCGAGCTGATCACCGGCCAGCAGGACCTGCTGGCCGAACTGCGCGAGGCCGACACGACCACGAGCTCCGCCGAGTGAGCACTGCGTCCCTCTCCCGTACCGCCGCCGGCCGCGTCAGGTCGGTCCTGCCGAACGCCGCCACCCTGGGCACGATGCGCCGCTCGCCGCGCCGGGACCTGGTCTCCGGGCTGACCGTGGCGGTGGTCGCGCTGCCGCTGGCGCTCGGGTTCGGCATCACCTCCGGCGCCGGGGCGCAGGCCGGGCTGGTCACCGCGGTGATCGCCGGCGCCCTGGCCGCCGTCTTCGGCGGCTCCAACCTCCAGGTCACCGGGCCCACCGGGGCGATGACCGTGGTGCTGGTGCCGATCGTGCACTCGTACGGCATCGACGGGGTGATGACCGTCGGGCTGATGGCCGGGGTCATCCTCGTCGTGCTCGCGCTACTGCGGGCGGGACGGGCGATGTCCTACGTCCCGGTTCCGGTGATCGAGGGCTTCACCCTCGGCATCGCCGGGGTCATCGGCCTGCAGCAGATCCCCGGCGCCCTCGGGATCAAGACCCCCTCCGGCGACAACCCGGCGGTGGTCGCCGCCAAGGCCGTCGGCGATTTCGCCGGGCACCCGCAGTGGACGTCGATCATCGTGTCCTCAGCGGTCGCGGCGGTCCTGCTCATCGGTGCCCGGCTGCGCCCGGCCGTCCCGTTCTCCCTGCTGGCCGTGGTCGCCTCGACCGCCGCCGTGTGGGGCCTGGGGCTGTCCACCGGGACGATCGGACACCTGCCCTCGGGTCTGTCGGCGCCGTCGACCTCGTTCTTCGAGCTCTCCCATGTCGGCGCGCTCCTGCCGCCGGCACTGGCGGTGGCGGCCCTGGCCGCGCTGGAATCGCTGATGTCCGCCTCGGCCGCCGACGCGATGAGCGTCTCCGAGCGCCACGACTCCGACCGCGAGCTGTTCGGCCAGGGCCTGGCGAACATCGCCGCGCCGCTGTTCGGCGGCGTCGCGGCGACCGGGGCGATAGCGCGCACCGCGGTCAACGTCCGCACCGGCGCCGCCTCCCGGCTGGCCTCGCTCGTGCACGCCGCGGTCCTGGCGGTCATCGTGTTCGCCGCCGCGCCGCTGGTGGCCCACATCCCGCGCGCGGCCCTGGCCGGCGTGCTGATCGCCACCGCGGTCCGCATGGTCGAGGTCGGCTCGATCCGGGCCCTGGCCCGGGCCAGCCGCGGCGAGACCGCGATACTCCTGCTGACCGCGACCGTCACCCTGGCCTCGACACTGGTCAACGCCGTGGTCGTGGGCATGGTGGTGGCCGCCGTCGTCGCCGTGACCAAGGTGTCGAAGGCCGCGCGCCTGGAACAGGTGCCGCTGCACGCCGACCTGCCCCCGGCCGACCACCACCGCGAGGAACAAGCGCTGCTGGGCGAGCACATCGTCGCCTACCGCATAGACGGCCCGCTGCTGTTCGCCGCGGCGCACCGGTTCCTGCTGGAGCTGACCGAGACCGCCGAGGTGAAGGTGGTGATCCTGCGCATGTCGCGGATCAGCGTCATCGACTCCTCCGGCGCCCGGGTGCTGGCCGACGCCATCGACAAGCTCACCAGACGCGGCGTCCTGGTCCTGGTCTCCGGAGTCCGCCCCGAACACCGCCGCCCGCTGGACGCGCTCGGAACGCTGGACCGGCTGCGTGAAGCAGGACACGTATTCACCACCACGCCGGAGGCGATCGCCTTCGCGCACGCACACCTGGCCGAGGCGGGCATGATCCCGGGACAGCCCGGGGGCAAGCCGGTGCCGGTGTGCTGATGAACCCGAGACTTCGCACTGATCCGATCCACGCCTGTGCTACGCGTCGAAGTGCTTTACGTGCTCGGCGACACCAGCATCGGCTTCTTGATCGGTGCGGAGGAAGGGATGACGGTTCGCCGGCTCGACTTCCACGCGGTCGAGCACGGCGAACTCGTCATCCTGACCGGTCATCGCGGCGATGACTGCCGGACGGCCGCGCGCCGCGCCAGGATGACCGCGCGGCGTTCTTCCTGATTGCGAGCCTGCGCGTCCAGAGCGTCGAGGTACTCACCGATCTCGGCCTGGGCCTGAACCCCGTCGGGGCCGAGCGCGCCGAGCGTCAGGACTTTGAGGTACCGCACGACCGGCCGGAGCACGTCGTCGAGGTGGACCCGCAGGTTGTAGACGCCGCCCAGAGCGATCGTGGCGGCGGCCCGCTCGAAGCCGGGCATGCCGTGGCCGGGCATCCGGAACCCGGTCAGCACCTCGGCGATGGCGCGCATCGCCTGATCCGGGGCGACCTCCAACGCCGCGGCCAGCAAGTTCCGGTAGAAGATCATGTGCAGGTTCTCGTCGGCGGCGATCCGCGCGAGCATCTGCTCACCCGCCGGATCGCCGCACTCGCGCCCGGTGTTGCGATGTGAGACGCGAGTGGCCAGTTCCTGGAAGGCGACGTAGGCGATGGAACGCAGGGCCGAGTGCCGATTGTCGGAGACGAAGCCGCCGCTCATGTGAGTCATGCGGGCGGTCTCCAGAGCCCGGGGATCGACGGCCCTGCTGGCGAGCAGATAGTCCCGCATCACCATGGAATGCCGGGCCTCCTCCGCGGTCCACCGGTCCACCCAGGTGCCCCAGGCGCCGTCGCGGCCGAACAGCGTCGCGATCTCGCGGTGGTAGCTGGGCAGGTTGTCCTCGGTGAGCAGGTTCACGACCATGGCGGTGCGGCCCACCTCGGTCAGCGGCGACTGCGCCGGCTCCCACGGCTCGCCGCCCAGCGGCCCGTCGAAGTCCAGACCCCGGCTCCACGGCACGTACTCGTGCGGCATCCACTCTCGGAACACGCCCAGGTGCCTGTCCAGCTCGCGGGCGACGACCGGCTCGAGGTCGATCAGCAGGCCGGCGTCGGCGAACGGCGCGCGCCCACCGGCGATCGCAGGGTTGGCGGTGCTCATCGGCAGCGGTTCTCCTCCATCGGTGATCAGCGAAGTTACGCCACCGTAGGTTCGGCGGATCACCCCGGCCAGGGCCGAACGGCCCTGGCCCGCCCGCCTTCGCACCACCCGCCCACAACACGCCCCGCGACAGACGGCGTCAACCGGCCGGATTAGGGTCCTTCGGCCCTGGTGCGGCCCGGACGACGGCCGGGACCCTGATCGGGAATGGCTGCGGTTCATGTGATGCGAGATGCGAGGCGGTACGTGCTTGAGCAACCGGTCGGCGAAGCGGGACAGACGGGGACGCAGGCTGCGGTCTGGCGTCTCACTCAGAGCATCGCCCGACTCGACATCCGCACCGACGGCCTGCGCGTGCGGCTGTCCGAGGCGCGCGGGCGCATCGTGGCACAGGCCAACGCCCGGGCCGCGGGCACGCCGATCCGCGCCCAGGCCGCCGCGGCCACAGCCGCCCAGGCCGCCGACGACCTCGCCGACCGCCTCTGCCACCGGATCCGCCAGGCCGCCGGCTGCTGGACGGCCCGCGCCTGGCCGGACACCGACGACGCCTCGGTCCCGTCCCGCGTGCCGCCCCCCGAACGGGCCGTGGGGCCAGGGCTGCTGGCCCGCCTCAAACTGGTGCCGCTGACACGGTGCACACCCGAGGCCGCCGTAGCCGTCATGGACCTGATGGACTATCCCGCCCACCTGTTCGTCGACACCGACACCGGCCTCGACGCCGTCGTGTACCGCGCCGGACCCACGGGCTACCGCCTGGCCCGGGTGCTCCCGGTCCCACCCCCGGTGCCCAACACGGTCCCGCTGACCGTCGACCCGCGCCCAGCCCCGCCCCTGGACCCCGAACAGGCCATGGGCCGCCTGGACGAGACCGGCCTGGGCCACCTGTTCTTCACCGACCGCGAAACCGGCCGCGGGCAGCTGATCTACCGCCGTTTCGACCTCCGCTACGCACTGCTCAAGGACCTCCGATGACCATCCCCGCAGATCGAGCATCCGACCAGGGGCTGACCGGATCCCCGGCGGGCACGCCCGGCCGCACCATGGTCGAACTGGACCGCGCCGAAGCCCTGGCCCTACTGGGCAGCGTGAGCATGGGCCGCATCGTCTTCACCCGCAACGCCCTGCCGGCGATCCGCCCCGTCAACCACGCCCTGGTCGACGGCCAACTGGTCATCCGCACCCACGAGGGCGCCGCCCTGACCAACGCGGTCGACGGCGGCGGAACCGTCGTCGCCTACGAAGCCGACATGCTCGACCAGGTCACCCACCTGGGCTGGTCCGTCGTCGTCACCGGCTTCGCCCGCCTGGTCAAGGAACCCGAACAGCTCGCCCGCTACGAGAAGCTGGTCGCCCCCTGGGTCAGCCAGGCCATGGAACACGCCGTGTTGATACGCCTGGACATCGTCAACGGCTTCCGCATGACCGAAGAGGTCGAACGGTCGTAGTCAGCCCTGAAGCCACCCGCGCTGCACCGCCTTGCAACCGGCGTCGAAACGGCTGGTGGCTTCCAGACGGTCCATGAGGTCGAAGATGCTGGCGCAGTTCATGGTGTCGCGGTTGGTTGTCATCGTGTCCTGAGCCAGGACGCTGATTCGGACGACGCGCTCCAGAACGGTGGCGGCGTGTTGCCGGACCACCGGAACCGGGGACGATGGCGAGGATCTCAGCGGGGAGGTCGATGCTGATGTGCTCCTGTACAGGTACTTGCTCGCCAAAAGCGCGAACACCCGAAACCAGTTCAGCGCAGACGGGGCAGACTTTTCGCTAACGTGTCGTCAATGACGACACGGGGCGATGGCACCAACGGACGGGACTTGGACTGGGACGGCTGTTGGAATGTTCGCGACTTCGGCGGGCTTCCCATGGCCGGCGGTGGCGAGACGCCGCCCGGCAGGATCGTGCGCGGAGACAGCCCGGAGCGGCTGTCGCCAGCGGGTTGGGAAGCGTTGTGGGGCTACGGCGTGCGCACCATCATCGATATGCGGCGGGTAGACGAGTGCGCCTTGGACGTGGTGCGGCCGCAGGGGTTGGACGCATACCGCGTGTCCTGGGACGACTATCCGGATCAGGACTGGAACGACCGCCACGTGCCACCTGGACTGCCCGGCAGCATGCGCGCCTTCCTCCGCGACTATCCCGTCGCGATCGCGGACACCGCCCGCCTGCTGACAAATGCAGCACCGGGCGCAGTGCTGGTGCACTGCGCAGGGGGCCGGGACCGCACCGGGCTGTTCGCGATCGTGCTCGGCGCGTTGGTCGGCGTCGAGGCACAGGCACTGTACGACGACTACCGACACAGCTTGCCGCGGCTCATCCCCCTGTTTCGCCAGCTGGGCCGACAGGACGAGATCGACTTCCTCGAATCCGAGGCACAAGCCGAACGCCGCGCACAGGTCCTCAGCGAGGTCAGATCGGTGATCGACGAACTCGATACCGCGATGGCCAGGCGCGTGCTGTTGGACGGCGGTCTCGCCGAACATGAGATAGACGCGCTGCACGCCCGGATCACCGGCGCGCCCACCACGAGTTGAGATCCGCTCCGA
>JABFXP010000465.1 GCA_013361685.1 Catenulispora sp.
CCCGAGGCTTACCGAGCACCCCCAAGATCCGCATCCCCGACCTCATCCACGCCACCGGCGGCCCCCGCTACACCATCGCCCTCGCCGTCGACGCCCTCGGCACCGGCCTGCTCCGGCCGTTCCTCCTCCTCTACGGCATCAAGGTCCTGTCCTTGTCGGCGCCGGCGACCGGCATGGCGATGACCGCCGGGATCGTCGTCGGACTCGCGGCGATGCCCGCTCTCGGGCAGTGGCTGGACCGGGGTGCGCGCTCGGCGGCGGTCGCGGCGGCGATGCTGGTGCGGGTGGTCGGGACCGCGCTGCTGCTGGCGGTGCCCGCCGGGAACTTGGCGCTGTTCGCCGCGGCCTGCCTGTTCCTCGGCGTCGGCAACCAGGCCTGGCCTGCCGCGCACGCCGCGCTGGTCGCCACCGTCGCCGAGGGCCGGGCCCGGGATGCCGCCCTGGCCGCCTCCCGCTCGCTCCGCAACGCCGCGCTCGGCGTCGGCGCGCTCATCGCCATGGGCGCACTCGCGGGCGGACCCTCCGCGCTGCGCGCCGTCGCCGCGGTGACGGGCGTGAGCTACCTCGCCGCAGCGGCGCTGGCCCGGTCGGTACACGTCCGCGCCGAACCCGCGCCCGCCGCCGCGACCCCCTCAACAGCCGCACCCACCACCGCCAACGACCCCGACCCCGCGCCCGCGGCCGCGCCCGGCCTCGGCACCCTGCTCGCCACGAACATCATCTACGTCTTCTGCCTCAACGTCCCAGAGATCGCCCTGCCCCTGGTCCTGGTCACCCAACTCCACGCCTCTCCAGCCTGGTCAGCAGGCATCTTCGTAGCGAACACCGTGCTAGTGGTGACGCTGCAAGTAGCCGTCACCGTATGGATGGCACGCTTCTCCCGCCGCTCAGCCCTGGCCATCGCAGGCGTCATCCTGTCCGTCTCCTACCTCGGCTTCCTGGCCGCGACCCCGCTCGGCAGCACCTGGGGCGCCCCGGCAGTCGCCGCGGTATCAGTGCTCTGCACGCTCGGCGAGATCGTCTACGCCGGCACCGCCACAGCACTGGTCACCGCCATCGCCCCACCCCGCGCACTGGGCCGCGCCCTGGCCAGGTTCCAACTGTCCACCGGCTTCGGGCTGGCGGTGTCGCCAGCGGCGATCACCAGCCTGGCCGCCGCCGGACCGGCAGCCCTCTGGGGAACGCTCGCAGCAGCGACGCTGGCCTCGGCAGCCGCAGTGAAACGGTGAGATGGTCGCCAAGCGACCGCCAGCCGGTCACTAAGCCGTCGGCGGACCGGCGGAACCCCCGGCTTGAGCCGCAGCCTCCGCTTCAGCTTCAGCTTGAGCTTCCGCCTCAGCCCGCCGCACCTTCCGCCGATACGCGATGACAACCACCACGAACACCGCAATCGCCAACAACGCCCCGATCAACGTCGCACCCCGAAACATCGGCGCCAACACATCCATCGTCCGCTGCCCCGCATGCGACCCACTCCCACCCCCGACCGCCACCCCGAGCGTCATCAGGTTCGGCGCCGCCAACACCGCTGCGACCAGCAACCACATCACCATCAGCTTCCAGCTCAAGTGCCGCCGCAATGTCAGCCACAACAACCCCAACGGCAGGATGGTGAACACCACACCGAAGCAGAACCCGAGCAACGCCCCGGTCGACAACTGCCCGTTGACCGAGTGCCCGATCCGGTTCGCCCACCAGCGCGGGATGAACGCCGCCGCCGCGGCGTAGATCACGACCACCGCCACCAGCGACAAGGCGATCGTGATCACCCGCCGCCTCCAGTCGCGGGACTGCTGAGCGGGAGCCTGTTCCGCGACCGGAGCAGCGGCCGGCTGAACCGGTTCGACCGGACCCTCAGAGGCACCGGAACCACTCATGCCACCGATGCTGTCAGCACCACCCGCCCAAAGCCCTGCGCTGCTGGGCTGGACGTGGCGCCCCACACCGCCCACCCCGCTCCCCCATCCCGCATCCGGCCCCGTCAATCGTTTACACACCGAACCCACAGGTCACACACGTAACGTGTCGATTCCGGTCACCCCCGCCACCTGCGACGTCGACATCAGCCTGCTCGTCGAGGCCAGCCGCTCCCGGCTGCGCATCCCCCGCCGCTACCGCGGCCCGGTGCCCACCATCGCCTGGCGGCTCAGCCTGGCGCTGGCGATGGTGCTCGCCGCCGCGCTCATCGTGTACGTCGGCCGGGCCGGGTACCACGACTCGGCGGGCCGGCCCGTGAGCTGGCTGACCGCGTTCTACTACTCGGTCGTCACGCTGACCACCATCGGCTACGGGGACGTGGTGCCGGTCAGCGACCGGGCCCGGCTCGTCAATTGTCTGATCATCACCCCGCTGCGGCTCGGGTTCCTGTTCCTGCTGGTCGGGACCACCCTGCGGGCTCTGACCGAGCGCACCCGCGCCGAGTGGCGCGAGCAGAATTGGAGGCGCAAGGTGCGCGGTCACGCCCTGGTCATCGGCTACGGCACCAAGGGCCGGGCGGCGGTGGGGACGCTGCTGCTGCACGGTTACCACGCGCGGGACATCGTGGTGGTCGACTGCGACGCCAAGCAGGTGGAGGACGCCAACCGGGCCGGGCTGGTCGGGGTCGTCGGGGACGGCACGCGGCGGGCGGTGCTGGAGCGCGCCGAGATCGGCAAGGCGGCGCAGATCCTGGTCACCTCGGGCCGCGACGACACCGCGGTGCTGGTGGTCCTGACCGCGCGGCGGCTGAACCCGACCGCGCTGATCACCGCCTCGGTGAACCAGACCGAGAACGGGCCGCTGCTGCGGGAGGGCGGGGCGGCGGTGGTGATCACCTCGTCGGAGACGGCCGGCGGGCTGGTCGGGGAGTCCGCGGTGAACCCCACGGTCGGCACCGTGATCGAGAAGATGATCTCCGGGAGCCTGGATCTGCGGGTGGTGGAGCGGCGGCCGACCGCGACCGAGGTCGGGCAGGTGCCGCAGCAGGTGCGGGAGTCGGTCGTGTCCGTCGTGCGCGGTGGCACGGCGGTCCCCTACGACGATCCCGCCTTGGGGCCGATCCGCTCCGACGACCAGCTCGTCGTCGTGCGGTCCGGCCCGGCGGTGCCGGCGGCCGCCGTGAACGGCAACGGCGGGCGCCGGTTCCGCCGGCCCAAGTTCGTCGGGTCGGACGGCGAGGAGTAGCCCGCTCAGCGCGGAGGGCCCGGAGGCGGCGGCCCGGCGTCGCTGCCGTCACCCCCGCCGCCCTTCCGCTCGTTGATCATGTCCGAGGCGGTGTCCCACGCCTTCGCGGCCGCCTGGCTGAGCTGGCCCCACGCCTCCTTGGCGACGTCGCCGAGCTTGTCCGCGGCCTCGCCCAGCTTGTCCATGAACTCGTCGAAATTGCTGCTCATGCCCCGAGTCGATCACGCTCGAGCGTGTCCAGCCACTCCGCCAGCCGCCGGCCCTGGCCGACCATCACCTCGGGGTCGCGCAGCACGTTGGTCAGCACCGCCATGCCCTGATACGCCGCGACGAACGACAGCGCGGACTCGTGCGCGTCGGCGCGGCCCATCTGCGTGAACTGCTCCTCGACCCAGCTGATGAGTGCGCGCATGACATCGGCGGCGGTCTGGTCCAGCCCGTCTTCACGCTTGTCGAGCTCGGTGGCCAGGGTGCCGAACGGACAGCCGTAGCGGGCGGCGGTCTCGCGCTGCTCGATCCAGCCGGCGATCAGGGCCTTGAGCCGGTCGACCGGCTCGGGGATCCGGTCGAGCTGATCGGTGGCGGCGCGCAGCGTGGCCAGGTGGCTGCCGATCGCCGCCTCGACCAGCTGGTCCTTCGTCTTGAAGTAGTAGTAGACGTTGCCCAGCGGCACGTCGGCGGCCTCGGCGATGTCGCTGAGCGTCGTGCGCTCGACGCCCTGCTGGTGGAACACCTGCGCCGCGGCGGACGCCAGCCGCTCGCGCTTGCCGCCGCGAGCGGTCTTCGCCGGTTTTGAGTCAGTCACCTAACTGAGAATAGACAGCGCTGGCGCCATCCGCTAACGTTCAACTCAGTTAGTCGACTAACTCACTTCGCGGCAACGCTCGCAGGAACAGGGCGCGAGCTGCGGTTTTCCCATCTCAAGGAGTCATCATGATCGTCGTCACGGGTGCCACCGGAAACGTCGGCCGGACCCTGGTCCGCACCCTCGCCGAGGCCGGGCAGAAGGTCACCGCGGTGGCCCGCCGCATCGACGCCGCCGACGTCCCCGACGGGGTGCGCGCCGTCGCCGCCGACCTCGGCGACCCGGCGAGTCTGGAGCCCGCCTTCGCTGGCGCGGACGCGCTGTTCCTGCTGGTCGCCGGGGAGGACCCGGCCGGGGTGCTGGCCCGCGCCGAGGCCGCCGGGATATCGAGGGTGGTGCTGTTGTCCTCGCAGGGCGTCGGCACCCGGCCCGGCGCCTACGCTCACGCCGCCGCGTTCGAGGAGGCCGTGGCCGGGTCTGGGCTGCGGCACACCGTCCTGCGCTCCGGCGGGCTCGCTTCCAACGCGCTGGCCTGGGCCGAGCCGATCCGCGCACACCGCACCGCCGCCGCGCCGTTCGCCGACACCGGGCTGCCGTTCGTCGATCCCGACGATGTCGCCGCGGTGGCCGCGGTCGTGCTCACGGAGGACGGCCACGACGGCGCCACCTACGTGCTCACCGGTCCCGAGGCGACCACGCCGCGGCAGCGTGCCGAGGCCGTCGCGGCGGCGATCGGGGAGCCGGTGACGTTCCTGGAGCAGACCCGGGAGCAGGCGCACGAGCAGATGTCGGCGTTCATGCCGGCGCCGGTGGTCGAGGGCACCCTCACCATCCTCGGCCACCCCACCGCCGAGGAGCAGACGCCGACCGCCGACGTGCCGAAGCTGCTCGGCCGCCCGGCCACGCCGTTCGCCGGCTGGGCCGCCCGCAACGCCGCCGCGTTCGCCTGAGCTTCGCATCCGCCGGTCGCACGCCGCACAGCGCATCGGGCACGTGACGGTCCCCCACCGTCTCGTGTCCGATGGCATATGCGGTCCCGCAAACGCCGTCGCCAGGAGAGCAGAGGCCCGAACCAGCAGCACCAGAGCGGTCACCCCACCGTCTCGCGCCCGACGGCAAAGAGAGTCCGAACTCCGGCAATCGCGAGCGCCAGTGTCGGCGCCAGGAGGACAGCGGTCCCATTGCCCCGGCCGAAAACCCCGTGCTCCGCCCCGGCTCCGGCTCCTATCCTTCGCGGGTGATCGAGAGCCCGCAGGACATAGTCGATCCGCGATTCGTTCTCGGGGCCTTCCGCCCTTCGGCGTTGCGGCGCCTGGCGATGGAGCGGATCAGGCTGCTGCGGCTACTGCGCCACGCCGGTCCGTGGACGGTGGCGGTGCTGGTCGGTGCCGAGGTGGTCGGCGTGGCCGCGGTCTCGGTCGGGGCGGTGGCGACCGGGTGGCTGGTCGGGGCGGTCGCGCGGGCGGAGCGGTTCTCGCAGGTGCTCGGGCCGCTGGTGGTAGTGGCGGTCGTGGTGGTGGCGGACCGGTGCGCGCAGGTGGTGAAGACCGTGCCCGGGGCGGTGGCGGCGCGGCGGGTGGACGGCGCGGTGCGGTCGCTGGTGCGGCGGATCGCGTTGGCGCCGGAGGGGATCGGCCATCTCGACGACCCCGGGTTCCGGGAGGACGTGGAGCGGGCGGTCGATCTCGGGCTCGGCTGGCGGACGCGGTCGCCGGGCAACGCCGCGGTCGGGCAGCTGACGCTGACGTTCCGGGTCGTGACCGGGGTGGTGGCGGCCGGGGTGGTGGCCGTGCACTTCCCGCTGCTGGCGGCCGGGCTGCTGGTGCTGTCGCTGGGGATGCGGATGCTGACACGCCGGCAGTGGATGTGGATGACCGCGATGGACGACGCCAGGATGGACGAGTATCGCAAAGGGCAGTATTTCGCCGGGCTGCTGAGCGGGGCCGGGGCCGCGAAGGACGTGCGGCTGTTCGGGCTGGCGGACTGGCTGCTGGCGCGCTTCCATGTCGCGCAGCTGACGGCGCGGCGGCCCTCGTGGGCGGTGCGGTCGTATGTGCTGCGGCGGCAGGGGCCGACGTTCGCCATCGCCGCGCTCAGTGCCGCCGTGACCGTCCTCGTGCTGGGCGCTTCGGGTCAGAGTCCTGCGTTGGTGGCGCGGTGCCTTGTCGCGGCGTGGGCGGTGATGGAGCTGTGCTCGATCACGCCGGAGGTGTTCGAGATCGATTACGGCGTGGCGACGGTGCGCGCCCTGGACCGGGTCGTGGCGCGGTACGTTCCGGCGCGGCGGACCGTTGAGCACACCGTTGCCGGCACCCGTGAACGGCCGCCGCATGTGCGCTTCGAGAACGTCACCTTCACCTATCGCGGCACCGACCGTCCCGTACTCGACGGCCTCACCCTGGACCTCCCGCCGGGCCGCACGCTGGCGATCGTCGGCGTCAACGGCGCGGGCAAGACGACGCTGATCAAGCTGCTGGCCGGGCTGCACCACCCGGACTCCGGGCGGATCACGGTCGACGGCACCGACCTGCGCGACCTGGACCTGCCGGCCTGGCGGGCCCGGATCTCCGCGCTGTTCCAGGACTTCGTGCACTACGGCACCACCGTCGCCGACAACGTGGCTTTATCAGCCCCCGAGCATCTCGGGGACAGCGCCGGCATCGGCGCCGCGCTGACCGCCGCCGGAGCCGCCGACGTCGTCGCGGCGCTGCCCGGCGGGGTCGGCACGAGGCTGTGGCGCGGCGGGGAGCACGGCGTCGATCTGTCCGGCGGCCAGTGGCAGAAGCTGGCGATCGCCCGCGTCCTGTTCGCCGCCGCCCACGGCCGCGATCTGCTCGTCCTGGACGAGCCGACCGCGCATCTGGACGTGGAGGCCGAGCAGGAGTTCAACGACCGGGTGACGGCCGGCGCCGGCGGCGCGTCCGTGGTGCTGATCTCGCACCGGCTGTCGAACGTGCGCGGCGCGGACCGGATCGTCGTGCTCGACGCGGGCCGCATCACCGAGTCCGGCACGCATGACGAGCTGATGGCCGCCGACGGCGGCTACGCGGCGCTGTTCCGCTTGCAGGCGGCGCGATTCTCGAAGGCGGAGGCATGATCCGGAGGCTGAGACAGAGCATTGCCTTGGTCCGCCATCTCATCGGGCTGGGCTGGCGGGCCAGCCCCGGCGCGACGATCGCCGCCGCCGGCCTGCATCTCGTGGTGATCTTCGGCAGCGCGGGCGTCGCGCAGAGCCAGCGGTCGGTGATCGACGGGCTGCGGAGCCATCCGCGGGGCGGCGGCCTGACCTGGCTGCTCATCCCGGCGGCGGTCGCCGGGTTCGCGCAGGCGGCCTCGACCATCTCGACCCGGGTCGCGGCGAACGTGGCCGTGGGCCTGAACCAGCGTGTCGAGGTCGAGCTGTCCGAAGAGGTCCTGGGGTATGCGGCGCACGTTCCGACGATCGAGCATCTGGAACGCGCCGACTACCTCGACCGGGTGTATCTGGCCGCCAAGGGCAGCAGGGAGCTGGCCGCGCTGGTGCGGTCGCTCACGGCGACCGCGGTGTGCGCGCTGATGCTGGCGTTGAGCTTGTGGCTGCTCGCCTTGGTGCATCCGGCGCTCTTGCTGCTCGGCGTGACGACGCTGCCGGTGCTGCTGGTCGCGGGCCGTACGCGCAAAGCCGTGCAGCAGGTGCACGACGAGACCGCGCAGACCACTCGGCTGGAGTCGGAGCTGAACACCCTGCTGCTGGACTCCGGCGCGGCCAAGGAGATCTGGATCAGCGGGTCGGGGCCGGCGTTGTCAGCGCGCGCCGAGCGGCTGTGGGACGGCGTCACCGACGCTCATCACAGGGTTTTGCTACGCGGTGCGGCGCTGGAGTCGGCGGGGTGGCTGGTCTACGTCCTCGGTCTGGCCGGGGCGCTGGCGCTGGTCGCGCACGAGGTGATGGCCGAGCGGATCGGGATCGGCGCGCTGGTGCTGGTGGTGTCGTTGTCCGCGCAGCTGCGCTGGCAGTTGGCCGCGTTCCGGGAGAACTACGGTCAGACCGCCGAGGCCGGGCGGGTCGGTCGGCACTATCGGTGGCTGCGGGACTACGCGCGCGACGGGGTCGGGGACGGTACGGCTCCCGCGCCCGACCGCCTCACCGACGGCATCACGCTGGAGGACGTGACGTTCGGCTATCCCGGCAGCGAGACCCCGGTGCTGCGCTCCGTCAGCGCGCACCTGCCCGCCGGTTCGATCGTCGGCCTGGTCGGTATCAACGGCGCGGGCAAATCGACCATGGTCAAGCTGCTGACCGGCTTGTACCGGCCGACGGCGGGGCGGATCCTGGTGGACGGACAGCCGCTGACCGGCATCGATCCCGGTTCGTGGGCGGCTGCCTCGTGCGGTGTGTTCCAGGACTTCGCCCGGCTGCACCTCCTTGTCCGGGAGACTGTCGGCGTCGGTGACCTGTCAGCCCTCGATGATCCCGCGGCTGTGCGTCGCGCGGTCGGTTCCGCGGGGGCCGGGGATCTGGTCGCCGGGTTGCCGGAGGGTGTGGACACGCAGCTCGGGACGTTGTTCGGCGGCGTCGATCTGTCCGGCGGCCAGTGGCAGCGGCTCGCGCTGGCGCGCGGCATGATGCGGACGGCTCCGCTGCTGCTGATCCTCGACGAGCCGACGGCGGCGCTCGATCCGCAGGCCGAGCACGACCTGTTCGAGAACTTCGCGCGGCACGCCCGCGAGGCCGCCGTGCGCACCGGCGCGGTGACGGTCCTGGTGTCGCACCGCTTCTCCACGGTCAGCATGGCCGACCACGTCATCGTCATCGCCGACGGCGGGATCGTGGAGTCCGGGAGCCACCGGGAGCTGCTCGCCTCCGGCGGCCGGTACGCGGAGCTCTACGAGACCCAGGCCAAGGCGTACGAGGCCTGATTTCAACCCTCTTCACAGTTTTCCCGCCCTGACATCACTCCGGCTGTGAACCGCTCTGTCCGGGGACCCCTCCGACCCACGACTGTCTGCTGCGAGCCATCGGGCCCACACCGCCCCACGCGGTGCTCCCCTCATGACAGGAGTGGCAGTGAGACGAATACCCCTAGCAGGCTTCGCGGCGGTGGCCGCACTCATCGCGGGCGCACTCTCCGCGGCGCCGGCGTCGGCGGCCGGCATGCCTACGCTGGTGGCCGCGGGCTGCGCGACGGCCCCGGCCGGGCACGCGCACTGCAATGCCATCCAGTACGCGAACCCGGCGGCGTCCCCGGCCTCCCCCAGCGGCTACGGCCCCGGCGACATCCAGTCGGCCTACAAGCTGGGATCGAACCCGGGGAACGGGCAGACGGTGGCGATCGTCGACGCCTACGACGATCCCAACGCCGAGTCGGACTTGAAGACCTACCGGTCCCAGTACGGGCTGAGCCCGTGCACCACCGCGAACGGCTGCTTCACCAAGGTGGACCAGAACGGCGGGTCCAACTACCCCACCGGTGACTCCGGCTGGGGCACCGAGATCTCACTCGACCTGGACGCGGTCAGCGCGACCTGTCCGGGCTGCAAGATCCTGCTGGTCGAGGCCGACTCCAACGACGACGGCAACCTGGCGGCGGCGGTGGACCGCGCGGTGCAGCTCGGCGCGAAGTTCGTGTCGAACAGCTACTCCGACGCCGAGAGCGACTTCACCACCGGCCTGGACGGCCACTACAACCACGCCGGCGTCGTCATCACAGCCGCGACCGGCGACAACGGCAGCATGTCGGGCAGCAGCGCGCAGTTCCCGGCGACGTTCCCCTCGGTGGTGGCGATCGGCGGCACCTCGCTGACCAAGTCCTCGTCCTCGCGCGGCTGGTCGGAGTCGGCGTGGAGCAAGGGCGGCTCGGGCTGCTCGTCGCTGTTCGCCAAGCCGGCGTTCCAGCAGGGCGTGAGCACGTCCTGCGCGAAGCGGGCGACGTCCGACGTGGCGGCGGTCGGCGATCCGAACACCGGCATCGCCATCTACGACAGCTACGGCCAGTCCGGCTGGGCGCAGTACGGCGGCACGTCGCTGTCGACGCCGATCATCACCTCGATCTGGGCGCTGGCCGGCGCGGCCGCCTCGGGCGACAACGCCGTCGCCTACCCCTACGGCAACGCCTCCGGCTTCAACGACGTCACCTCCGGCAGCAACGGCTCGTGCGGCACCGTGATCTGCGATGCGGGCAGCGGCTGGGACGGCCCGACCGGCCTGGGCACGCCGAACGGCACCGCGGGCTTCGTCAAGGGCACCACCCCGCCGCCGCCGACCGACGACTTCTCGGTGGCGCTCAGCCCGGCCTCCGGCAGCGTGAACCCGGGCCAGGCGGTGTCGGCGACGGTGTCGACGTCCGTGACCTCGGGCTCGGCGGTCACGGTGCAGTTGTCGGCCAGCGGTCTGCCGTCCGGGGCGAGCGCCGGCTTCACCCCGGCGTCGGTCACCTCCGGCGCCTCCGCCACGCTGACCGTCTCCACCTCGGCCACGACGCCGGCGGGCACGTACCCGGTGACGGTCACCGGCACCGCCGGGACCACCAGCCACTCGGCGACGTACTCGCTGACCGTCAACGGCTCCGGCGGCGGCGGAACGGTCACCGTCGCCAACCCCGGCAACCAGTTCGGCTACATCAACCTGTTCGGCGCGACGGTGCAGATGCAGGCCACGGACAGCAAGGGCCTGCCGGTCACCTTCAGCGCGACCGGTCTGCCGCCGGGTGTGCAGATCAGTTCAAGCGGACGCATCAGCGGTGTGCCGACTGTCGGCGGGTCCTACACGGTGAGGGTCACCGCCACCGACTCCGGCGGCGGCTCTGGCTCCACCACGTTCGGCTATCAGGTGTACGGGTTCTGATCTAAAAACCCTGATCGCTCGGGTTCACGGACTCTGATATCCGCCTCGCGCGTCCTCGGGACCACCGGTCCCGGGGACGCGCCCGGGGGTGGTCCGTCATGCCCATTCCCAGCGCAGGCCGACCAGGCCCGGCTGGACGTCGAGGGCGACGACGTGCGCCAGCCCGGTGGTGCCGACCCACACGTCCTGCGTGGTCCGGTCCGGCGCGGTCTCGGTGCGGCGCGTGTAGCTGAAGCAGCGTGCCGGGAAGGCCTCGGCCGCGAACTGCACCTGGAGCAGGTACTCGCCGACATGCGTGGGGAAGACGCGGTGGTAGAAGTCGGTGTCCACGCCGGGCTGCGACACTCCGGTGGCCTCCCACTCCACGACCGCCGTCTCGCCGACGCCGAGCACCCGGTCGAGCACGACCTCGCCGACCAGGAAGCCGCTGGCCGGGTCGGCGCGCAGCCGCCCGACCCGGCAGCCCCGCACGGCGCGCACGACCGGCGGCGGGCGGCCGTCCGGCTCGTACTGGCGGTACATCACCGGCAGCCGGCTGGCCCGCTCCACGTGCGAGCGCACGATCATCCGGGTGCTGACGGCCAGCTCCTCCCGCGCGGCGCCGACCAGGTAGGTGTCGTGGATCGCCAGCCGCGACATGCCGTTGTGGACCGGCGTGCCGACTTCGTCGAGGAGTTCGCCGAGCCCGGGGCCGCCGCCGAACGCCGCCGTCGGGTCCATGGTCCCCACCGGCCGCGCCAGCCACCTGCCGCGCGGCCGGCGCGGGCCGAGCTGCGAGGTCAGGCCGTCGGCGGGCAGATCCAGAATCCCTTCGAGCACGTGGACGACCCGCAGCGACTCCGGCCGCTCCGGCCGGCTGCGCCCGCGCCGCCAGTAGCTCAGCGTGGCCATCGAGACGTTGACGCCCTGCCCGACCAGGCGGGTCCGCACCTCGTCGAGCGTCAGCCCGCTGGCCTCGATGGCCAGGTGCAGGACCGCCGAGAACGGGCCGGTCCGCAACGCCCGCGCCAGCTCCTGGTCCAGGGTCCGCGATCGGCTCTGCTCCACGACGTTCCAGTATGGGCGCACGTCACGCGGCCGGGAAGACGTTGAAGCAGCCGGCGAGTGCTCCGCTCCGGGCGCCGTCTCGGATGCCGCACCGAGTGCCGCGCCGGGCGGCCGGGCGGTCTGGCGGTCTGGCGGTCTGGCGGCCGGTCGCCGTGTCGATCACCGCGCCGAGTGCCAGGCCGGGGCACCGCACCGCGTCGGATGCCGCGCCGCCCGCCCCACCAGCCCCGGATGGCCAGCTCAACGCGCGTGACACCACCCCCGGTCCCATCCTGGTCCCCATGGACCCCGCCGACACCCGCGACGACCGGCGCGCCCGCGCCCTGGCGCAGCTGGCCGTGGTGTGCGCGGCGGCGTCCGTCATCTACCTGCTGACCGTCGTCCTCCTCTACGACGGGGCGCGGCTCCTGCTCATCGGCGCGGCCACGCTGGTCCTGGCGGCGATCGGCGGCTGGTGGATCGTCTCCCGGCGCGGGCCGCTGCGGTGGATCGGGGCGGCGCTGGCGATCGCGGCGCCGGTGCTGATGATCGTGCTGTTCACGCGGGACGGTGTGTGGTTCGACGGCATGGTCGTGACGGCGCTCTGGATCCTCGCGCTGCTGGCCGCCCGCGCGGCGTTGCGCAAAGCAGCGGCCGCCCGCGCCGCCACGACCCGAGGCGTCCCGGCGGCACCGGTCCAGCGGCCGGTGCTGATCATGAATCCGAAGTCCGGTGACGGGAAAGTCGGGCGTTTCCACCTGGTCGAGAAGGCCGAGGCGCTGGGCGCGAAGGTCGTCCTGCTGGACGTCTCGCAGCCCCAGGACGTCGCGGAGCTGGCCCGGGCCGCCGTACGGGACGGCGCCGACCTGCTCGGGGTGGCCGGCGGCGACGGCACGCAGGCCCTCGTGGCGGCGGTCGCGGCCGAGCACCGGCTGCCGTTCCTGGTGCTCTCGGCCGGGACGCGCAACCACTTCGCGATGGACCTCGGGCTGGACCGCGACGACCCGGCGGCCGGCCTGGACGCGCTGCGCGACGGCGTGGAGCTGCGCGTCGACCTGGGCGTGGCCGGCGGGCGCCCGTTCGTCAACACGGCCTCGTTCGGCGCCTACGCGCAGATCGTCCAGAGCGAGGAGTACCGGAACTCCAAGTCCGGGACCATGTTGAACCAGCTTCCCGATCTGCTGGCCGACGACGGGGAGGGCCCGGCGTTGCGCGCCCAGTCCGACGGCGACCAGCTGAAGCAGCCGCAGGTACTACTTGTGACCAACAACCCCTACGCCGAGACCGAGACCCTGGGCGGGGGCCGCCGCCCGCGCCTGGACCGGGGCCTGCTCGGCGTGGTGGCCGTGCACATCGAGGGCTCCCTCGGCGCGGCGGAACTCGCCATGCTGGGCGCCTCCTCCCGCGCGGTCACCGTCCGGACGGCGCACGAGGTGCGGGTCGACGCCGACGCCACCACCATCCCCGTCGCCCTGGACGGCGAGGCGCTCCAGCTGGACACGCCGGTGGTCTGCGCGATCCGGCCCTCGGTGCTGCGGGTCCGCGTGCCCCGCGACCGGCCCGGCGCGGTGCCGACCCCGGTCAAGATCGACTGGCGCGCGGTCGGCACCCTGGCCTTCGGCCGCTTCGGCGCCGAGCCGGAGTGAGGGTTCCCCGGACGATCGACTCCTCCGCGCGCCTCCCCCACGCTTGTCAGTGCCGGTCGGCATGATGGGGCGCCGACTCTGGCCGCCCTGACCGGCCGCGTCAGAGTCCTTCGTCATGCGGTGCGGCAGTGATGCGGCAGGGAATAAGGAGCTTGGTGTGCGGTTCCAGGTCGAGCGAGACGTGTTTTCCGAAGCGGTGGCGTGGACCGCGCGGTCGCTGCCGGGCCGGCCGGCCGCGCCGGTCCTGGCCGGACTGCTCCTGGAGGCGGTCGACGGCGCGGTGACGATCTCCGGCTTCGACTACGAGGTGTCCTCGCGGGCCGAGATCGCCGCCGACGTCACAGAACCCGGCCGGGGCCTGGTCCACGGCAAGCTGCTGGCCGACATCGCCAAGTCGCTGCCGAACCGGACGGTGGAGCTCAGCACCGAGGGCTCGAAGCTGATGCTGGTCTGCGGCTCCTCCAGGTTCAATCTGCAGACCCTGCCGGTGCAGGACTACCCGGCGCTGCCGGACCTGCCGGCGGCCACCGGCGAGATCGCGGCCGCCGGACTCGCCACAGCGGTGGCGCAGGTCGCCACCGCCGCCGGACGCGACGACACCATCCCGATGCTGACCGGCATGCGGGTCGAGATCGAAGGCGGCACACTGACGCTGGTGGCCACCGACCGGTTCCGGCTCTCCTACCGGGAGCTGCCGTGGAAGCCCGAGCATCCGGACATGTCGGCCACCGCGCTGATCCCGGCGAAGGTGTTCGCCGACACCGCGCGGGCGCTCACCGGCCGCGACCAGGTCACCGTCGCGCTGTCCACGCTCACCGACGGCGAGGGCCTGGTCGGCTTCGAGTCCGGGGAGAGCGTGGCGGCCGGCGGCAAGGGCACGCGGCGCATGACCTCCCGGCTGCTGTCCGGCGAGTTCGTGAAGTACCGCGCGCTGTTCCCGGACGAGTACACCATCGCCGCGACCGTGGAGACCGCGCCGTTCCTGGAGGCCGCCAAGCGGGTGTCGCTGGTGGCGGAGCGCACCTCGCCGATCAAGCTCGCCTTCACGCAAGGCGAGGTCGTCCTGGAAGCGGGCGCCGGCGACGAGGCCAACTCCTCGGAGTCGCTGGAGGCAGTGCTCGAAGGCGACGACATCACGGTGTCGTTCAACCCGACATACCTGCTCGACGGGCTGCGCGCGATCGACACGCGGTACGCGCAGCTGTCGTTCACCGTCCCGGGAAAGCCCGCGGTGCTCATGGCCCGCGAGTCCCTGGAGGAGCCGGCGCAGGACGACTTCCGGTATCTGATGCTGCCGCTGAAGGGTCAGGGTCAGACTCCGGGCTAGTCCCGTAGTAGCGACTATGGGGCAAGGCGGGACGGCCTGGTCACAGTGCGCGGAACCACGCGTCGAGGGTCTCGAAGTCGGCGTCGGTGAGGCCCACATGCTCCGCTATGGGGTGGACGAGCGCCGGAGCGTGGTGGTTCGCCGCGACCCATTCCAGATCGGCGTCGGTGATCTCGTCGTCGACCCAGGCGAACGGCCGGCCCGCGGCCCACTGAACCACCGCACGCGTCTTCCAGCAGAGTCCGAGCCGGTCGTCATCCAACTCTGCGAACGAGTATTGCCGCCAGTCGATGAACGGCAGTTGTGGGAGGCCGATGTAGGGAGCCAGCTCGGTATTCGCCCGGTCGCGCCAGCCCGTGGCCCAGACCAGGCGGCAGGGGAGCCGGGTGAGCTTCTCACCGAGCTCGGGGCGTATCCGCTCCGGGTCCGGGTCTGGTTCGCAGTCCCAGGGCAGGATGTCCTCCGGTCCTCCGAACGGCAGGAGGGGTCCGTCGACATCAAGGAAGAGCAGAGGCTGTTCCGTGGCATCGGTCATGGACGCAGAATAGTGTTCGGGCGGAACATCCTGGACCCGCCCACGTCACACCGCCACGCCGGCTAGGAAGTCTGCCGCATCGCCGCCGAACCCGTCCGGCCCACCGGGATTCCGGTGCCGTCAAACGGGTTCGGCGCCGGCCCGGGCCTCAGGGCTCCAGATCGGCCACGCCCTGGCCGCTGACCACGTCGAACGGCACCGAGGCCTGGTCGTGGACGACGATCCAGCGGCCATCGCGCTTCTGCAGGCCCAGGGTGGCCCGGACCCACATGCCGTCGGTCTCGACCCCGTTCGCCAGCCGGCCGTGCAGGCGGCCGAAGGCGTGGCTGAACGCCACCTCGTCGCCGACGGTCAGGACCAGGTCGCGCAGGTCGTAGTCGACCTCCTTGAACACGGTGAACACCCGCTCCCAGTTCTTCAGCTTCGCCTCGATCCCGAGGTGCTGGAGCGGCGGCTCCACATCGAACGACACCACGTCCTCGGCGTAGATCCGCCGGAATCCGTCGAGGTCCTTGGCCCGGATCGCCTCCGCGATCCCCTCGATCAGCTGCTTGATCTCGGCCTCGTCCGCTTCACGCTGCGTAGTCATGGTCGTCATTCCCTTCCGTTCGCCGCCGGGTACCCGACGCTCTCCCATCTATGACGAGACAGCGCCCCGGATTGTCATCCGCCGCGAGCCCGGCAGCCTCCGCCGTGTCTCATATATGACGAAGTCGGCGCACTATGCGCAGACCTCTGATGAATGATCCCTCAGAGGCCTCCGTTACAGAGCTTTTCATCGATTTTGCCATGAGTAAAGACTCTTAACCATTGCTGGTCGATCCGATGTCCGCTTCACTCAGAGCCGTGAGAAAGTATGCGCTCCTACGCCACGCCGGCCGCCTCGCGGCCGTCGTCGCCACCATCGCGCTGGCGAGCGCCCAGAGCAGCGCGCTCGCCGCCCCGGCCGCGAAGACCACGGTCCAGGTCTTCAACGTCAAGGACTACGGCGCCAAGGGCGACGGCTCCACCAACGACTCCCCGGCCGTCAACAAGGCGGTCACCGCGGCGAACGCCGCGGGCGGCGGGGTCGTGGAGTTCCCGTCCGGCAGCTACAAGTCCGCGAACACCATCCACCTCAAGAGCAACGTCACCATCCAGCTGGACGCCGGCTCGAAGATCCTCGGCTCCAGCGCGAAGAAGTACGACGCGGCCGAGTCCAACCCCTACTCGCAGTACCAGGACTACGGCCACAGCCACTTCCACGACGCCATGTTCTTCGGCGACAAGGTCTCCAACATCGCCTTCACCGGCTCCGGGACCATCGACGGCGACGGGAACCTGGCCACCGGCAACCCCGGCGCCGGCCAGGCCGACAAGATCCTTTCGCTGACCCGCTGCACCGACCTCACGCTCAGCGGGATCACCCTGGCACGCGGCGGCCACTTCGGCGCGCTGATCAACGGCTGCGACGGCGTGGTGTCGGACCACCTGACCATCGCCACCTCCGGCGACCGCGACGGGTGGAACATCATCTCCACCACGCACGTGACGATCACGAACGTGAACATCTCGTCCAACGACGACGCGCTGGTGTTCAAGAGCGACTACGCCCTCGGCGCGACACTGCCGAGCGGCCACGTCACCGTCACGCACGCCACACTGAAGGCCGCCTGTTGCAATGCTCTGATGTTCGGATCGGAGACCTGCGGGTCCTTCACCGACTACCAGTTCCAGGAGATCACGATCCTGGGCGCCGGAAAATCGGGACTGGGCATGGTCAGCATGGACGGCGCCGACATCTCCGACGTGCACTACAAGGACGTGACGATGAGCGGCGTGCACTCGCCGATCATGCAAAAGATCGGAACCAGAAAACGATGCGGGGGCAGTCCGGGCGTCGGGCATATCAGCAACGTGACGTATGAGAACGTCACCGGAACCGGGGTCGCGAACACCGCCTACAGTCCGACGATCTGGGGAGCGGACAGCTCACACCAGGTCAGCGACGAGACGTTCACCAACGTCGATCTCAAGGTGCCCGGCGGAAACGGCACCATGTCGACCGGCGTTCCGAGCAACAGCGCGACGGACTACAACCCGAACAGCATCGGTACGCGGCCGGCGTACGGCTGGTACCTGCATAACGTCTCCGGCATCCACTTCAGCGGCAGCTCGGTGAAGCTGGGCACCGGCGACGGACGGCCGGCGATCATCGCCAACGCGGGCAGCGACATCCGGTTCGACGGCCTGACAGCGCAGAGCAGCAGCTCCAGTCCGTATGACATCGGGTTCCAGAACATCGCCGGATACTGCGTCAGCAACAGCCAGAACACATCCGGCGGCTCGCTGCGCGTGTCGAAGAGCGGGTCCACGCAGAACTGCGCGGCGGCCCCGGCTGGAGTGGCTCAGGCTCCAGCCATCACCGCCGACAGCCTTCTGTCCCTGAACAAGCCGGCCACAGCCTCCTCCTCCGGCGGCTGCTGCGGCCCCGCCAACGTCGACGACAACGACTCCACCACCCGCTGGGCCAGCGCCGCCGGCGTCGATCCACAGTGGATCTACGTCGACCTCGGCGCCACCGCACACGTCAGCCGGGTCCGGCTGCAATGGGACCTGTCCTGCGCCACCGCCTATGAGCTCGACGTCTCGGCCGACCACAAGACCTGGACGAAGCTCTACGCCACCACAGCGGGCAAGGGCGGCGTCGAAGACCTGACCGCACTCGACGGCACCGGCCGCTACGTGCGGATGTACGGGACCAAACGCTGCCGCAGCGACGCCACCCACGGCTACTCGCTCCAGGAACTCGGCGTCTACGGCACGACCGGCACCGACACCACACCGCCCGGCGTCCCAGGCACACCGACGCTGGTGTCGGACACCTCGAACAGCGTCACCGTCGCCTGGACCGCCGCCACCGACAACGTCGGCGTCACCGGGTACGACGTCTACCACGACGGCCAGCTGTGCGCACAAGTCAGCGGCAGCACTCTGACAGCCACCTGCGGCTCGCTGAGCCCGAACGTCGCCTACGGCTTCTACGTCAACGCCCGCGACGCGGCGGGCAACGTGGGGCAGCCCTCCGGCACACTGTCCGTCACAACGCCGCCATCCAGCGACACCACACCGCCGACAGTGCCGGGGAGCGTGCACTCGACCGCGGTCACGAGCAGCAGCGTCACCCTGGCATGGACGGCCTCGACCGACAACGTCGCTGTGGCCGGATACCGCGTCTACAACGTGGTGAACGGCACCCGCACCAAAGTCGGCGCGGCGGACGCCACCGCCACCGGCACTCAAGTGGACGGCCTCACGCCGAACACGACGTACCACTTCCAGGTCACCGCCTACGACGGCAACGCCAACGAGAGCGCGGGCAGCACGCCGATCCTGGACGTCACGACCCCGCCGGCGAGCAGCTGCTCCCCCTCACAGGGGGTCTGCACCGCCAAGCAGGTCGGCACCGACGACGACGTGGTCTGGGGCCTGGTCACGCTGCCGGACGGCACGATCCTGTTCAACGAGCGGGACGCGCACGACATCGTGCACCTGGACCCGAAGACCGGCACCAAAAAGAGCATCGGCACGGTGCCGAACGTACAGAGCACCGACGGCGAAGGCGGCCTGACCGGCCTGGAGCTCAACCCGGCGACCTTCGCCACCGACCACTGGCTCTACATCATGCACACTTCACCCACCGACAACCGCATCGTCCGCATCAAGTACGACCCGACCGCCGACACCCTGCAGACCGGCACCGAGCAGATCCTGCTGACCGGCATCCAGCGCAACAAGTACCACAACGGAGGCCGGCTGCGGTTCAGCCCCGACGGCAAGTACCTGTTCGCCGGCACCGGCGACGCCCAGAACGGCGCCAACGCCCAGAACACGAGCAGCCTCAACGGCAAGGTGCTGCGCATCAACCCCGACGGCACGATCCCCTCGGACAACCCGTTCCACAACGCCGTGTGGAGCTACGGGCACCGGAACGTACAAGGGCTGGCCTTCGACTCCCAGGGCAGGCTGTGGGAGCAGGAGTTCGGCAACAGCATCATGGACGAGACGAACCTGATCGTGAAGGGCGGCAACTACGGCTGGCCCTCCTGCGAAGGCACATCAGGAACCTGCGGCACCACCGGCTTCATCGCACCGAAGCACACCTACCCGGTGGCCGAGGGCTCGTGCAGCGGCATCACGATCATCCGCGACTTCCTGTATGTGGCCTGCCAGCGCGGCACGCGCCTGTACCGCGAGCAGATCAACGGCAGCAGCCTGACGAACGTGCAGCAGTTCTTCGTCGGCACCTACGGCCGGCTGCGGACCGTCGAACCCGCACCGGACGGCGGGATGTGGATGGCGACGTCGAACGGAGGCGACAAGGACAGCACACCACACAACAGCGACAACCAGATCTTCCACGTAACAGTGGCCTGATAGGCACGCTGCGACCGCCGCCCCTCGGGGCGGCGGTCCCTGCCGTCATGGCACCCGCCCTACGGCACCGTCACGACCAACTTCCCGCTCGTGTGCTTCCGCAAGAAGTCGACGCACGCCTGCCCGCCGTCCTCCAGCCGATACCGCCGTCCGATCGTGGCCCGCAGCTCACCACGAACCGCCGCCTCCCCCACCTCGCGCATACCACCGAGCTCGGCGTTCATGTCGAACACGAGATGCAGCGCAACGTCCTCACGCCCGGTCGTCTCCGCCGTCGGCGCCGGGAACGTGATCCCCAGCAGCCGCCCACCGGGGCGCAGCGTCGCGGCGACCGAAGCCAGCGCGTCACCCGGCAAAGTCAGGTTCACGGCCACATCAACCCCGCCCGGGTACTCAGACTCCTGATACCCAATGACCTCCGCCGCCCCGAGCTCCCGCATCAGGTCGCCGTCCTCAGCCGTGGCCGTGGCGATGACATACGCGCCGGCCGCCGCGAGCAACG
This sequence comes from Catenulispora sp., assembly GCA_013361685.1. Taxonomy (GTDB): domain Bacteria; phylum Actinomycetota; class Actinomycetes; order Streptomycetales; family Catenulisporaceae; genus Catenulispora. Next base: position 20,243 of record JABFXP010000465.1, read on the forward strand.
GCACCAGCACCGTACCCACACCACCAGTCGCCCCGACCACGAGCACCCGCTCCCCCGCCTCAACACACGCCGTCGCCATGATCGCCCGCGCCGTCACCCCGGTGGTCGCCAACGCCGCCGCAGTCTCGGCCGGCAGACCAGCCGGCCGGTGCGCGACCATCGGCGTGTCCGCCTCGACCACCGCGTACTCCGCGAGCGAACCGGTCCCCACCGAAGGCCGCTTGCCGGACATCGCCCGCAGCACCCTCGGCACGGCGAGCCCGAACACCTCGTCACCGACGCCGTACTCGGTCACCCCATCCCCGACCCCGGTAATCGTCCCGGCGAAGTCGTTCCCCGGGACATGCGGAAACGTCAGCCGCACCGCATCCCCGAGCTCCCCACTCGGCAGCCGCACGTCAGCCGGGTTGACCCCCGCAGCGGCGATCCGCACCTGGATCTGCCCCGGCCCGGGGACCGGAATCGGCACCTCAGCCACCATGTAGTCCTCCGGCGGCCCGTAACCCGCCGCGACGACAGCCTTCATCGAACCCTGCTTCACGCCCATTACCCCTCCAGAAACGGACCGGGCGGTCAGGTTCCGCCCCGGCCAGGAGGCTAGCGATAAGCGGACCGCCCGGTCAACTTGTTAGGCTGCGCCCGTGACCCCGCCCCGCCCCCTCCGCGCCGACGCCGCCCGCAACCGCGCACTACTCCTCGCCGCCGCCGCCAGCGAGTTCGCGGAGCACGGCCTGGAGGCCTCGGTCGCGGACATCGCACGCCGCGCCGGAGTGGGCAAGGGCACCGTCTTCCGACACTTCCCCACCAAGGACGACCTGATCGCGGCCATCGTCCTGGACCGCCTGGAGGTACTCGGCACACTCGGCGAAGAGCTACTGAAAGCCGAGGACCCCGGCGCCGCGCTACTGGAGTTCCTCACCGCCGCCGCACAACAGCGCCAGCAGCAGGACCTGTCATTCCTCCAGGAGGCCCGCGACACCCTGCCAGCCGTCGTCGAGGCGCGCACCAAGATGTACCAAATCATCGACGACCTGGTGGCCCGCGCCCGCGACCACGGCGCCCTGCGCAACGACGTCACCGGCACAGACGTCCTACTGCTCATGTGCGCACCGAACCACGTCACCGGCTACGTCCCCGACGCCTCGCCGGACCTGTGGCGACGCTATCTCGCGATCATCTTCGACGGACT
>JABFXP010000296.1 GCA_013361685.1 Catenulispora sp.
CGTCCGGGACGCGCTGCTGGGCGCGCACGCCGAGGGGGTGGCGGCGGACGTGGTGCTGTCGCAGCCGCCGTCGGCGCAGCGGGAGTGGGGCTACGACGAGCTCTCCTACGATCCGCGGTTCGAATACGGGATGCCGCCGCGCGGCGAATCGGAGCTGGCGTGGGTGCAGCACGCGCTGGCCCGGCTGCGGCCCGGCGGGATCGCGGCGCTCGTGCTGCCCCCGGCGGTCGCGGGGCGCCGGACGGGACGGCGGATCCGCGCGGAACTGCTGCGGCGCGGCGCGGTGCAGGCGGTGGTGGCGCTGCCGGTGGGGAGCTCGGCCCCGTATGGGATCTCGCTGCATCTGTGGGTGCTGCGACGCCCCACAGGCGAGGCGCCGGGCCGGGTGCTGTTCGTGGACCAGGGCGATGCCGGACGGGGCGAGCAGACGCCGGATGCCGGAACGGTGCGGCTGATCGAAGCAGGCTGGGACGCCTTCCTGCACGACCCCGACTACACCGGCGAGCCCGGCGTGAGCGCGGTGCTGCCGGTCATCGGGCTGCTGGACGACACGGTCGATCTCAGCCCGGGGCGGCACGTGCCGCGGCTGGACACCGGCTTGGGCCGCGGGCATCTGCTGGAGCAGCGGGCGGCGGTGCAGGCGGCGATCGCGCGGCTGGGAGAGCTGATTCCGGCGGTGGGGGCGGCCGATGGAACGGCCGGGGACACCCGCCCGCCGTGGCCCGCCACCACCGTCGGCGACCTGGCGCGCGCCGGCTGGCTCACGCTGCCCGGTGCCGAGGATCCGCTGCGGGCGGGCGACGTCGTGGTGCCGGTGCTGGGCGGTCAGACCGGGCAGGCGCGGGTGCTGGCCGCCGGGGCGCCGGAGGCCGGGGCGGCCGCGGGGCGGGGGGTCGGGGTGGTGCGGGTGGATCCGGAGCGGCTCGATCCGTGGTTCGTGGCCGGGTTCCTGCGCAGCGACAGTGCGGCGCGGCAGGCGCTGAGCCACGCCTCGACCAGCAGCCGGATGGATGTGCGCAAGGCTCCGCTGCCCCGGCTGCCGCTGGAGCGGCAGGCCGAGTACGGCCAGGCCTTCCGTGCCCTGGCGGAGTTCGGCGACGCGTTGCAGGTCGCGGCGAGAACCGGCGAGCGGCTGGTCCAGGGGCTGACCGACGCGCTGGCGGAGGGCACCGTCGCGCCGGGCTGAGGACCCGGCGACCGGGTGTGCGGGCCCGGTGGATCAGGGCTCTGCGCTGCCTGCGAAGTGGCAAGGCCCTAAGACTTTCACGCGTCTGGGCCGGGCCGATAATGTGGCCGCACCATGATCCCGCCGTCCTCCCCGCCGCCCTCCCCCATGCTTTCCTCGCCGCCGCGGCGTACCCCGGCCCAGCGGATCACGCGGGTGCTGTGGGCGTCGTTCCCGGTGTGGTCGATCGGCTTCCTGTGCTGGGTGCCGTCGCTGCGGCTGGCGATCGTGCGGCAGACGACGCGGGCGTGGCTGACGTTCGGGGGGATCGTCGCCGGGATGGTCGCCGGGATCTGGATCGACATCGCGACGTCCAAGCCCCAGGCGGACACGACGTCGACCGCCACCTGGCCCGGCGTGCTGTGCTTCTTCACGCTGATGGCCGCCCCGACCGTGCACTACTGCCTCGCGACCCGCGTCCGGGCGCCGTATTACCCGGCTCAGCAGCCTTATCAGGCCCCTCAGGGCTTCGCCGGCGAGCCGACGCAGCCGACCCAGCCGATCGGCCCCCGGGGCGACACGTATGTCAGCCCCGAGGAGGTCCAGGCCGGACTGCGGGAGCTGCGCGGGATCCTCGGCCGCCGCGAGGAGCCGTGACCGGGGCGCCCGGCCGCGTCATCGCCGGCCGCTACCGCTTGGACGCCCCGCTCGGCCACGGCGGCATGGGCGAGGTGTGGCGGGCGTGGGACCAGCGGCTGGAGCGGGACACCGCGGTGAAGCTGATCCGGGCTGAACGGGCCGCGCTGTTCGGCGACCGGGAGATGCTGACCAAGCGGTTCGTGCGCGAGTGCCGCGCGTTGGCGCGCGTCGACCACCCGGGGGTGGTGGCGATCCACGACGCCGGGCGCGACCCGGACCAGACCGGCGGCGAGCTGTTCCTGGTCATGCAGTACATCGAGGGTGTGCGGCTGGCCGACTGGCTGGTGGAGACCGAGCCGGTGCCGTGGGCGCAGGCGGTGGCGCTGGGCACGCAGATCGCGTCGGTGCTGACCACCCTGCACGCTCTGCCGGTGGTGCACCGCGACCTGAAGCCGGCGAACGTGATGCTGCGCCCCGACGGCACGGCGGTGCTGCTCGACCTGGGCATCGCGGGCCTGCTCGATCCGGATGCCAGCCGCCTGACCCGCACCGGCGAGATGCTGGGCAGCCCCGCCTACACGGCGCCGGAGCTCGCCGTGTCCGGCACGTCCGGCCCGGCCGGCGACCTGTACGCGCTGGGCTGTGTCCTGCACGAGGCCCTGTGCGGCGAGCCGGTGTTCAGCGCGCCGACGCTCTACGCACTGTATGAGAAGCATGCGAAGGAGACACCGAGGCCGGTGCGGGCGGTCCGGCCGGAGGTGCCGGAGCCTTTCGAGGCGCTGATCCTCGCGCTGCTCGCGAAGGACCCGCAGACCCGGCCGCGGGCGGTGGAGGTGTACCGGGCGCTGGCGGCGATGCTGCCGGCCGGCGACGGCGAGCCGGAGCGCGCCCACGATCCGTGGCGGCCGTTCCGGCGGCCGATGGCGCCCGCGCCGCGGCTGCTGGCGGGAGTGGTGGCGGGTGCTGTTGGCGCGACCGGTGCGGCGGCGAGGTCACGCGGCGGAGTAGCGGCGACTGCGGCGACCGCGCCGACGACCGCCGGACCCACGCTGTCGGCTCCCGCCCCACCCGCCCCGGCCGCCCCGAGTCTCGACTTCGACCTCGACGCCGCCCTCGCGCGGGCCGAATCCCTGGTCGGCGCCTCCCGCTACGCCGAGGCCGCGAACGTCCTGGCCGCCGTGATGGGCGCGGCGCAGCAGGTCTACGGTCCGAACAGCACGATCCTCAGGAACCTGCAAGCTCAGCATGCGAACATCGTCCGGCTCAGTTCGGGCGGCGCCGCGCCGATCGGCCGTTGAGCGCGCGTCCGGGGTCCACTGTTCGAAGCTGATCTCGGCGTCAAGCGCGACACCCGGCATCGCGCGCCTACCTCGCGTCCCAGGCGGCCAGCACCTCGCGCTCCCGGTCCTGCTCCAGTCCGTGCGGCCGCTTCGGCTGATAGGAGCGCCGCACCTTCCCGTCGTCTGCGGCGAGCCACGCCCAGGTGTCCGCGACGGTCTCGCGCAGCGGACGGAGGCGCAGGCCGGCGGCTTCGGCGCGGCTGGTGTCGTTGTCCCAGGGGTGTTCGTCCTCTGGCGCCCACAGGGGCAGCTCCGACCACATCGCGACGTTCATGGCGGTGAGGAAGTCGCCGTCGACCCATTCCAGGCGGGCCGGGGAGCCGGTGGCGTCGATGCAGGCCTGGAGGAGGTCGCCGTAGGCGGTGGCCTCTGAGGGAGTGCCGGCGACCAGGTACGAGCCCTGAAGCCGGTGTTCGAGGGCGTTCAGGGTGAACAGGGCCACGTCGCGGACGTCGATCGGGCGGATGCGGTAGGCCGGGTCGCCGGGGGCCAGGACGCGTTCGTCGCGGGTGGCTCCGGCGTCGGCGATGCGCAGCAGCAGGGCGGGGAGGCGGCCGATGTCCTCGTGCGGGCCGAGCAGCAGTCCGAGGCGCAGGTGCAGGGTGCGGCCGGGGAAGTCGCGATCGACGGCGCGTTCGCAGCCGGCCTTGAGGGTGCTGTAGTCGCCGTCGTCGGGACCGGCGTCCGGGGAGCATGCGTAGACCGGACTGTCGTCGGCGACCGGACGCGTCGGCCAGTCGCTGAAGACCCCGCAGGTGGACATGAACACGTAGGCGGGGGCGCTGTCCGCCAGGGCGCGGGCCGCCATGCCGACGGTGCGGGGGACGTAGCCGCTGGGGTCGATGATCGCGTCCCAGGGGCCGTGGCCGGCCAGGCGCCGGAGGTCGGCGTCGGACTCGCGGTCGCCGCGGATGGACTCGACGCCTTCGACGTCCGGGGCGGAGCGGCCGCGGTTGAACACGGTGACCTGATGCCCGGCTGTCAGGGCCTGCTCGGCCACGGCGCGGCCCAGGAACCGGCTGCCGCCGATGATCAACAGTCTCATGGCTCCACCCTGACAGCGGCGCGGTGGCCGGGCCAGTCGTTCTGCTCTCAGCAGATTCCGCCGAGGCGAGGCGCGCCGGCCGGGCTCGCGGTGCCCGCCGAAGTCGGGGCACCGGTCAGGCGCAGGGATCCGGCCGGGTTCAGAACGCCAGCTGCGCCAGCGTGTAGATCGCCAGCCCGGCCAGCGAGCCGACCACCGTGCCGTTGATGCGGATGAACTGCAAGTCGCGGCCCACCTGGAGTTCGATCTTGCGGGAGGTGGCCGGGCCGTCCCAGGCCGCGACGGTGTCGGTGATCAGCGACGTGATCTGCTCGCGATAAGTGGTCACCAGGTGCACCGCCACCTCGCGGATCCAGCCGTCGGCCTTCTCTTGCAGCCGCACGTCGGTCTCCAGGCGCCGGCCCAGACTCTGCAACCCTTCCCGGGCCCGGACCTGCAAGTCGCTGTCCGGATCCTCGGCGGCCTCTATCACCGCCTGGCGCATCGCGGTCCAGCCCGAGCCGACCAGGCCTTGCAGCTCGGGGTGGTGGAGCAGGTCGGTCTTCAGCTTCTCGACCTTGAGGCCGGTCTCCGGGTCGGTCTTCAGCTCGTGCGCGTAGTCGGCGAGGAACCGGTCCAGGGCCCGGCGCAGCGGGTGGTTCTGGTCGTCGCGGACGTTCGCGGCCAGTTTCACCAGCTCGCGCTGGATGCGGCGGGACACGGCGTCGTCCAGGAACCGCGGCGACCACAGCGGCGCCTCGCTGGACACCGCCTTCTCGATCGCCTCCGGGTGCGCTTCCAGCCAGTCGTGGGCGCGCACCACGAGCATGTCGACCAGCTCGTGGTGGCCCCCGGAGGCCGTGAACCGCTCCAACAGACCGCCCAGCGGCGCGGCGAGGTCGGCCTTGGCCAGGCGGGTGGTGACGGCCTCGCCGACGATCTTCTGGATGTCCTCGTCGCGCAGCACGGTCAGCACTCCGCGCACCGCCGTGGCCAGTTCCTTGGTGACCCGGGCCGCGTTCTCCGGCTGTGTCAGCCATTGGCCGGTGCGCCTGGAGATGCCGAGGGCGGAGAGCCGGCCGCGGATCACGTCCTCGGACAGGAAGTTCTCGCCGACGAAGGTGCCCAGGCCCTCGCCGAACTGGTCCTTGCGGTTCGGGATGATCGCGGTGTGCGGGATCGGCAGGCCCAGCGGGCGCTTGAACAGCGCGGTGACGGCGAACCAGTCGGCCAGGCCGCCGACCATGCCCGCCTCGGCCGCCGCCTCGACATAGCCGGTCCAGCCGGTGACACCGTGGTTCTGCAGGATCCGCATGGTGATGTAGACGACCGCGGCGCCGAGCAGGAATCCGGTCGCGACCGTCTTCATACGGCGCATACCGCGCCTCTTCTGCAGTTCGCTGGGCGTCAGCGGTTCACGCGGCCGGGCTGTTCTCACGATCGCCATTGTGGACCAGTGAGCGGACTTGCGCCGATCCCACCGCGCGGTAGCGGTCGGGATCACACGTGAAGACGATGATCTGGGCCCCCGAAGACGTCTGAGTTCCCGAAGAATTCCGTGCCGCGGCCGCGCCTCCGTGGTCGCCGGCGTGCGCGAGGAGCGCGCCGAGAGTGCGGCGCCGGCCCGGGTCGGCGGCGCCGAGCGCGTCGTCGATCAGCACCGGCACGCCGCCGTCCGGCCCGACCAGCGCGGCGCACGCCAGGCGCACGCACATCGCCACCGCCTCCCGGGCTCCGGTCGAGAGCTCGGCGTAGGGGTCGGTGCGGCCGTGGAGGGTGCGGTGCGAGACCCGCAGGTCGCCGTCCACCGTGACGCCGAACGTGGCCCCGAACACCAGCCGCCCGAACTTCTCCACCTGCTCCTTGAACGGCCCCTGATAGGCCTCGGTGGCCTCGGCCCGGCGGCGGAGCAGCGTCTCCCGCAGCAGTGCCACGGCCTCGGCGCGCGCGGTGACCGCCTGGTGGGCCCGGTCGGCGGCGTCGCGCCGGGCCTCGGCCTCCCGCTGCCGGTCGGCCAGGTCGTCCCCGACGGTGTCCAGGCGCCCGGCCAGGTGCTGGAGCTCGGCCCGGGCGTCGCCGATCTCGGCCTCGGTGCGCGCGACCACGCCGCGGGCGTTGTCCAGCAGCAGCGCGACCTGCTCCGGCTCGGCCTTGCGGTACTCGGCGTCGTGGACGGCGCGGTCCTGCACCGCCGTGGCGAGCGCCTTGACGGCCTCGGCGTCGCGGGACTCCACGGCGTCGTCGGACGCGGCGCCCCGGGCGTCGGCGAGCCGCTCCAG
>JABFXP010000760.1 GCA_013361685.1 Catenulispora sp.
CTTCGGTCTTGACCTTGGGCCTTGGGCCTTGGCAGCGCGCCCGGGTCACAGCCGCGGTGCGGACGCCTCCAGCACCGCACGGCCAGCCGCGGTGAGCTCGTGCGTGGCCGTGCGCCCGGCCCGGCTGCTCTCGATCAGCCCGGCGTCGCGCAGGATCGCCAGATGTTCGCTCGCCGTCGGCGGCGTGACGCTCACCAGCCTGGCCACGACAGTGGTCTGCAACGGGGTCGCGAGCGCGACCAGGATCTTGGCTCGCGTCGTTCCCAGCAGGCGATCGAGCGACTTGGGCGTGGGAGGCGCCGCCCAGAGATACCGCCCGGACGCCGGGTAGTAGATCGCGGGCGTCCAGTGGTCCGAGGTGGTGCACTGCATCCGGTCGGTGATGAACAGCGACGGGACGAGGATGAGGCCGTCAGGACAGTCGACGTCGACATCGACGGTCTTCTCAACGGTGATCGTGTCGCCTTCGCACGCGGCGGAAGGGTGCAGGCGCGGCAGGACTGCGCGCAGCCCTTCCCGGTTGACCTGGAGCGCCCGATCCACCATCTCGGCCCGCAAGGCCAGCCGCATGGACGGCCATTCCGGTTCCACCACGGCCTTCCAGAGCTGCCGCAGCGCGTCGGCGGCCTCGGACCTGGCCCGGCCGGGGTCGCCGAGCACTCGGCGGCCCACGTCCGCCCCGCGTCCGACCGTCGCGTCGGCCAACTCGGCGTAGGTCTGGTCCGCCGGCGCGGCGAGGAGGGCGTCCATGCCTTCCTCGAACGTCGGCTCGCTGGACATCGGCGACGGGTCGAGGAAGTCGGGCCGGTACGCGCCGTCGGCCATGAAGACCGTGAGCGCCCCCAGATCGGGCAGTGAGAGACGCCGACGGCGCAGCCACGGGTGGAACATGGGATGACGCTGCGGTTCGGTCAACAGCCGGGCGAGGCTGACCACTTCGTGGATCGGCGACATCGCCCACCGCACACTCGCGGCACCACCGCCCAATCGGTAGCGGATCACCGCACCATTGTTAGGCCACCGCCGAAGTGAGCGCGAGCGAGGCGGCGAAGCGCTGACACTCGGGTCATGACCGACACAGAGCAGATCACCCGGTTCTCCGAGAAACCAGGGCAAGAACACCAGACGCGTACGATCCGGCTGGGCGCCGGCGGATCGACCATCGAAGTCCTCGCCAGCCCGGCGGAGACCGGCGGGGCCCTGAGCATCTACCGGTGGCGCATGGCGCCGTCCAGCCGGGGACCGGCGCCGCACTTCCACACGACGTTCAGCGAGACCTTCATCGTCGAAGAAGGTGAAGTCGCCTACTTCGACGGGCAGGCGTGGCGAACGCTGCGGCCCGGCGACACCGCGCATGCCGCGGTGGGCGGCGTCCACGCGATCCGCAAGGAACGCGACGAACCCGCCACCCTGCTGATGGCCCTCTCGCCGGGGGTGCCGAGGGAGGACTACTTCGCAGAGCTCGCCACTGTGAACGAGCAAGACCTGGACCGGCTTCACGAGGCCCACGACAACCATTTCGTGGACGACCACGAGCGCTGAAGCCACCGGCGGCCGCGGCGGTATCGCGGTCACCAATCCCCTGAATAACCCCTTTCCGCAATGTGCCGCACCTTGCCGACTTACCGCAACGTGCCGCAACAGATCTCCCAGCAAAGGATCAACGATGCCCGCTATCGCCATCGTCGGAGCCGGCCCCGGTATGGGCCTGGCCATCGCCCGCACCTTCGGCTCCCACGGCTTCGACGTCGCTCTCATCGCCCGCAACCGCGACAAACTCCACGACCTCGCCGGCCGGCTCGGCGCCGAAGGCGTCACCGCCGCCGCGTTCCCCGCGGACGTGCTCGACCCCGAGACGCTCACCCGGGCGCTCAAGGACGCCGCCGCCCGGTTCGACGGCATCGACGTCCTGGAGTACTCCCCCGCCGGGAGCATCCAGTCCGCGACGCTCACCACTCCGTCCGAGACCGGCCCGGCGGATATGCAGTGGGCGATGGACATGCTGCTTTTCGGGGCCGTCGCCGCCACCCGGGCCGTGCTGCCCGCGATGCGCGAGGCCGGCGCGGGAACCCTGCTCTACACCAACGGCGCGGGCTCGATCGACCCCAGGCCGATGCTCGGCAACCTCAACGCCGCCCAGGCCGCGCTGCGCAACTGGGTGCTCGGACTGCACAAGGAACTGGCCGGGACCGGCGTCCAGGCCGGGCACGTCGCCATCGGCACGTGGATCGGCACGGACAACCCGCCCGGAGTACCGACTGCTTCGGCCGAGGAGATCGCGCCCCTCTACTGGGACCTGCACACGCGGCGCGACGAAGCCGAGCGCGTTTTCACCAAGTGAGGTCCACCGGCCTTCCCGTCCTCCCAGCGCTACCGCGTCGCTTGATATGTAGGCTTGTTCTTGAGGAGAACTTATGCCGAGCAGCCAACCGCTGATCGCGGTCACCGACGCCGACCTCGCCGACCTCCGCGCCCGGTTGACGGCCACGCGCTGGGCCGAGCCCTGGCCGGTCGGGGACTGGGAGGCCGGGACCGCGCCGGCAGAGCTCCGCCGCCTCGTCACGTACTGGGCTGACGGCTACGACTGGCGCGCCCACGAGGCCGCCGTCAACGCCCTGCCCTCCGGTTCCGCCGATCTCGGCGGAACCGCCGTGCGCTACCTCCGCTACGACGGCGAGCATCCGGCCGCGTTGCCGATCGTCCTGACCAACGGGTGGCCCAGCTCCGTCCTCGAACTCACCGCGCTCGCCGAGCGGCTCGCCACTCCGACCCGGTACGGAGGCGCGGCTGACGACGCGTTCACCGTGATCGTCCCGGCGTTGCCCGGCTTCCCGTTCTCACCCCAACGGCCGACGCTCAGCAGTACAGAGCAGACCCATGACCTTTGGCACCGGCTGATGCACGACGAACTCGGCTTCGAGCGCTACGCGGCGCACGGCGGCGACCTCGGCGCCGGCATCACGTCACGGCTGGCCGAAGCGCACCCGGAAGCTCTCGTCGGCATCCATCTGATGGCCGTGGCCGCTCCGGCCGACTACGACCCGTCGACCCTCACTGCTCAGGAACAGGCCTATCTCGACTCCGTCGAGGCATGGCAGAGGCAGGAAGGCGGCTATCAACACCAACAGAGCACCCGCCCGCTCACCCTGGCCCAGGGTTTGGCCGACTCCCCCGCCGGATTGCTCGCCTGGCTCATCGAGAAGTACCGCGCATGGAGCGACTGCGGAGGCGACCTGTCCGCCCGCTTCACGGACGACTTCCTCCTCACGCAGGCCTCTGTCTACTGGTTCACCGAGACCATCTCCACCTCGTTCCGCCCCTACTACGAGTACGCGCAGGGCCTCACCCCGCGCGTGAAGCAGGTGAAGGTCCCCACCGCTGTCTCCTTGTTCCCCGCCGACCTGACCCAGCCGCCCCGCCACTGGGCCGAGCGCACCTACGACGTGGCCCGATACACGCGGATGCCACGCGGCGGGCACTTCGCAGCTCACGAAGAACCCGAACTGCTGGCGCAGGACATCACCGAGTTCTTCCGTCCCCATCGCGCCAGCGAGGCCGAAGGTTAGGAGCGAACCATGGCAGCCAAACCGCACGACACGGCGTTGGACGCGCACGACTACGCAGCCGAGATCAAGCTGCGTCTGGTCCAGGTCGTCGAGCTGGCCCGGAGCAGTATCGGCCAGGTGGACGACCCCAAGGCTCAAGCCCTGTTCGAAACCACCGCGGAGGCGTGCATCGGCCTGGGCAAGGCCTACGAGGACTACGCGCAGAGGCGGCCGGCCTGGCGGTAGCCGCAGCCGACCGTTTCGATGCCGCCTGAGCCCCCGGCGCTGGTGCCCCGGGAGCTCAGGCGGCCGTCGTCCTCACCGATGCAACGTCGTCACCTGCAACGCCGGCGACGCGCCGATCTCGGCGGCGCTGAATCGCTCGGTGACCCACTGGCTGTGCGAGAACAGTTCACTCTGATCGGTGTAGTGCGGTGAGGCCGGGTTCGTCGACTCCGAGTACGTCAGCACCGTCGCCGCCTTCGGCCCCGCCGCGGTCATCCGCACGGCCATCACGAAGCTGCTGCCCACCGCCCGGTTCGGTCCCGAGGCGTCGATGCCGCCGTTCTGCCCGGAGGTGGGGGAACCCGACACCACGTTGAAGCAGCCTTCCGGGCTGGAGCAGCCGGGCAGCGGCACCCCGTCCCAGCGCCGCATCTGCCCGGGCGCGGCGTCCACCGGCACGCCTCCGGCCGCCATCAGCCGCACCACGTCGGCGAACACCGTCTGCACGCTCGGCAGGTCGCCGTTGATCCCGCGCGGCGTGGTCAACGGCTGGCGGGGGTCGTACGGGACGCGCCACCAGGTACCGGCGGGCTGGGTGCGGGTCAGATCGACGACGAACAAGCCCCACAGGACCTGCCCGTGGCTGTCCACGCCGCCGTGCCGGTCCCAGCCGGCCAGCGCCGCGCACGCCGGCCGGACGTCGACGACGGCGCCGTCGCCGGCGGTCAGCGTCGGGTGCGCCCGGCACATCGCCAGCACGTCGGCCACGCCGGTGTCGGCGGTGAGGTCGCCGTCGCTGAACATCAGCTGTTGCAGCGCCGGCAGCGTGAACCCGGCCGGGCCGGGCAGCCCGTCGGTTCCGGCGATGCGGGCGGCGATCATCGCCAAGCCCTCCTGCGGGCGCGGCTCGAGCGGGCCGGCATCGCCGAACACCTGCGGGTAGCCGGTCAGCGGAGCCGCCGGGTTCGCCAGGGCGGGGCTGTTGTTGGAGTTGGCGACGTAGTCCCGGCGCAGCAGCGTCGGATCCGCCGCCGGCCCGAACAGCCCGGGCCCGATCGCGTCAGGGTCCGTGCCCCAGTCGCACGCCGTGCTCGCGCCGTCGAGCAGCGGCGGTGCCTGGTCGCCCGGCAGCGGCGCCAGCGTGCACGCCGCCAGCTGCGCGTCGGTGAGATGCGGCGTGGCCGAGGAGTCGGTGAAGTACGCCGCTCCACTGGTGTCGGTGGCGATGGTGTAGACCCACGGAGAGCCCTGATACGTCTGCTGGGCGGCACGCAGCTGCGGCACGGTCTGCGCGCGGCCCATCGCCAGCCACTGGTTCATCGAGCGGATGTTGTCGGCGTTGGCATCGCGCAGGCTGACGGCCGACGTGCCGGTCCAGCCGTCGGCGAGCACGGGCCCGTAACGGGAGGAGTACAGGGTCCTGGTCACCGTGGACACGGTGCCGTCGGCGCCGAGCACCTCCACCGGCACCTGCTGCCGCCGCATCGGCTCGGCACGGCCGTCGACCAGGTAACTGGTGGGATCGCCGGGCACCAGCTGCAACTGGTACAGGCTCATATGATTCGAGTCGGTGGCGGTGTGGGTCCAGGCCAGCCCGCGGGTGTGGCCGATCTCCACCACCGGGGTGCCGTACAAGCTGGCGCCGGAGACGTCCAGCACTCCGGGGATGGTCAGCTGCACCTGGTAGAAGCGGGAATCCCCGGTCCACGGCAGGTGCGGGTTGGCCAGCAGCAGGCCGCCGTCGTGACCGGCGATCGCGTCGGCGCCCACGGCCCAGCCGTTGCTGCCCCGGTCCTCGGACCGCCGGGCCGACAGCGCGGGGGTCAGCGCTGCCGCCGTCGCCTTCGCTGTCGCCTTCGCCGTCGCATCCGTCGTCGTGGCGGGCGATCCCGCCGCGGTCGTCCCGGCGGCTGCCGGCGGCACGGCCCCGACGATCTCGTGCCGGAACCCGGCCTGCCCGGCCGACTGGTCGAGATCCAGCACGCCGAGCCACACGTCCTCGGCGGTGATCGGCTGCACCCACGGCTTGCCCTGGCACGAAGGGTCCGGCAAATGCGCCACGCCGACCTCCCTCAGATACCGGTTGAACCCGGCGACGTAGCCGTCCACGAGCTGCCGCAGCTGTGGCGTCGGCCCCGACGGCGCCGGCCGGGCGAGCATGCGCGGCACCGTGCCGGAGCGGCGGAGCGCCTGGAAGTAGGTGTCGCTGTCGGCGTTGGTGTCCGGGCCGTTCAGGGAATCGTTGTTCATGGCGGCGCCGCCGAGATACCTGGAGCGCTCGCCGCGCAGCGTCAGCACCCGGTCGGCCATGGCACAGGCGTTGTCCTGGGCGAAGGCGTATCCGTAGCCGTATCCGAGGCCGGAATAGTCCTGCGCGAGGATGTGGGGGATGCCGTACTCGGTCCGGCGGATCTGGACGCTGTCGGACCCGGGCTGTTCACCGTCCTGCGCCGAGGCCGCAGGCAGCACCCCGGCAATCAGGGCCGCGCAGCAGGCCGCGACTATGGCAGAGCTCTTATTCCATCGCATGGCATTGACGTTCTCAGAGAGCGCCGCAGCCGGCATCGCCCCGAAGGTGCAGTGCCGCGGTATCGCATGTCCGCTCGGCGTCCCCCTGAAGGATGACTTCGTAGGCCGGCGTCGGCCGCCCGCGGCCGTCAACGCCGCCGAG
>JABFXP010000709.1 GCA_013361685.1 Catenulispora sp.
CGACGCAGTCGCCAACCCCGAGACAAGACCGCAAGCCAACCGCGAGCGGCGACCAACAACCCTCACCCGCGAGCGCGACCCGGTCGCCAACCCCGCAGGGCGGGTGGGCGGGATCTATCCCCGCCAGCCGCCCACCCCACCGCTCGCGAAGCCAGCAACGGAACTGCGACCCCCAACGAAGCCTTCCAACCATGGCCGAAGGTCGTAAGAAAAAGCCTTTCAACCATCCCCATACCGCTGCCCGGCCAACAAAGCCTGCACGAACCCCAACCCCGCACCCCACCAAAGCAGACCTGAGCGAGAAGCGCCCTTTCCTCCACCCCACAGTAACCGCCCAACCACCCACCGCAGCTGTCATGCAACTCCCGCCAAGCCGCACCACAATCAACACAGACGCCCACCCCGCCGATCCGGCTCCGACAGGATCAACCCACGTATGTCAGAACTCAACCTTACGAGCATCCAAGCGCATATGAATGTCCGCCAGCGACTCCGCCACCACCGCCCGCATGGCAGCCTCGGCCGCATCCGGGTCGCTAGAGGCAACCGCCACCGCGACAGCATCATGCCGCTTGGCATCCTCCGGATCTGGCGCGCTGGGCAGCAGACGCAGCGAGGCCCGGCCGCGCAGCAGCTCTGCGGTGACGGGCGCGAGTTGGGCGAAGAGGGGATTGCCGCACATGGTCAGGATCAGCTGGTGGAAGTCGATGTCCGCATCCAGGAACGAGGTGCGGTCGGACGATGCGGCTGCCACGCGCATGCGGGCCGAGCATTCCAGCAGCTTGGTGCGGTGCTGGCGGTCCCCGCGTCGGGCTGCTGCGGCGGCTGCCGTCGGCTCCACGGCGGCGCGGAGTTCGGTCAGCTCATCCAGGAGCTCTGTGCGGGAGGGGCCGGCCAGGCGCCAGCGGATCACGTCGGGGTCGTAGAGGTGCCACTCGCTGACAGGCTGCACCGTCAGACCGACCCGGGGACTGCTGCGCAGCATGCGTTTCGCTTGCAGCGCCTGCACCGCCTCGCGGACCACAGTGCGGCTCACCGTGAAACGCACCTCCAAGTCCTCCGTGCGCAGAACGCTGCCGGGAGCATGGTCGCCGGCGGCGATGGCGTGGCCCAGTTTGTCGGCGACTTGGCCGGCCAGTCCCTTACCCAACTCCGCCATGTGTTCCTCCCGTGGCTCGACGTGCTCGACCATCATCCCGTGCCATCGTCGTATTACGAATCCGTTACTTCCCTTTCAATCTTCATACTATTTAACGGAGACTGACCGTCATGGAACCTGACAAGCCGCCGATCCTCCTGGTCACCGGGGTCTCCGGGAGCGGCAAGACCACCATCGGGTCGTTGCTGGCCGGCCGGCTGGGCTGGGAGTACGCCGAGGCCGACTCCTTCCACCCGGAGGCGAACATCGAGAAGATGGCCGCCGGCCACCCGCTCACCGACGAGGACCGGTGGCCGTGGCTGGACGCCATCGGCGCGTGGATCGACGCCACCGGCGCCAAGGGGCGCCCCGGGGTGGTCACGTCCTCGGCGCTCAAGCGCGTCTACCGCGACCGGCTGCGGGCCGGGCGTCCGCAGGTCCGGCTCATCTACCTGGACGCCGACCGCGACACCGTGGCCCGGCGGCTCACCGCGCGCAGCGGGCACTTCTTCCCGCCGGCGCTGCTCGACACGCAGTTCGCGGACCTGGAGCCGCCGACCGACGACGAGAACCCGGTGCGGGTCCCGGTCGACGAGGACCCGTTGGCGATCGTCGAGAAGCTGATCCGCGCCGAGCACCTGGAAGCCGCCGAGGCGGCACACGATCGGGAAGCTGAACGGGAACACGAGAAGGAGGCTGACGCGTGATCGCCTCGGCTGTGGGATCCATATCCGGGTCGGTGTCGGGGTCCATATCCCCGACGCTGTCGTCCGCCGCGGCGGCTGTCGCAGCGAAGACCCAGAAGACCGACTGGACCGGGCACGACACCCGGCTGATCGTCGTGGCGGTCCTGGGCATCGCGCTGGTGGTGCTGCTGACCGCCATCGCGAAGATCCACCCCTTCCTGGCGCTGCTCGTCGGCGGCCTGTTCGTCGGCGTCGCCGGCGGCATCCCCGCCGACAAGCTGATCAGCACCCTGACCACCGGCGTGGGCGGCGTGCTGGGGAACGTCGGCGTGGTGGTGGCGCTGGGCGCGATGCTCGGCAAGCTGCTGGTCGACTCCGGCGGCGCCGACCGCCTCGTCGGCGCGATCGTGGACCGCGTGGGGGAGAAGCGCGCGCCCTGGGCCATGGTCCTGGCCGCCATGGTCGTCGGCATCCCGATGTTCTTCGAAGTCGGCCTGGTCCTGATGATCCCCATCATCTACCTGGTGTGGAAGCGCACCGGCGGCTCCATCCTGCGCATCGGCATCCCGGCCCTGGCCGGCCTGTCGATCCTGCACGGCCTGATCCCCCCGCACCCCGGCCCCCTGGTCGCCATCAGCGCCCTGCACGCCGACCTGGGCACCACGCTGCTGCTGGGCATCGTCACCGCCATCCCGACCGCGATCATCGCCGGCCCGCTCTACGGCACCTTCATCGCCAAGCACGTGCACCCGCACCCGCCGGAGACGCTGGCGAAGCAGTACACCGTGACCGAGCGCGAGGAGGGCGAGACGCCCTCGGTGTGGGTCACGCTGTCGGTGATCCTGCTGCCGGTGGCCATCATGCTCGCCAAGACCGTCGTCGACGTCGCCGACGACAACGCCAAGTCCGAGCTGCACCGCGTCATGGACTTCATCGGCGACCCGATCATGGCGCTGCTCGTCGGCGTCGTCTACGCCGCGGTGGTGCTCCGCTTCACCCGCGCGAAGACCTCCGACATCATGGGCGCCGCACTGCCCCCGATCGCCGGCATCCTGCTGATCATCGGCGCCGGCGGCGGGTTCAAGCAGATGCTGGTCGGCACCGGCATCGCCGACTCCATCGGCAAGGCCGCCAACAACTCGCACCTGTCGCTGCTGCTGCTGGCCTGGCTGATCGCGGTCGGCATCCGCCTGGCCACCGGCTCGGCGACGGTGGCCACCGTCACCGCCTCCGGCATCATCGCCCCGATCGCGGCCACCAGCACCAACACCTCGACCGCCCTGCTGGCGCTGGCCGTCGGCTCCGGGTCGCTGTTCCTGTCCCACGTCAACGACGCCGGGTTCTGGCTGGTCAAGGAGTTCTTCGGGATGGACGTGAAGCAGACCTTCAAGTCCTGGTCGGCGATGGAGACCATCCTGTCGAGCGTCTCCATCGTGGTCATCCTGATCCTGGGAACGTTCGTGCACTGATGCAGTAATGCACTAACGCGCTACCGCGCTAACGCACCGAATCGCGCTCCACCACTGCCTGGAACCGGCCAGGCAGCGGTGGAGCGCGATTGCCGTACTCGAACCCTGATCGACCCGCTCAGTCCTTCACCGAGACCTCGGCGACGTGGAACGGCGCGAACTCGAACGGCCGCTCCCGCTTACGCCGCCACACCCACACCGACCCCGCGGTGAGCACCACGCCGCCGCCCAGCATCACACCGGCGACGACCGGCTTGAACTCGCCCTTCATCTGGTCGTAGTTCCGGCGCTCGGTGGAGCCGTCGCTGAAGTGCTCGATACACAAGTCGGTCTTGAGCATCGGCCGGCCGTCGCACGTCGGTGTGTCGTCCTTGCCCGGACGATGCACCATCGCGATCACTCCCACGATGAGCATGATCAGCCCGGCGGCCAGCCCGATCTGCGCGGCCTTGATCCAGATGCGGTTCGGCAACGGATGCCCTTCCTGCCGTTGTCAGCCTTTTTCCGGTCGGTCACCCTACCGGATGCGCATCCCGGCCCACGTCGGCGTTTTTCCCCACACACCGCTCAGATCTCCCCGGCCGCCATCCGCTCGGTCCCTAGCACCCGCAGCAACGCAAGGGCCTGATGAGCCGGGGTGCCGACCGGCGCGGAGTGGATGATCAGCCGCTGGTCGTGCTCGGGGGAGAGCATCACCTCGCAGTCCAGCGTGATCCGCCCGACCACCGGATGCAGGACCGTCTTGTGGTCCGTGCGCCGCCGCTTGACGTCGTACCGGTCCCACAACTCGGCGAAGACCTCGCTGCGCTCCCGCAACTCGTCGACCAGTGCGCGCAGCCGCCCGTCGTCCGGCCGGGCCGCCAGCCGGACCCGCAGATCGGCCACCGCGTTCTCCCCGGTGCGCCGGAAGTCCTCCGGCAGGAAGTACGCGGCCGTCTCCGGGTTGCAGAAGTGCTGCCACGCGATGTTGCGCTGCTCGACCGGCAGCCGCCCCGGGTCGCCCATCAGCGCCGCGTGCATCGCGTTCCACGCCAGGATGTCGGCCCGGTCGCTGACCACCACCGCCGGGGTGTCGTCGAGCTTGGCCAGCAGGTGCAGCACCGCGGGCCGGACGTGCTCGGTCCGGGGCCGCCGCTCGTCCTCGGGCATCAGCCCGGACAGGTGGAACAGGTGGTCGTGCTCGTCCTTCGTGAGCCGCAGCGCCCGGGACAAAGCGGTCAGCAGCTGCGCCGACGGCTGCGGACCCCGCGCCTGCTCCAGCCGGATGTAGTAGTCGACCGACATGCCGGCCAGCATCGCGACCTCCTCCCGGCGCAGCCCCGCGGTCCGGCGGCGGCTGCTCGCGGGCAGTCCCAGATCCTCCGGGCGCAGGCGCTCCCGGCGGTTGCGGAGGAAGGCGGCGAGTTCGGAACGGTCGATCTTCAACACCTGACCAGCATCGCCCACCGGCCCGCCGTTATCCAGGGATCGCCGATCCCAGGATGTCCGGGTCTCTCCACACCGGTTCCGACCTGCGGCAACGTTCTGGACGTCAGCAAGAACTGATGACGGCGGGCACCTGAGACAGCCCGCCGGCGAAGGAGAGAACACCATGACGAACCCGACTTTCGACCGGCCGATCCTGGTCACCGGCGCCACCGGCACCGTCGGCAGCCGCCTGGTCCCCCGCCTGCTCGCCCAGGGCGAAGCGGTGCGGGCCCTGGTCCGCGACCCGGAGTCGGAGACCGCGACGCGGCTCCGGCGGGCCGGCGCCGACCTGGCGGTCGGCGACCTGACCGCCCTGGACGCGGCCGCCATGACGGAGCTCGTGGCCGGCACCGCCGCGGTGATCCACCTGGCGGCCGCCTTCCGCAGCGGCGAGACCCCGGAGCAGTCGACCGCCGTGAACACCGACGCCGCCGTCGCCCTGGCCCGCGCGGCGCTGGCCGCCGGCGTCCCGCGCTTCGTCTTCGCCAGCACCAACCTGGTCTACGGCGCGGGCCAGACCACCTTGGCCACCGAGGAATCGCCGCTGCTGCCCTCGACCTTCCCCTCGCCCTACCCCGACGCGAAATCCGCCGCCGAGCGCGCCCTCCAGCAGCTCGACGGGCTGGACCTGCGCGTGATCCGCCTGGGCTTCATCTACGGCGACGGCGACCCGCACATCGAGCAGTTCATGACCCGCCCCCTGGACTGGCACCCCTCGCGCCGCCTGCAGATGGTCCACCACGCCGACGTCGCGCAAGGCCTGCTGCTGGCCCTGCGCGCCGAAGGCATCGGCGGCGAGGTGTTCAACATCGCCGACGACTCCGCCGTCACGCTCGCCGAGATCTACGGCTACATGGGCCGCGAACTCACACCGGAGATGAACGCCCGCGCGGTGACCGACCCCTGGTTCGGGATGGTGGACAACGCCAAAGCCCGGCGGGTGCTCGGCTACCGGCCGCTGTTCCCGACGATGCGCCAGGCGCTGGACGCCGGAGCGATGTGAGCCGACGCAGCGGGCTACGGTAGAACGCGTGCCGCACACAGAGGAGCCCCAGGGACCGCCGACCGACGAGGCGACGGACGTCCGCCGCTTCTGGCAGTCATTGGGGCTCCCCGGCCTGATCGACGTCCACGTCCACTTCATGCCGCACCGCCTGCTCGACCGCATCCGCGCCTACTTCGACGCCGCCGGCCCGCTGCTCGGCCGCGAATGGCCGATCCGCTACCGCCAGGACGAACAAGAGCGGCTGGAGCTCCTGCGCGGCTACGGCGTGCAGGCCTTCACCTCGCTGGCCTACCCGCACAAACCGGACATGGCCGAGAGCCTCAACACCTGGACCGCCGACTTCGCCGCCCGCACCCCCGGATGCCTGCACAGCGCGACGTTCTTCCCCGAACCCGCGGCCGCACGGTACGTCCCGGCCGCCGTCGAGGACGGCGCGCGCGTCTTCAAAGCCCACATCCAGGTCGGCGGCTACGACCCCGCCGATCCGCTGCTGGACCCGGTGTGGGGCACCCTCGCCGACGCCGGCACCCCGGTCATCGCGCACTGCGCCTCCGGGCCGGTCGGCACCCCGTTCACCGGACCCGCGCCGATGGCCCGGGTCCTGGCCCGGCACCCGGCGCTGCGGCTGGTGGTCGCGCACTTCGGGCTGCCGGAGTACGCCGGGTTCATGGACCTGGCCGAGCGGTACGACGGCGTGCTGCTCGACACCACGATGGCGTTCACCGAGTTCTTCGGCAACGTCGAGCTGTCGGACCGCGACCGCAAACGGATCGGCGAGCTCCAGGAGCGGATCCTGTTCGGCAGCGACTTCCCGAACATCCCGTACCCGTACCTCGAGGCGCTGGAATCGTTGGCGCGCCTGGACTTCGGCGACGCCTGGCTCCGCGCCGTGTGCCGGGGCAACGCGGCGCGGATCTTCGGGCTCTGATCACCGGGCTCTAATCTCCGGGTACTGATTCGTGCCGTTCCCGGCACGGCGCGCATCAGCCGGAGTAGCGCTCCCCAGTCACGTCCCAGTAGTGGTGGATCGGGTCGTGGATGAAGTACCGGGCCAGCGTGTCGATGGTGAAGTCCGAACCGTCGCCGCGGTGGCCGGTGCGCTGCCACTGCTCGCCGGACACCGCCGCGAACCGCGCCGCGAGCTCGTCGGCGGTCGCCACCAGCGCCTCCAGCACCTGCTGCGGGTCCTGCTCGGAGTAGCGCTCGGCGATCGCGGTCTCGTCCTGGTCCCAGTTCGGGTACTGCGGATCGTCCTGCTCCAGCATCAGGCCGACGCGGGTGAAGTAGACCCGGTTGCAGTCCCGGACGTGGCACGCGTACTCCAGCGGCGACCACTTCCCCGGCTCCGGACGCGTGCGCAGGCCCTCGGCGCCGGCCGCGATGCCCGCGGCCAGCAGCGCGCGCCAGGCCTCGGCGTTGGCGCGCAGCAGCCCCGCCACGTCCCCGGGCGCGACGGCCCCGGCCTCGAAACCGCACTCCGGGCAGGGCCGCTCCAGAACCCATGTCCAGTTCTTGCTGTCGGGTGTGATGGTCATGCGCGTCACCCTAGCTCCCGGTACGGCGCTGGGTAGCATGCGTCTCATGTCCCAGACGATTACCCAGCGCCGGGTGTGGGTCCCGTTCGGCCGCTCCGCCAAGGATCTGCCCGCCGGCCTGGTGGCCGATGTGTTCACCGGGGTGGACGCCGACGCCCCCGGCGGTGTCCCGGACTCGATCGACGAAGTGGAGTTCTTCGTCCTGCCGTACTCGTTCACCAACGCGCACCCGGAGTTGATGGCGCGCATGCCCCGGTTGAAGGTGGCGCAGACGCTGACCGCCGGGTACGAGAACTATCTGCCGTTCGTGCCCGAGGGCGTGACGCTGTGCAACGCGCGCGGCCTGCACGACGCCTCCACGGCCGAGCTGGCGCTCACGCTGACGTTGTCCGCGCTGCGGAACATCCCGCGTTACGTGCGGCGGCAGGACGACGGCGACTGGGCGCCCGCGTACCGGGACGACGACACGGCCGTCGACGATGCGCTGGCGGACAAGACCGTGCTGATCGTCGGCTACGGCTCCATCGGCTCGGCGATCGAGCGGCGGCTCGCCGGGTTCGAAGTGGAGGTGCTGCGCGTGGCGCGTACCGCGCGGGAAGGCGTCCACGCCATGGAGGATCTCCAGGCGCTGCTGCCGCAGGCGGACGTGGTGATCATGATCGTCCCGGCCACCGACCAGACCCGCGGGATGGTGGACGAGGCGTTCCTGGCCCGGATGAAGGACGGCGCGCTGCTGGTGAACGTGGCACGGGGCGTCGTGGTGCGGACCGAGGCGCTGATCGCGGAGTGCGCCTCCGGACGGCTGCGCGCGGCGGTGGACGTGACCGATCCCGAGCCGCTGCCGGCCGGGCACCGGTTGTGGAGCACGCCGAACGTGCTGATCACGCCGCACGTCGGCGGCGCCTCGACGGCGTTCCTGCCGCGCGCGCTGCGGATCATCGACGAGCAGTTGCGGCGGTTCGCGAACGGCGAGGAGCTGGCGAACGTGGTGGCGGGGTAGGCAAGGGGTCGCCGATCGCCGGCTACCAGTCGCCAGTCGCCAGTAGCCCCACCACCCCGACCTCAGCGCGGACCGTCCGGCATATGCGGCCCCTCCGCCAACCGGGCGGCCGCCCCGTCCCACAACACCGGCCACGGGATGTCCTCGAAGTCGACGCCGTCCTGGTCGCAGTACCAGCTGGTCCCGTCGATCCACGACTCCAGCCACTGCGCGAGCGTCGGCGCCTCGAGGAACAAGGACTCCTCGTCCGGACCGGCCGCGTTCGGGTCCATCAGCAGCACCCGGCCGGTGGCGTCGGAGCAGTCGACGTTGCATTCCATCGCGCAGCCCGCGTCCATGACGGTGACCGTGAGCCAGGGCCAGCCGCGCCTGAGCTGCGCGGCCGGCACCAGCGTGAACGTGTCCGGTCCGTAGCCGCCGTCCGCGACTTCCAAGTACAGCCGCTTCAGCAACGGGTGCACCGCGAACCCGAGCCGGGCCTCGGCCGCGGCCACCTGCTCCGCGGTCGCCGGCTCGGGCAGCTCCCCGTGTTTCGCGAGCGCCCACGCGCGCAGCCGTCGCGGGAGGTCGGCCTCATCCATGGTCAGGACTCTGCCATAGCCCGGTGACGGCCCGCGCGTGGGCCCTGCTCACCGCCCGGCGTGCGAGGCTGCGGTCAGCAGCGTGCTCGCCGTGTCCTCGGCCTCGTCCGCTTCGCTGAACCCGAACCGGTCGTGGACCCGCCGCAGCGGTCGCGGCGCCCACCACGCGCTGCGTCCCAGGACCCGCATCGCGGCCGGCACCAGCACGCCGCGGATCAGCAGCGCGTCGATCAGGATCGCCACGCCGCAGCCGAGGCCGAAGAACTGCAGGAAGCTCACCGAGGCGGTGCCGAAGGCGAAGAAGCTCACCGCCAGCAAGCCCGCGGCCGTGGACACGATGCGGCCGGTGCGGGCCAGGCCCTGGCTGACCGAGTCGTGCAGGTTCGCGCCCTGCGTGTGCAGTTCCTTGATGCGGCTGGTGAGGAAGACCTCGTAGTCCATCGACAAGCCGAAGGCGATGCAGAACAACAGCACCGTCATCGCCGTGTCCATCGGCCTGGGGGTGAAGCCCAGGAAGCCGGACAGGTGGCCCTGCTGGAAGATCCAGACCATGGTGCCGATCGAGGCCGACAGCCCCAGCGAGTTGAGCACCAGCGCGCGCAGCGGCTGGGTGAGGCTGCCGGTGAACAGGAACAGGATGACGAACGTCGTCAGCACCACCCACACCACCGCGTACGGCAGCCGGGCGGTGATCGCGTGCTGGGTGTCGACCAGGCGCGCGGTCTCGCCCCCGACCAGGGTCGCGGTGCCGGCCGGTCCGGGGACCGCGCGGGCGTCCCGGACCAGCTGCTGCGCCGCCGAGGAGTGCCCGCCCTGCGCGGTGAACAGGGTCAGGCGCTGGGCCGAGCCGGTGGCGAGCGCGGCGGCGCCGGGCTGCGGCGTCCCGGCCGGCCGGCCGTGGACGAACGACCCGGCGCTGCTGTCCACCCGGATGGCGTTCGGCAGCGCCGACAGCTTCGCGGCGTAGGCGGCGACCGACGAGGTGTCGGCCGGTCCGGTGGTGACGATCTGCACGGCGGTGGCCTGGTCGCCCTGGAAGTCGTCGTGCAGGGCGTCGGCGGCCTGCCGGGCCGGGGCGCCGGCCGGCAGCACGGTCTCGTCCGGGGTGCCGAAGCCGGCGCTGAGGATCGGCGTGGCCAGGAACGCCAGCAGCGCGAGCACCGGCACGGCCAGCAGCGCCGGGCGCTTCATCACCGTCGAGGCCAGCCGGCCCCAGGCCGGGGCGGCCGAGCCCTGGTTCTTCGCCCACGGCAGCCGGCCGGCGTTCACCCGGTGCCCGAGCGCGGCCAGCAGCGCCGGCATGATGATCAGCGCACTGCCGGCCGCGATCACGACCACCCCGACGCCGGCGTAGGCGAAGGAGCGAAGGAAGTACAGCGGGAACACCAGCAGCGCGGCGATCGCGGCGGCCACCGTCATCGCCGAGAAGGCGATGGTCCGGCCGGCCGTCCGCATGGTGCCGGCCACCGCGTCCGGCACGCTCGAGCCCTGCGACAGGTACTCGCGGAACCGGGCCACCATCAGCAGCGCGTAGTCGATGCCCAGACCCAGGCCCAGCGCCGTGGTGAGGTTGACGGCGAAGACCGAGACGTCGGTGACCCGGCCCAGCAGTGCCAGTTCGGCGAACGTGCCCAGGATCGCCACCAGGCCGATCGCCAGCGGCAGCAGCGCCGCCACCAGGCTGCCGAAGGCCAGGACCAGCAGCAGCAGGGTGAGCGGCACGGCCAGCGACTCGGCCGTGGCCAGGTCCTTGGTGACCTGGTGGTTCACCCCGTGGCTGATCGCGGCATCGCCGCCGGCCTGGATGGTGACCGGCCCCTGCCCGGCCTCCGCGGCCGCGAAGCCGGACAACAGCCGGTCGGTGGTGTCCACCATCTGCTTGTCGTCGCCGAGCACCCGGGCCAGCACCATGGCGCTGCGGCCGTCGGCGGACCTCAGGGCCGGATCCGGCGTGCTGAAGTACGAGACGACCTCGGTCAGGTCGTGGTCGGCGGTCAGCCGGCCGGTGAGGTCCCTTCCGGCCTGCGCCGCCGCCGCGCTGTCGATGCCGCCGGTGCGGGCGTGCACCACCAGCACGAGGTTCTGCTCGCCGCCGAACTGGTCCTCGATCGCCATCCGCGACTTCCAGGACTGCGAGCCGGTGTCGTCGAAGCCGCCGGACTTCAGCACGCCGAACGCGCTGATGCCGACCGCGGCCATCGCTATGAGCACTGCCGAAGCGGCGATCAGGACGGCCCTGGGCCGTCGTACCGCAATCCGTCCGATTCTTCCGAGCATGGTTGTGGAGCCCCCTCCAGTGCGGGCGCCACGGAAGTTGACGCCGTCAACATCGAGGATGCCGAGCATTGTTAACGGTGTCAACATCAGGCACGATGATCTGATGGGTTCCCCGAAGACGGCTCCCCGGGCCAGCTACCACCACGGCGATCTGCGCAACGCGCTGATGGACTCCGCGGTCGAGCTGGCGCGCGCCGGGGGACCGGAGGCCGTGGTGCTGCGCGAGGTGGCGCGCCGGGTGGGGGTCTCGGCCACCGCCGCCTACCGGCACTTCTCAGCCGCCGACGAGCTGTTCGGCGAGGTCAAGCAGGCGGCGCTGGCGAGGCTGGCCGAGTCCATCGAGCGGGCCGTCGGCGCGGTGCCGGACGAGGGCGACCCCGGCGACGTGGCCGTGGCCCGGCTACGGGCGTCGGCGGAGGGTTACTTGGACTTCGCCTTCAGCGAACCGGGGCTCTTTCAGACCGCGTTCCACCACGACGACCACAAGGTGGACCCCGCGGACGCCGCCGACGACATGTCGTTCTCGGACAGCGCGGCGTTCCAGACCTTCTCCCGGCTGCTGGACGAGGTGCTCGCGGCCGGCCGGATGGCTCCGCACTGTCGCGCCGGGGCCGAGGTCGCGGGCTGGTCGATGGTGCACGGGTTCGCGGTGCTGGGCACCGAGGGCCCGCTCGGGCGGCACCTCTCGCCGCAGATGATGGCCTTCGTGCGGCAGCGCACCATCGACGTGGTGATGCGCGGGCTCACCGCGCAGGACTGAGCCCGGGGCCGGATCCCGGATCGCATCCCGGCTCCAGGGCCCGGACCGGCTTCCAGCGGGCGGGGACGTCGTGCATGGCGATCGCGGAGTCGAACACCGCCGTGCCCCGGGGGAAGCGGGAGCGGTCCTCGAAGAAGCTCGACTGCACGTGGTCGGCGCGGACCGGGATGCCGCGCCACGGTGGCGTGACCATGCGCAGCGCGGTGTGACCGGCGCCGTCCGGGGCGGGGGAGTAGGCGGTGCTGGAGCAGCGGAAGAACGCCGAGGCGGAGTCCGGGCCGGTGAAGACGGATCCGGCGGGCATGGCGTCGGCCTGCTCGCCGGTGAAGGCCACGCTCATCGCGCCGTCGCGGCTCTGGGCGGCCAGGCTGTAGCGGCCGCCGCCCTCGACGACGCCGAAGACGGCGCGGTGCAGACCGCCCAGGCGGGCCGCCAGCGCCGAGTCGGCGTCCCGGCGGAAGACGTACACGCCGGTGGCGATGCCGTCGGGGGTGTCCCACTCGACGGACATGCGGTGCGCGACCGACTCCATGGTGAGGCCGGCGCGCAGCGGCAGGAGTGCTGGGCGGACCGCGCGCAGCCGGAGCAGACAGACGCCGCCGAGCGCCGGACCGAGCGACAGGTCCGGACGGAACGGGGGCGGCAGGAGCGCCGCCGCCGCATCCGGGTCGAGGGCGTAGGTGAGCAGGACGCGGCGAGCGATGGTCGCGATGACGGTGGGCGGCGTTCTGTCACCCAGAAGGGCTTTTGGCTGCTTCCTGATATCCCAGCCAGGATTGCCTGGATCACCCGGGGTGGCCGGGGTCTGGGCGACCCGCCGAGCGTTCGCGGTGCTCAGGGGTTTTGCGTTTTTCGGTGTATCGGGTTTTCTCGCTGTCGTCGCCGTGCTCTGAGTCGTCATGGCGCCAGCCCTCCCCGTGCGCACTGATTTGAGCGGTTGCTCAACGCCCATGGTAGCGCACTGTTTGAGCGTTTGCTCAAGGAGATAAATCGGGAGATATCAGCGGTCGTATCTCTGGGCTCGAAAGATCACCCGGATGGCGGCCTGTGCGCCGATGTGCCGGACGCTTAGAGTGCAAGAGCACCAAGACAACTGGTGCCGCGCGTGGAGCGTGCGGCACAATAAAGGCCGCTGACATGGGGATCCACCGCGTGGCGTGTGGCAAGGCCGCTGGGGAAGGCGAACCTCGCCGCAGCACAGCCAGGAGGTCCCGATGACGGCACAGTCGACAAACAAGACAGTGACAACAAGCGGAGTCCTCTACATCCACTCCGCTCCACGCGCGCTCTGCCCACACATCGAGTGGGCGGTGGCGAGCGTCCTCGGCGTGCGCGTCAGCCTGGAC
Source organism: Catenulispora sp. (assembly GCA_013361685.1). Lineage (GTDB taxonomy): Bacteria > Actinomycetota > Actinomycetes > Streptomycetales > Catenulisporaceae > Catenulispora. Next base: position 13,266 of record JABFXP010000709.1, read on the forward strand.
TGGACGCATCAGCCCGCCGAGCCTCACATGTGGCGTGCCGAGCTGTCCTGGCGCGGTCAGGCCGGCACCGCCGGCCGCATCACCTCCCAGCTGCGCGGCTGGCAGCAGCTGCGGTTCGAGGCCACCGAGGACGCCTCCGAGGGATCCGAGGGCGAGCGGTACTCCTCGACGCCGAGCCTGGGCGTCTACCGCGCCGCGACCGGCGCCCACGGCGACATCGTCATCAACGAGGACCGGCTGCGGGCCGCGTTAGCCCGGGCCCACCGGGGCGAGTCCACGCTCGAGCGCGAGGTCGAGGGGCTGCTCGGCAAGCCCTGGGACGACGAGCTCGAGCCGTTCCGGTACGCCGGCGAGGGCGCGCCGGTGCGGTGGCTGCATCAGGTCGGGTGAGCCGACGACAGCGCCCTGGTTCACTCGGACGGGTGATTCTCGGCGGCGAACCCCGCCGCCAGTTCCCGCGTCACCGCCAGGAACGCCGCCAGCGCGGCCGGCGGCTCCCCGCGCGCCCACACCACCCCGATCCGCCAGCGGGCGGTCGGGTGGTCGATCGGCAGCCAGCGGATCCGTTCCGGGGCCACCACGGAGCGGGCGCGGGCCGACACCAGCGACACCCCGACGCCCGCGGCGACCAGGGCCATCACGGTCTGCAGATCGTTGGCGCGCTGGAGCACGCGGGCGCGGATGCCGACGGCGTCGAGGTAGCGCTCGACCTGGCCGACGAAGCCGGGGCCCTTGGTCTGGCTGAGCGTCACCAGGCCGTGCGCGGTGATCAGGGCCCGGACCCCCGGCGCCGGGTCGACGCCCGCCGGCACCGCCAGGAACAGCTGGTCGTCGCCGATTTCCAGGACTGACAGGTCGTCGCCGACCGGCAGCCGGACGAAGCCGGCGTCCAGTTCCCCGCGCCGCAGGCGCTCGAGCTGGACCGCGGTGGCCATGTCGTCGAGCGTGACGCCGATGTCCGGGTGCCGGCGCCGGAACTCGGCGACGGCGCGCGGGGCGATGTCGATGGTGGACAGGCCGAAGCCCAGGGAAAGCCGTCCGGCGCCGCCGGCGGTGAGGCGGCGGGCCCGCAGCTCGAAGGCGTCGAGCCGCTCGACGGCGTCCCGGGCGTCCGGCAGCAGGGTGCGGCCCAACGGGGTCAGCCGGGCGCCGAGCCGGCCGCGGCGGAACAGGACGCCGCCGATCCGGGCCTCCAGGGCCTGGATCTGCTTGGTCAGCGCGGGCTGGGTCACCGCCAGCGCCTGCGCCGCCGCGCCGAAGGTGCCGTGGTCCGCCACCGCGACGAACGCCCGTACCAGCCGGTCTTCCATTCCCTGAGGTTATCGAACGCCGCTCAGCATTCATTGGACGCATCGAACAAGGCGGCGTTTCCATGGACGCATGATCCTGCGAGCCGCAACCGTCCAGTTCGAACCCCGCCCGGGCGTCAAGGAGTACAACCTCGCCCGGATCGAGCACTTCGCCCGCGCCGCCGCGGCCGACGGCGTCCAGATCGTCGCCTTCCCCGAGATGTGTCTGCTCGGCTACTGGCATCTCACCAAGCGCGACGCCGGATACCTGCACGCCGTCGCCGAGCCCGACGACGGCCCCGCGGTCGCCCGGATCAGCGCTCTGGCCGCCGAACTGCACCTGGGCATCGGCTTCGGACTGCTGACCGAGCGCGACGGCTGGCTTTTCAACGCCTATGCGGTCTGCCTGCCCGACGGCACGGTCCACATCCACCGCAAGCTGCACGCGTTCGAGCACGAGGCCGTCTCCGCCGGCGGCCGCTACACGGTGTTCGACACGCCCTGGGACGTCCGGATGGGGGTCCTGATCTGCTACGACAACAACCTGGTCGAGAACGTCCGCGCCACCGCGCTGCTCGGCGCCCAGGTCCTGCTGGCGCCGCATCAGACCGGCGGCACCGACAGCGTCAGCCCGCACGGGATGAAGCCGATCCCGATGAAGGTCTGGGAGAACCGGCACGCCGACCCCGGCGCGGTCGAGGACGCCTTCCGCGGCCCCGACGGCCGGGAATGGCTGCTGCGCTGGCTGCCCTCCCGCGCCCACGACAACGGCCTGTTCGTGGTGTTCAGCAACGGCGTCGGCCGCGACGACGACGAGGTCCGCACCGGCAACGCCATGGTGCTCGACCCCTACGGCCGGATCATCGCCGAGTCCTGGTCCATCACCGACGCGATGGTCACCGCCGACCTGGACCTGGACCTGATCCCGCAGTCCACCGGCCGCCGCTGGCTCCGGGCCCGGCGCCCGGAGCTCTACCGGCCGTTGACGAGGAAGTACGGGGACGAGGTGGATCCGCGGACGGCTCGGTTCACCTGAACCGTGAGCCCGGGCTCACCGCCCCCGCACCACCGCGTCCCCCAACCCGGTCCGCCGGTACCGGATCTCGTGCCGGTGCCGCTCCCCGACCACCATCCCGGCCTCGCGCAGCACCGCCAGGTGCTCCGACACCGTGCCGAGCGCCAGCGCGTGGTGGTGGGCCAGACGCGTGGTGGAGGCCGGCTCCTCCAGTCCGGCGAGCAGGCGGGCCCGGGTCCGGCCGATCAGCTTGACCAGCGCCGCGCCGGTGGTGTCCGGCCGCGGCTCGAAGGCGTTGGCCAGGCCGCGCGCCGGGTAGACGAGCGTGGGCTGCCACGGCGGGTCGGTGATGACCACGACCTCGTCCCACTTGAACACACTCGGCAGCAGGAGCAGGCCGCGGCCGCCGAGGTCGTGGTGTTCGTCGCCGCCGGGGGCGCGGACCAGGGTGTCGCCGGTCCAGCGCACGGTCGGGTGCAGGTCGGCGAACAGCCGGTCCAGGCCGCCGGCGGCCAGCAGCCGGGACTGGTGGGCGACGTCGGCCTCCAGCAGGGCCCGGATCCGGGGCCAGTACGGGGCCACCAGCGTCTCCCACGCGCCGCGGATCAGCTGGGTCAGCAGGCTGAGCACCTCGGCCGGGTCGCCCAGCAGCAGCCGCCCGGCCGGGGTGTCCCGGGCGCCGGGGGTGTCCCGCAGCGACAGTTCGATCTCGCGGCGGACCACCGGGGCCGGGGTGGCGGCGATCCGGGTCAGCTCGGCGTCGAAGTCCCCGACCGGGGCGGTCGGGGGCGGGGCCAGGAAGTCCGGGGTGTAGCCGCGCCGGGGCTGCACCAGCACGATCGGCTCCAGGCCCAGGCCGGGCAGTGCCGGGCGGACGCCGTCCAGCCAGCGCCGGTGGTGGCCCGGGCCCTGCGGCCCGGTGGCGTCGCGGACCGCCGCCAGCGTCTCGAACACCGGGGACACCGCGAACCGGCAGCGGGCCAGGTCCGCCGGGCCGAAGCCGAGGCTGATCGCCATGCCGCCGGTCCCTCCTGGTCGACGACTCCTTCGGCGGTCGCCGAAAGACTTCCGATGATCGTAACCGCTGCGGCACGATCTTCATCGCGCCCCGGATCACCGCGGCTCACGCACGGAACAGCTACAGAGCACCCCGGAGTCCGCCGCGGATCACCCGCGCGGCCCCGCCGACGACAGGAGCCGAACCATGACCGCCGACCTGAAGACCGACGTCAACCGCCGCGCCGCCGCACTGTTCGCAGCCATCGACGACTACGACGAGCCCGCCTTCCTGGCCGCGATCGACGCCCTCGCCGACGAACTCCCCGGGACCGACGCCGACGCCCTGTTCCACCGCGCCAGCGCCCGGGACAGCTGGGGCCACTCCGACCTCGCCGTGCCGCTGTACCGCGAGGCGCTCGCCATCGACGCGGCCTCGCGAACCGACTCCGTGACGAGCGGTGGCGGAAGCGGGACGGGCCTCACCGGCGAGAACCGTCGCCGCGCGGTGATCCAGATGTCGAGCTCCCTGCGCAACATCGGAAACGTGGAGCTGGCCCTGGACACGCTCCAGAAGGAACGCGAACTCGGCGAGGACCACTTGTCCGACGCTCTGGACTGCACCATCGCCCTGTGCCTGGCGACGCTGGGCCGCGACCGCGAGGGCCTGTCGCTGGTCTTGGTGGCGCTCGCCAAGCACCTGCCGCGCTACAACCGCTCGATGACCAACTACGGCCGTGCCCTCCTGGAGCCGGGCGAGTAGGGCAGGATGTCTGCATGTTGATGAAGCGTCACCCCGGCAACCCCATCCTGACCCGGGACCCCGGCCGGTCCTGGGAGGCCGGCTCGGTCCTGAACGGCACCGTGATCCGGGGCGCCGACGGCGTCGTCCACATGCTCTACCGCGCCACCAACGGCGTGGACTTCGGCACGGCCGGGGAGTACGTCTCCTCCATCGGCATCGCCGACAGCACCGACGGCGTGCGCTTCGAGCGGCGCGCCGAGCCGCTGATCGTGCCGGACCGTCCCTACGAGGTGGGCCTGGGCTGCGAGGACCCCAGGGTCGTGTTCCTCGACGGCGAGTACTACATCTACTACACCGCCGTCGAGGGCACGCCCCCGGACATCAGGGTCCGCATCGCCCTGGCCACCACGCCCGACCTGAAGACGGTCACCAAGCACGGCATCGTCGGCCCCAAGGGAGCGCCCTCCAAGGCCGCCACCCTCTTCCCGGAGCCGGTGGACGGCAAGTACCTGTGGTTCTTCACCTGGTGCTCCGACACCCCCGGCGCCACCATCATCCACACCCTGTTCGACGACCTCGACGCGGTCCGCAACCCGCCGCCCGGCCACATCGCCGCCGCCGTCGAGGACTACGACAACACCGCGGTCATGATCCCCGGCGACCGCGTGGAACTGGCCAAGGTCCGGGTCCGCCGCGGCCCTGAGCTCGGCGCCCCGCCGATCCGCACCGACGCCGGCTGGCTCTTCTTCTACTGCAACTCCGACAGCGAGACCGAACCGGAGTGGCAGATCAGCGCCGCCCTGCTGGACCTGCGCGAGCCCTGGCGGGTCATCGCGAAGACCCCCGAGCCGCTGATCACCCCGGAGACGGTGGAGGAGCTCGACGGCGTGGTGAACCGGGTGACCTTCCCCTCCGGCGCGATCGTGATCGACGGCATCGTGCACCTCTACTACGGCAGCGGCGACCAGGGCATCTGCCTGGCGACCTGCGATCTCGCCGAGCTTCTCCAGGAGCTGGCCCGCAACCCGGTGCCGGGTACCGGGCCCTGCGTGGCGTGAGCGTACGCCGACGAATCAGCCCTCGAGTTCGCGCACCCGCGCGGGTGCGCGAACTCGAGGGCTGACCCGGCGGTTCTGCTACAGCGGGATGTTCCCGTGCCGGCCCCGGACCAGCTGGTCCCCGCCGATTCCGCCCGGCGCCGCGGCGATCGCGGCCGCGATCGCACTGCGCGAAGCAGCCGGCGTCACGACCTCGTCGACGACCCCGATCTCGAGCGCGCGCCGCACGCCGCCGGAGACCTTCTCGTGCTCGTCGGCGAGTTCCTGCTCCAGCCGCGGACGCAGGTCCTCGGAGACCTCGGCGAGCTTGCGCCGGTGGATGATCCGGACCGCGGCGACCGCGCCCATGACCGCGACCTCGGCCGTCGGCCACGCGAAGACCTTCGTCGCGCCCAGCGAGCGGGAGTTCATCGCGATGTACGCGCCGCCGTAGGTCTTGCGGGTCACCAGCGTCACGCGCGGCACCACGCACTCGGCGAAGGCGTGCAGCAGCTTCGCGCCGCGGCGCACCACGCCGTCCCACTCCTGGCCGACGCCCGGCAGGTAGCCGGGGACGTCCACCAGCACCACCAGCGGCACGCCGAACGCGTCGCACATCCGCACGAACCGCGCCGCCTTCTCCGCCGAGGCCGAGTCCAGGCAGCCGCCCAGGCGCAGCGGGTTGTTCGCGACGACGCCGACGGTGCGGCCGCCGAGCCGGCCCAGGGCGGTCACCACGTTCGGCGCCCACCGCGGGTGCAGCTCCACGCCCGGCGCGTCCAGCACCGCGTCGACCAGCGGATGCACGTCGTAGGCGCGCTTGGGCGACTCCGGCAGCAGGTGCTCCAGGTCCCGGTCCTCGACCGCGGCCGGGTCCAGCGTGCCCTGATCCCCCAGCAGCGCGGCCAGCGCGCGGGCCCGGCCGTAGGCGTCCTCGTCGGTGTCGGCGACCACGTGCACCACGCCGGAGCGCCGGCCGTGCGGCTCCGGGCCGCCCAGGCGCAGCGCGTCCACGTCCTCGCCGGTGACCGAGCGGACCACGTCCGGGCCGGTGACGAAGATCCGGCCGGCCGGGCCCAGGATCACGATGTCGGTCAGCGCCGGGCCGTAGGCCGCGCCGCCGGCCGCCGGGCCCAGCACCACGGAGATCTGCGGGATCCGGCCGCTGGCCCGGGTCATGGCCGCGAAGACCTGGCCCACCGCGTGCAGCGAGGCCACGCCTTCCTGCAGCCGGGCGCCGGAGGAGTGGAACAGGGCGATGATCGGGCAGCCGTCGGCCAGCGCGCGCTCGTACGCGGTCAGGATGACCTGGCAGCCGGTCACGCCCATGGCGCCGGCCTGGATGGTGGCGTCGGAGGCGTAGGCCACCGCCGGCACCCCGTCGACCAGGCCGGCGGCGGCCAGGAAGCCGGAGTCGTCGACCGGGGTCAGCAGCTGCGTGGTGCCGGTGTCGAACAGCAGTTCCAGGCGCTTGACCGGGTTGCGCGGGTCGTCCTCGCGCGGGAGCCGGACCGGCGCCGGGACGGGCGGTGCCGTCCCGGTCCCGGCGGCGTTCTCAGCGGTGGTGACAGTCATCGTGGACCCGGCGCTCACACGGACCGGAACGCGACGACCACGTTGTGGCCGCCGAACCCGAAGGAGTCGTTCAGCGCCGCGATCTGGCCCTCGGGCAGCGCCCGCGGCTTGTCGCGCACGATGTCCAGGGAGATCTCCGGGTCCAGCTCGTCGACGTTGATCGTCGGCGGCGCCTGCCGGTGGTGCAGCGCCAGCACGGTGGCCACCGACTCGATCGCGCCGGTGCCGCCGAGCAGGTGCCCGTGCATCGACTTGGTCGCCGAGATCGCCACGTCGTCGGCGGCCGAGCCGAGGATCTTGGTGAAGGCCAGCACCTCGGCGATGTCGCCGCGCGGGGTGCTGGTGGCGTGCGCGTTCAGGTGCCGGATGTCGCCGGGCGCCAGGTCGGCGTCGGCCAGCGCGTTGGCCAGCGCCTCGGCCACGCCGCGGCCGTCCGGCTCGGGCTGGGCGATGTCGTGGGAGTCGGCGGAGAAGCCGACGCCGGCGGCCTCGGCGTAGACGCGCGCGCCGCGCGCGGCGGCGTGCTCGGCCGACTCCAGCACCAGGATGCCCGAGCCCTCGCCCAGGACGAACCCGTCGCGGCTGACGTCGTAGGGCCGGGAGGCGCGCTCGGGCTCGTCGTTGCGCTTGGACATCGCCATCATGTTGGCGAACGCCGCGATCGGCAGCGGATGGATGGCGGCCTCGGTGCCGCCGGCCACCACCACGTCGGCGCGGCCGGAGCGGATCATCTCGATGGCGTGGCCGACCGCCTCGGCGCCGGTGGCGCAGGCCGACACCGGGGCGTGCACCCCGGCGCGGGCGTCGAACTCCAGGCCGACGTAGGCCGCCGGGGAGTTCGGCATCAGCATCGGCACGGTGCGCGGGCCGACCGCGCGCGGGCCCTTGGCCAGCAGGTTGTCGTAGGCGTCCAGCAGCGTGGTGACGCCGCCGATGCCGGAGCCGACCATCACGCCCAGCCGGGTGGGCTCGGCGAACTTGCCCTCGAAGCCGGCGTCCTTCCAGGCCTCGCGGGCGGCGATCAGCGCGAACTGCGCCGAGCGGTCCAGGCGGCGGATCTCGACCGGCTTGAGCAGCTCGGACGGCTCCACCGCGATCCGGGCGGCGAACCGCACCGGCAGCGCCTCGGCCCAGTCCTCGGTCAGAGTGCGGGCTCCGGAGCGTCCGGCCAGCATCCCGTCCCAGAACGAGGAGGCGTCCCCGCCGAGCGGTGTGGTCGCACCGACCCCGGTGACGACGACAGACTTGCGAGCAGTCACGAGCCTTACCTTCTATCTGTGGTTCAACGGTTGGTGCCGGCCGGACCGGACACCGCCGACCGCGCATCCCTGCACGCGGTCAGCGAGCGTCACAGACGGCTCAGGCCTGGTTCTTCTCGATGTAGCTGACGGCGTCGCCGACGGTCGACAGGTCCTTGACCGCGTCGTCCGGGATCTTCACGCCGAACTTCTCCTCGGCGGCCACGACGACCTCGACCATGGTCAGCGAGTCGACGTCCAGGTC
>JABFXP010000507.1 GCA_013361685.1 Catenulispora sp.
GCCGTCGGTTCAGCCCGGTACCGACCGCGCGGATGTTATCGGCCCACTGCTATTTCTCTATCGCGTGGCGCATTGTCACAGCCGTTCCAGGATGAGAGTTTCTTGGCACGCCTCCCCCGGATCGGGTTCTTGAGGCGGTCCCTCACTCATGCTTGAAGGAGCACATTGATGCGCCACCGATCCGCCCTGCCCAGAATTCTCGCCCTCGGGCTTGCGACTTGTGCCGCCAGTGTCGGGTTGGCGAGCGCCTCTGCTGGCGCTGCGGCACCGACTCCGGCAGCGAAGGCGGCGAGCGTCGCCTCCGCACCGGGCAAAGCGCCGCACCGCTCCCCCGACGGCGCGCCGATCGCGCTCAGCTCCACCTCCGAGGATCAGGGCACGTCCTCGCCGACCGCATCGACCTCGCCGGTCGGCCCGGCTGGTTCGACCGGACCCAGCGGCCCGGCCAAGTCGCCCGACCGGCGGCCCGGCCCGCTCTCGACGCCGTCCCAGTCCTGCACCGCCGCCGACTTCGGCAGCCGTACCGGCTCCGCCCTCGCCGACTACGTGAAGGCTTCCACCCCCGACTGCATCAATACTCTGTATTCCCTGACCGGCGCCGACGCGGGCGCCGTATTCAAGGAATCGCAGATGACGACCGTCGCGTTCGCCTTCGCTCAGTCCGCCCGCAATTATCACGGCGATGACTCCGCGGGGACGTGGCAGCTCAGTCTCTTCCTCACCGCCGGCTACTACGTCCAGTTCAACAACGCCGCCGCCGTGGGTCCGTACGGCCGGAACCTGGCCGTCGCCACGGAGTCCGGCCTCGACGCCTTCTTCGCCGAGCCCCGCTCCACCGACGTCAGCGCGGTCAACGGCGACATCCTCGGCAATGTCATAACCCTGACTGACAGCGCCAACGAGCAGGCGCGGTACCTCCCCGTCTACAAGCAGGTGCTGTCCGGCTACACCCGCGCCTACGACGCGTTCCCCAGCATGGACGCGGCGGTCAACGCGGTCTTCACTCCGATCTACCGTGGCCACTCCTCACCGGCCTACATCGCGGCGGTCAGCGCTGACCCGAGCATCATCGACGCCCTCAACGCCTTCGCCCTGAACCACACCGACCTGCTCGGCGACCCGCACAGCCCCGCCGCCGTCAACCCCGCCAGCTACGGCAACTACGCGCTGGACACCAACGCCGCGGCGGAGGCCGTCCGGTTCCTCGACACGCCGGCGCTGCGGACGAAGGTCCGGCCGCTCACCGCGAACCTGGTCCGGATCTCCCCGCTGTCGAGTCCGAACGGGCCGATCTGGCTGCGGGTGGCCACCGTGGTGAACTACGTCGCCGGGGCGGAGTGCGGCGCGTTCGGCGTCTGCGACTACCTCGACACCCTCAAGGCCGCCGTCCAGCCGACGACCTTCGCCTGCGGCACCACCCACACCATCCTGGCGCAGGCGATGACGGCCGCGGACCTGAACGCTGCGTGCGCGAGCCTGGAGAACCAGAACGCGTACTACCACGACCTGGTGAAGGATCCCGGGCCCATCCCCGGCCAGTACGAGGCCCACACCCGGCTCGCGGTCTTCGCCACCAAGTGGGACTACACCATGTACTCCAACGCCTTGTACGGCAACGACACCGACAACGGCGGCGAGACCCTCAGCGGCGACATCTCCGACCCGAACAACCAGCCGATCTCGGTGATGTACGTGAAGTTCGCCGGGGACGGGTTCCCCGCGAACGTGTGGAACCTGAACCACGAGTACACGCACCTGTTGCAAGGCGCATACGACATGAAGGGCGACTTCGGCACGGAAATCTCGGTGCCGGACATCTGGTGGATCGAGGGGCAGGCCGAGTACGTCTCATACAGCTACCGGGGCATGAACGACACCCAGGCGATCAACGAGGCCCGCGACCACACCTTTGCGCTGAGCACGCTGTTCCAGACCACGTACGACAACACGACCAGCACCCGCACCTACGACTGGGGCTACCTCGCCGTCCGCTACATGCTCGAGAAGCACCCGGCCGACGTCCAGGCGATGCTGGCCAAGTTCCGCGTCGGCGACTACCAGGGCGGATACGCCGTCTACAACTCCATCGGCACGGGCTATGACGCCGACTTCGACGCCTGGCTCGACGCCTGCTCCGCCGGCGCGTGCCTGGCTCCCGGCGCGCCGACCGCGGCCTTCACCGCCCATGCGGACGGCTTGAAGGTGCGCCTGAGCGACGTCTCCACCGACACCGGCAGCCCGATCACCTTCGAACGCTGGAGCTACGGCGACGGCACCGTCTCCACCACCGACGGTCCCACCCCGACCAAGACCTACAGCGCACCGGGCACCTACACGATCGCGCTGACCGTCACCGACGCCAAGGGGCTGAGCTCCACGGTCGCCCAGACGGTGACGACGACCGGACCGGCTGCACTGCCGACCTGTCCCGAGGCCGACGTGCAGGCGATGGACCGCAACTGCTCACGCGGCGGCCAGGCGGCGAATGCCGGTGCCTACGACTACCTCTGGATCTATCTACCGGCCGGGAAGGTGACGCTGCACGTCAAGACCAGCGGCGGCACCGGCAACGCAGACCTCTACTACGACCCGGACACCTGGGCCACGAAGCAGCACCACAGCGCTCGGTCCACCGGTCCCGGCAACGATCAGAGCATCACCGTCACGAACAAGACCGCAGGCTACCGCTACCTGAGCCTGTACGCGGCGAAGGCGTTCAGCGGCGTGACAGTCAGCACGCAGTACTGATCAGACGCTGACCACGTAATACCGCCGAAGACCCAAGCCCCGCTGCTGCCGTCCCGGAAGATCGGGACGGCAGCAGCGCTGCATGCAACCCCGACCCCCGCGAGTGCGTGCAACCGCTTTGTAACCTACGCAGCACGCCAACGAAGGGATTCACAGTGAGCGGAAAGGGGACGTCCGGACAGGACGCGGACGACTCGTCGTTCGAAGTCGTGTACGCGGCGACCGCCCCGCGCCTTGTGCATCAGCTGTACCTCGTCATCGGTGACCTTTCCGAGGCGCAGGATTGTGTACAGGAAGCTTATGCGCGGGCTTGGAGCCGGTGGGACAAGATCATCGCCGGTGGCGGTGATCCGGTCGGGTGGATCAAGACCACCGCCTACCGGCTGGCCGTGTCGCGGTGGCGGCACTTCGCCGCGGGGCTGCGCGCGGTGCGACGGCACGGGGCTCCCGGGGCGCTGCCCGGGCCGACGCCGGACACCGTGGCGGTGCGCGATGCGCTGGCCGCGCTGCCATTGAACCAGCGGGTCGCGCTGGTCCTGTACCACATCGGCGATTTGACGGTGGATCAGATAGCCGCGCAGCTGGACGTGCCGTCCGGCACCGTCAAAGCGCGGTTGGCCCGGGGTCGTAAGGCGCTCGCGGTGCTGCTCGCTGATGATCCCGAACCTTCTTCGACCAACACGGAGGCTTTCTATGTCTGACCCGATCGACGACGCTGGCGCGGGCGTGGGCACCCTTCTCGAACGGACCCGGTCCGAGGAGTGGGCCCGTTACACACCGCAGGCCGCTGAGGTGCGGCGGCGCGGCGTGGCGTTGCGGCGGCGGCGGTACGTGGGGGCGCCGGTGGGGGTCGTGGGGCTCGCGGCGGTGCTGGCCGGCGGCGTGGTGGTCGGCACCGAAGGCATGTCGGCAACAAAAAAGAACTCCGCAACCGGTGACGTGCACGGTGCGGTGGCGGCAACCACCGCCTCGCCCAAGCCGATGCCTCCCGGGCTGCTCGGCGACTACAGCAAGCTGCTGCAAGGGGCGGTGGAAATCGGCTCCGGGAGCCTCGGAGCTCACCTGTGGAGCGTCAAGGTCGTGGTCTTCGACTCCCCCGCGGACCTCCTCAAGGTCTGGCCGCTCGGCCCGGGGTCCGGACCCCTCAACCTGCCCGCGTCGGGGCCGGTGTACGTCACCGTCAACTACGATCACCAACAGCAAGGCGGCATCCGATCGGTCGGCATGCCGGCGAATCCGCCGGTGATCCCCGATGGCAAGCCCGCTGTGGTCGATCCCTGGTACGCCGCCAGCATGGGTGTCGTCAACGCCGTCGTCGACTCACGCGTCGACCACTACGCCGTGACCATGGGCGGGATCACGTCGACGTACCAGACCGTCGCGGTCAAGGGGTTTCGGTTCATCACGTTCCCCGTCACCGGGCCCGGTGACGTCACCCGCATCGTGGCCTACGACGCCGCCGGCAAGGTGCTGGATCAGAAGGACGGCCGCTTCCTGCCCGCCGGGGTCTTCCCCTATGAGCTGCCGCCCAACGACCCGCGCAAGGCTTCCGGGCCGTGGGCGTAGGTGAGTCCTGCGATCCTGGCGCGGTGTGGCCGGTGCCGTTCGATGGATCCAGTCCGTCCGGTGCGTGATCAGCGATCGTTCGGCACCGGGCTGACCGGAGTCCACTCGAAGTCGTCACGCCACAGGACCTCGCCCTGCGCCCAGTCCTTCATGGCGGCGATCACCTTGTCCAGCGACGGAGTGACGGTCCGGTATAGGACTTCGGGCTTCTGCTCGCGGTATTCGAGCTCGTAATCACCCTCCGGCCGCATCCGGACCAGCGCGAAGCAGTGCGGATGCTCATTGCAGTCCAGTGCCCGGTACCGGCCAGGCTGCAAGGCCGTCAGCGACCTCTCCAGCTTCACCGGGTCGTCCCAGGTGCTCAGTAGATGGGGATACGGCGCCTGCTCGACCTGCTCGCTGAGTCCGAGCAGGTCAAGCAGGCGGAAGACGACGTCCTCGGTGAAGTGGCTGGGTTCCTCCGCCAGCAACGCGGCCAGGCCGGCTCGGTCGGCCTGGCCGCCGGTGGCCGCCGACCAGCCGGCGACGGCCTCGACCGCTGCCGCTCCGCTGAGCAGCCCCTCGGCGATCATCCACTCCGGAGGCAACGCCGGATGCAGGTGCCGATGCTTCGGTGTCGGATAGCGATCCGCCGCCGAAGCAGCATGCAGACGCACCGCCCACGGCACAGCGCGCGGGCCGGTCTCAAGCCCCTGAACCACGCAGAGTTCGCCCTCATAGAATGAGACGATCATCGCGGGAGCCCGAGTCCCCGCCACCCACTGGCCGAGCCAGTACTCACCATCCCTCAGGCCGTGGCGGACCTCGAGGACATGCCAGCCGCCGGGTCGGACTCCGTGGGTGTGGACCGTACCCGGCTCGCCCGCCAACACCACGTGGAGACTGCCGAAGAACCGTAGCTCATCCAGCGCGGCGGGATAGTGCACCACGATGAAGTGGCCGCCATAGCCTCCATAGCCCATTGAGACTCTCCCCGGTGTCCTGAGGTATGTTCCGCCGCTGAGAAACAGGGCGCTCCGCCGCCGCAAGTACAGTACTCAATCGCTGACGGCCTCCACCGCAGCGGCGATCGGCTCGAGCAACGCGATCAGTTCGTCGAGCTCGTCCGCGCTGAGCACGTCGTAGGCCGGGGCCGCCAGCTCGTCGGTGAGGGCTTCGATCCGCTGTTTGGTCTCCCGGCCGGCGTCGGTGAAGCCGCCCGCGGCGTCCACCAGGCCGCGGCGGCGCAGGCCCTCGACGACGGCCGCCACGTGGGCTTTGGGCAGGTGCTGGAGCCGGCCGAACTCCTCGGCCCGCATGCCGAGGGACAGAGCCATCAGGGCGTGGGCTTCAGCGCCGCCGATGCCGTGGGCGAGCAGGGCGGCGTTGTGGCCGTCTCCGCGGTGCTCGCGTAGCAGCGTGGCCACGTGCCAGAGCTTGGCCACCGGCTCCTCTGGCATGTCGAGGGCGCGGAGCCCGGCGTAGAGCGCGCGGCCCTCGGTCGGCGCGCTGACCGCCGCTCGGCCGGCTAGGTCGGTGGCTCGGAGCAGGTCCGGGGTGTCGGCGAGGGGGCCGATCCGCTGCCGCAGCGCTGCGGCGCTGCCTCGCTCGCGGACGGCGATCGCCTCCTGCGGGGTGATCTTGCTCCACACCCACGGGATGTGACGCGCGACCTCGCCGTCGGCGAAGTTGTAGAAGACGGCGTGCACCACCTCGGCGGGTGCCAGCCCCAGCGGTGCGGCCCGGCCGGCGAAGTATCCGTCCCAGTAGTTGCGCATGCCCAGCGCCAGGAACTCTTCGTTCGGGATTTCAGAGAATGTGATGGCGCCGATCGGCTCGATGAGCTCGAACATGCGGTGGATCTTGGTTGTCGGGTGGGGCATGTGTTGTCGTCTCCAGTAGTCGTGACGGCGCCGTCGTGATCGGCCTTCACGTTAGCTACGAAGGGGCTTGGTCGGATCGGACACGACGGAGAGTATTTCTTCGGGGAGATTTTGGGTCTCCTCTCCTGAGCTGTCTGTGGGTTGAAGGGCATTTTTACGGGCTTCGCCAAAGTGACGGCGGGTTCGGGGTTCGGGGGCGTGGGGGCGGGGATGTCGGCTGGTGGTTGGGGTGTGCACGAGCCGGTGGTTGCGCAGGGC
>JABFXP010000033.1 GCA_013361685.1 Catenulispora sp.
GCGGCGCTGGTCGCCGAGGCGGCGCGGGCCGGGGACGCCGCGGCGCTGGCGTCCTTCGACCGCTCGGCCAAGGCCCTGGCCGCGGCCATCGCCAGCACCGCGGCGCTGGTCGACCTGCAGGCGGCGGTGATCGGCGGCGGGGTCGCGAAGTCGGGCGAGCTGCTTTTCGGCCCGTTGCGCGAGTACTTGAAGGAGTACGCGCAGCTGTCGTTCACCCGCGACGTCACGGTGCACCCGGCCGCGCTCGGCGGGGATGCGGGGTTGATCGGCGCGGCGGCGCTGGTGGCGCACGCGGAGGCGTGATCCGTCCCGCGTGCGGGGAGCGGGACCGCCAGGCGTAGGCTCGAGGTAGGCGCCGCCGGATCTCGGGTCGGGATCGCCTGTGAATTAGGTCACTGTCGCGTGACTTATTAGGTGTCCCTTACTTGGTACGCGGGAACGAATAAAGGCACACTGGTGTTGTGGAAAGCGTGCCGAGCCAGATTCCAGTTGCGTCGTCGCAGGAGACGACGCTTCGAATGGGCCCCCACGCATTCAGCGATGAAGGCCCTGACCAGGGCCGTATTGCTGAGGATGTAGGGAACGTCGGGACCCGGAACCGGGTCGCGCGCTCCATTCTCGCCAACGGTCCCTCGACCGCTGTCGATCTTGGCAAGCGGCTGAAGATGACCCCCGCGGGCGTCCGGCGTCACCTGGACGCGCTGCTCGCCGAGAATCTCGTCGAGGCCCGGCAGCAGCGGACCTACGGTCAGCGCGGGCGGGGGCGTCCGGCGAAGGTCTTCGCGCTCACCGATCGTGGGCGGGGCGTCTTCTACCAGGCGTATGACCAGCTCGCGGTGGACGCGCTGAAGTTCCTGGCCGACAGTGCCGGGAGCCAGGCCGTGGACGCCTTCGCGCGCAAGCGCGTGGCCGAGTTGGCCGACCGGTTCGGCGAGCGGATGGCGGGTGTCCCCGCCGAGGAGCGGCCGGCGCTGCTGGCGCGGCTCCTCACCGAGGAGGGGTACGCCGCCACGCTGCGCGAGTCCGGCAACGCGCCGACCGCCGGCGAGCAGCTGTGCCAGCACCACTGCCCGGTGGCGCACGTCGCCGAGCAGTTCCCGCAGCTGTGCGAGGCCGAGACCGAGGCGTTCGCGGCTCTGCTCGGCACCCATGTCCAACGACTGGCGACCATCGCCCACGGCGACGGCGTGTGTACGACTTTCATCCCGATGACCGCTTCAGCCACCGGGACCGGCAAGATTTCCGAGGCTTCCGGAGGGAACGCATCATGACCACCACCTCGCACGAGCAGCTCGAAGGCCTCGGGACTTATGAGTACGGCTGGGCCGACTCCGACGTCGCCGGCGCATCGGCGCGCCGCGGTCTGAACGAGGACGTCGTCCGCGACATCTCCGCGAAGAAGAACGAGCCGGACTGGATGCTCCAGATGCGGCTGCGCGGGCTGCGGCTGTTCGAGAAGAAGCCGATGCCGGTGTGGGGTGCGGACCTGGGCGGCATCGACTTCGACAACATCAAGTACTTCGTCCGCTCGACCGAGAAGCAGGCCGCTTCCTGGGACGAGCTGCCCGAGGACATCAAGAACACCTATGACAAGCTCGGCATCCCGGAGGCGGAGAAGCAGCGGCTGATCGCCGGTGTCGCCGCGCAGTACGAGTCCGAGGTCGTGTACCACCAGATCAACAAGGAGCTGGAGGAGCAGGGCGTCGTCTTCCTGGACACCGACACCGCGCTGAAGGAGTACCCGGAGCTGTTCCGGGAGCACTTCGGGACGGTGATCCCCACCGGCGACAACAAGTTCTCGGCGCTGAACACCGCGGTGTGGTCCGGCGGTTCCTTCATCTACGTCCCCAAGGGCGTGCACGTGAAGATCCCGCTGCAGGCCTACTTCCGCATCAACACCGAGAACATGGGCCAGTTCGAGCGGACGCTGATCATCGCCGACGAGGACTCCTACGTCCACTACGTCGAGGGCTGCACCGCCCCGATCTACTCCTCGGACTCGCTGCACTCGGCGGTCGTGGAGATCGTGGTGAAGAAGAACGCCCGCGTGCGGTACACCACCATCCAGAACTGGTCGAACAACGTCTACAACCTGGTCACCAAGCGGGCCGCCGCGCAGGCCGGCGCCACCATGGAGTGGATCGACGGCAACATCGGCTCCAAGGTGACGATGAAGTACCCGGCGGTGTGGCTGCTCGGCGAGCACGCCAAGGGCGAGACGCTGTCCGTCGCCTTCGCCGGCGAGGGCCAGCACCAGGACGCCGGCGCCAAGATGGTGCACGCCGCGCCGCACACCTCCTCGACCATCATCTCCAAGTCGGTGGCCCGCGGCGGCGGCCGCACCTCCTACCGCGGCCTGGTGCAGGTGCAGGAGGGCGCGCACCACAGCAAGTCCACGGTGAAGTGCGACGCGCTGCTGGTCGACACCGTCTCGCGCTCGGACACCTACCCCTACGTGGACGTCCGCGAGGACGACGTGTCCATGGGCCACGAGGCCACGGTGTCCAAGGTCAGCGAGGACCAGCTGTTCTACCTGATGAGCCGCGGCCTGACCGAGGACGAGGCGATGGCGATGATCGTGCGCGGCTTCGTCGAGCCGATCGCGCGCGAACTGCCGATGGAGTACGCGCTGGAGCTCAACCGGCTGATCGAGCTGCAGATGGAAGGCGCCGTCGGCTGACGCCGGCCGCGACGCTTGCGGACAAGAACCCTTCAGGACCACGAGATACGGGACATCGATGTCTGACCCCCAGAACCAGGTCGGCGCGCGGCTCTCCGGCGCGCAGACGGCCGCGGCGGTGACGGTGAACGAGCCGGGTGCGGGCAACCGCCTGGCCGGCCCGGGCACCGGGCGCGCCGTCAGCCAGCCGGCCGACGCGCGCGTGGAGCGCCACACCAGCTTCGACCCCGCGGACTTCCCGGCGCTGACCGGCCGCGAGGAGGACTGGCGCTTCACCCCGCTCAAACGGCTGCGCGGGCTGCACGAGGACCCCTCGGCCGACGGCAAGCTGGGCATCGAGGTCGCGGCGCCGGAGCCGGTGAGCGTGGAGACCGTGGGCCGCGACGACGCCCGGCTGGGCACCGCCGGCGCCCCGGTGGACCGCACCTCGGCGCTGGCCTGGGCCCGGTTCAGCGAGGCCACCGTGGTCACCGTCCCGCAGGAGGCCGAGGTCGCCGAGCCGGTGCGGATCACCCTCACCGGCACCGGCGGCACCGTCTTCGGCAACCTGCTCGTGGACGTCAAGCCGTTCGCCAAGGCGGTCGTGGTCCTGGACTACCAGGGCAGCGCCACCTACTCGGAGAACGTGCAGTTCGTGGTCGGCGACGGCGCGAACCTGACCGTCATCGCCTTGCAGGACTGGGCCGACGACGCGGTGCACCTGTCGCAGCAGCAGACCCGGCTGGACCGCGACGCGCGGTTCCAGTCCATCAACGTCAGCTTCGGCGGCGACCTGGTCCGGATCACCCCGCAGGTGGCCTACACCGCCCCCGGCGGCGACGCCGAGCTGCTCGGCGTCTACTTCGCCGACGCCGGCCAGCACCTGGAGCAGCGCCTGCTGGTCGACCACAGCGCCACGCACTGCAAGTCCCGCGTGACCTACAAGGGCGCGCTCCAGGGCCAGGACGCGCACACGGTGTGGGTCGGCGACGTGCTGATCCGCGCCGAGGCCGAGCAGACCGACACCTATGAGCTGAACCGCAACCTGGTGCTCACCGACGGAGCGCGCGCCGACTCGGTGCCGAACCTGGAGATCGAGACCGGCGAGATCGTCGGCGCCGGGCACGCCAGCGCCACCGGCCGGTTCGACGACGAGCAGCTGTTCTACCTGCAGGCCCGCGGCATCCCCGAGGACGAGGCGCGGCGCCTGGTGGTGCGCGGCTTCTTCGCCGACGTGATCGGCCGGATCGGCATCCCCGAGTTGCAGGAGCGGCTGATGGCCAAGGTCGAGGACGAGCTCGCCGGCGCGGTGTCGGCGCGAGGGCGGGCATGACCGCCCAGCAGGACGCCACGCGGAACTGGATCCGGGCGTGCGGCGTCTCCGAGGTGACCCCGGACCAGCCGAAGGCGGTCGTGGTCGGCGCCACGCCGGTGGCGCTGGTGCTGCACGACGGCGAGTTCTACGCCATCCACGACATGTGCTCGCACGCCAACGTGGCCCTGTCCGAGGGCGAGGTCGTGGACTGCGAGATCGAGTGCTGGCTGCACGGCTCGATGTTCGACCTGAAGACCGGCAAGCCGTCCAGCCTGCCGGCCACCGAGCCGGTGCCGGTGTACCCCGTGAAGATCGAAGGCGATGATCTGTACGTCGCCGTGAAGGAGGCGTAGAGAGTCATGGCGACCCTGGAAATCAAGGACCTGCACGTCACCGTCGAGGGTGAGAACGGCCCGCGCGAGATCCTGCGCGGCGTGAACCTGACGGTGAAGCAGGGCGAGACGCACGCCATCATGGGGCCGAACGGCTCCGGCAAGTCCACCCTGGCGTACTCGATCGCCGGGCACCCGAAGTACACCATCACGCAGGGCGCCGTCACCCTGGACGGCGAGGACGTCCTGGCGATGACCGTGGACGAGCGCGCCCGGGCCGGCATGTTCCTGGCCATGCAGTACCCGGTGGAGATCCCCGGCGTCACCGTCTCCAACTTCCTGCGCACCGCGGCCACCGCGATCCGCGGCGAGGCCCCGAAGCTGCGCACGTGGGTCAAGGAGGTCAACGAGGCCATGTCCAACATCCAGATGGACAAGGCCTTCGCCGAGCGCAACGTGAACGAGGGCTTCTCCGGCGGTGAGAAGAAGCGCCACGAGATCCTGCAGATGGAGCTGCTCAAGCCCCGGATCGCGATCCTCGACGAGACCGACTCCGGCCTGGACGTCGACGCGCTGAAGACGGTCTCCGAGGGCGTGAACCGGGTGCGCGAGACCGGCGAGGTCGGCACGCTGCTGATCACGCACTACACGCGGATCCTGCGCTATATCAAGCCGGACTACGTCCACGTGTTCTCCGACGGCCGCATCGTGGAATCGGGTGGTCCGGAGCTGGCGGACAAGCTGGAATCTGAGGGTTACCAGAGCTATGTAGTAGAGGCTGGAGCCTGATCCGTATGGACATTTCCCCTCAGTTCCTTGACACGGACCGGATCCGCGAGGACTTCCCGATCCTGCACCGCACCGTGCACGGCGACAAGAAGCTCGTGTACCTGGACAACGCGGCGACCTCGCAGTCGCCGAAGCAGGTCATCGACGCCATCGTCGAGTACTACTCGCTGCACAACGCCAACGTGCACCGCGGCATCCACGTGCTGGCCGAGGAGGCGACGGCGCTCTACGAGGGCGGCCGCGACAAGGTGGCGGCGTTCATCAACGCCCCGCGCGAGGAGGTCGTCTTCACCAAGAACTCCTCCGAGGCGCTGAACCTGGTCGCCAACGTGCTGGGCTGGGCCGGCGAGGACTACGGCATCCGCCCCGGCGACGAGATCGTCATCAGCGAGATGGAGCACCACTCCAACATCGTGCCGTGGCAGCTCACCGCCGAGCGGATCGGCGCCAAGCTGCGCTGGTTCGGGATCACCGACGACGGCCGGCTGGACCTGTCGAACCTGGACGAGCTGGTCAACGAGCGCACCAAGGTGGTCTCGCTGGTCCACGTCTCCAACATCCTGGGCACCGTCAACCCGATCGAGACGATCGTGAAGCGGGCGCACGAGGTCGGCGCGCTGGTGGTGCTGGACGCCTCGCAGAGCGCGCCGCACATGCCGCTGGACGTCACCCGGCTCGGCGCCGACTTCGTGGCCTTCACCGGCCACAAGATGCTCGGCCCGACCGGCGTCGGCGTGCTGTGGGGCCGCCGGGACCTGCTGGAGGAGCTGCCGCCCTTCCTCGGCGGCGGCGAGATGATCCAGACCGTCACGATGGAGAAGTCCACCTACGCCGGCCTGCCGCACAAGTACGAGGCCGGCACCCCGCCGATCGCCGAGGTCGTGGCCCTGGGCGCGGCGGTGGACTACCTCACCGCCGTCGGCATGGACAACGTGGCCGCGCACGAGCACGCGATCACCGAGTACGCGCTCAAGCGGCTGCAGGAGGTGGACGGGCTGCGGATCATCGGCCCGAACACCGCCGAGGACCGGGGCGCGGCCATCTCGTTCACGATGGGCGACATCCACCCGCACGACGTCGGCCAGGTGCTCGACGAGCACGGCATCGCGGTCCGGGTCGGCCACCACTGCGCGCGGCCGGTCTGCGTCCGGTTCGGAATTCCCGCGACCACGCGAGCGTCGTTCTATCTGTACTCCACGCCGGCCGAGGTCGACGCCCTCGTCGAGGGCCTGGACCAGGTGAAGCGGTTCTTCGGAGTCTGAAAGCCGTGACCGGGACCGCCGCGAAGGCAGGGAGGTAAAGAAGATGCAGCTGGAATCGATGTACCAGGAGATCATCCTGGACCACTACCGCAACCCGCACCACAAGGGTCTGCGGGAGCCGTTCGCCTCACAGGTGCACCACGTCAACCCGACGTGCGGCGACGAGGTGACCATGCGCGTCGACCTGGACGGCGACGTGATCAGCGACATCTCCTACGAGTCCCAGGGCTGTTCGATCAGCCAGGCCTCGGCCTCGGTGCTGACCGACCTGCTCATCGGCAAGAACGTGGAGCAGGCGCGCGCGGTCCAGGAGACCTTCCTGCAGCTGATGCAGTCGCGGGGCGAGGGGCACGAGTTCGCCGAGGAGCACGAAGAGGTGCTGGAGGACGCGGTGGCGTTCGCCGGCGTGGCGCAGTACCCGGCGCGGGTGAAGTGCGCGCTGCTGTCGTGGATGGCGTGGAAGGACGCGACCGCGCAGGCGCTGGCGGTCCAGGACGAGACTGACAAGGACAGGGTGAAGGCATGAGCACTACAGAGCTGGCGCCCGTGGAGGACGTCACCGAGGCGCTGCGCGACGTGGTGGACCCGGAGCTGGGCATCAACGTCGTGGACCTCGGGCTGGTCTACGGGCTGACGGTGGACGAGGCGAACATCGCGGTCGTCGACATGACGCTGACGTCGGCGGCGTGTCCGCTGCAGGACGTCATCGAGGACCAGATGCGGATGGCGCTGGACGGCCTGGTCGCCGACTTCCGGGTGAACTGGGTGTGGATGCCGCCGTGGGGTCCGGACAAGATCACCGACGACGGCCGCGAGCAGTTGCGCGCCCTCGGCTTCAACGTGTGAGAGTCCTGCGTTCCACTGACTGAGACTCCTGATTCGGTGGGGGTCCCGCCTTCGCCCGCGTACCGCCCGATCCGTTGTGGATCGGGCGGTTTTGCATGGGGACAGGCGGGAGGCGAAACCGGTTAAGCAAGCGCACTCGCCGAATGCATGTGCATTTGACCCTTGCGTAAAGGCCGGTACTTGTGGGTAGGTTGGTACCTGTTGACGTAACGAGATGGTCAAGTGCCGCGTGTTCAAAGGGGGAGCTTCGTGTCCGCAACCCGTCAGGCCACGGACAAGGGTCGGGCCTCATGCCTGCTGGCCGTCCATCTCATCTTGCAGCGGCCGGACGACGGCCGTGTTCTGCTGGGTCTGCGCAAGGGCAGCGTGTGGGGCGCCGGGCGCTGGCACGTGCCCGCCGGCCATGTCGAGCCCGGCGAGGACGCGATGCAGGCCCTGGTCCGTGAGGCACGCGAGGAGCTGGGCGTGCGGATCGACGCCGGCGACTTGGAACACGCGGTGACGGTCCACCACCGCGAGGCCGGCGGCGAGCCGCGCATGCAGCTGTTCTTCACCGCGAGCCGCTGGTCCGGCGGGCCGGTGAACGCCGAGCCGGGCAAGTGCGAGCAGCTGGGCTGGTTCAAGGTCGACGAGCTGCCCTCGGCGACGGTCGGCTACACCCGCACCGCGCTGAGCTCCTGGCGGGCCGGACGCTCGTTCGCGGTGTGCTGGCGGGACAGCAAGCGCGTGGACCGCGGGCTCGGGAGCCGGCTCATCGCGGGGCTGCAGGCGATCTAGAGCGCTTCGCGGCTGGTCGGCCGCGGGCGACACAGCTCACAGTCCGTCACGGAAAACCGTGGGCGGGAGCACGCTCCGCGCCCCGTAAAATGGTCGGTTGTGATCACCGCCAACGAGGTCGAGCTCCGGGCCGGCAGCCGTATCCTGATCGAGAAGGCCTCCTTCCGAGTCGGTCCCGGCGACCGCATCGGTCTGGTGGGCCGCAACGGGGCCGGCAAGACGACGCTCACCAAGACCCTGGCCGGGGAGACCATCCCGGCCGGCGGCACGATCACCCGCTCCGGACCGGTCGGCTATCTGCCGCAGGACCCCCGCACCGGCGACATGGACGTGATCGCCAGGGACCGCATCCTGTCCGCCCGCGGCCTGGACGAGATCCGCCGCCGCATGCAGGAGAACGAGTCCCGGATGGCCTCGACGGACGTCGCCGTCCACGAGAAGGCCATGCGGCGCTACGCGCGGCTGGAGGACGAGTTCCTCGCCGCCGGCGGCTACGCCGCCGAATCGGAGGCCGCGACCATCTCCGCCGCCCTGGGGCTGCCGGAGAGAGTGCTGAGCCAGCCGCTGCACACCCTGTCCGGCGGTCAGCGGCGGCGGGTGGAGCTGTCCCGGATCCTGTTCGGCGACAACGAGGTGCTGCTGCTCGACGAGCCCACCAACCACCTCGACGCCGACTCCATCGTCTGGCTGCGGGACTTCCTGAAGGCCTACAAGGGTGGCTTCATCGTCATCTCCCACGACGTGAACCTGGTCGAGCAGTGCGTGAACAAGGTGTTCCACCTGGACGCCAACCGGGCCGCCATCGACTACTACAACATGGGCTGGAAGCTCTACCTCAAGCAGCGCGAGGACGATGAGCGGCGCCGCAAGCGCGAGCGGGCCAACGTGGAGAAGAAGGCCGCCGTGCTGAACGCGCAGGCCGACAAGATGCGGGCCTCGGCGACGAAGACCGTCGCCGCGCAGAACATGGCGCGCCGCGCCAACCGGATGCTGGCCGGGCTGGAGGAGGTGCGGCAGGCGGACAAGGTCGCCAAGCTGCGCTTCCCGACGCCGGCGCCGTGCGGCAAGACCCCGCTGATGGCCACCGGGCTGTCCAAGTCCTACGGCTCGCTGGAGGTCTTCACCGACGTCGACCTGGCCATCGACCGCGGGTCGAAGGTGGTCATCCTGGGCCTGAACGGCGCCGGCAAGACCACGCTGCTGCGGTTGCTCGGCGGCGTCGAGGAGCCGGACACCGGCAAGGTCGAGCAGGGCCACGGCCTCAAGCTCGGCTACTACGCGCAGGAGCACGAGACCCTCGACCCGGAGCGGACGGTGCTGGAGAACATGCGCAGCGCCGCCCCGGACCTGGACCTGGCCGACGTCCGCAAGACCCTCGGCAGCTTCCTGTTCTCCGGCGACGACGTCGACAAGCCCGCGGGCGTCCTGTCCGGCGGTGAGAAGACCCGGCTGGCACTGGCCACGCTCGTGGTCTCGACGGCGAACGTGCTGCTGCTCGACGAGCCCACCAACAACCTGGACCCGGCGTCCCGGGCCGAGATCCTGGGCGCGCTGGGCACCTACGAGGGCGCCGTGATCATGGTGACCCACGATGAGGGCGCGGTGCAGGCCCTGGGACCGGAGCGGGTCATCCTGCTGCCGGACGGGGACGAGGACCTGTGGAGCGATCAGTATTTGGATCTGGTTTCGCTGGCCTGATCGTCGGCGTTCCCTGATACGCCAATCCGTGGTTTCTCCCGCGCCCCAGCGGACACTCCCGCCTCCGGACTCCCGCTCGGAGCTGCGGGGGCCGGGTGCCCCGTGAGTCCGATCCGCCCCGTGGTGCGGCGGCCGGACGTCCGCATCCGTTCCCGGGATGTTTCATCGTGGGCTGATTCGATGCGGGATCCGGATCATGCTAAATCCCGACAAACCGGGGTGATCCACTCGTCGGATCGGGCGACGTGACATTGATGTTATGGGCAACATCGCCGAATCGGTGGCCAAGAGCGCTGCGAGGGGTGATCATGTGTAGCTAGAGCGCACATCCACTCCAGGAGGCACGTGTGGCCGAGACTCTCAAGAAGGGCAGCCGGGTGACCGGCGACGCGCGGTCGCAGCTCGCGATCGACCTCAAGGCGAAGTACGAGGCGGGTGAGTCGATCCGCGCCCTCGCGCAGTCGACGGGTCGTTCGTACGGGTTCGTGCACCGGATGCTCAGCGAATCCGGTGTGACGCTGCGGGGCCGGGGCGGCGCGACGCGCGGCAAGGCGAAGACCGCCTGACCAAGCGCGACGTGAGCCGGCCGGGCTGGGTTGTTGACAGGCTCGGGCGTCCGGTCGGTGCACAGGCGAAGGGGCGGGGTGCGTGATGGGCACCCCGCCCCTTGCCGTGCCGGCGCTCCAGGTCTGCCGACTCCTCCATTGTGCGGCCCCGCGGTGGCAGAACAAGTTACCGGCCGGTAGTCTCGAGTGCCGACACGGCCGACGCCACCTTGGGAGATGCGATGAGCTGGGAAGACACGACACATCTGGCCGCGCGGGCCGGGATCGACGTGGTGCTGGAGGCCGAGAGTGCGACGGTCACCCTGAACCGGCCGGAGAAGCGGAACTCCCAGACCCCGGAGTTCTGGGCCGCGCTGACCGCGATCGGCGCCGGACTGCCGGGGACGGTGCGGGTCGTGGTGCTGCGCGCCGCGGGCAAGTCCTTCTCAGCCGGTCTGGACCGGTCGATGTTCGAGAACTTCGCCACCTTCGCCGCGGCCTCCGACGCCGAGGTCGACGCGACCATCGACGGATATCAGCAGGCGTTCACCTGGTGGCGTCGCAACGACCTGATCACCATCGCCGCCGTGCAGGGCCACGCCATCGGCGCCGGCTTC
This sequence comes from Catenulispora sp., assembly GCA_013361685.1. Lineage (GTDB taxonomy): Bacteria > Actinomycetota > Actinomycetes > Streptomycetales > Catenulisporaceae > Catenulispora. The sequence continues at coordinate 10,841 of JABFXP010000033.1, forward strand.
CAGCTCGCGCTGGCCTGTGACATCCGGATCGCCGCCGACGACGCCCTGTTCTGCATGAAGGAGCCGGCCCTGGGCCTGGTGCCCGATCTGGCCGGCACGCAGCCGCTGGTGGACGCGGTCGGCTACCCCCGGGCCCTGGAGATCGTCGCCACGGCGCGCTACGTCGACGCCGAGGAAGCGCTGCGCATCGGCCTGGCGAACCACGTGGTGCCGGGCGCGGAGCTGCACGCCGCGGCCGCGAAGCTCGCCGCCGGCCTGCTCGCCGCGCCGCGCGGCGCGGTCACGGAGTCGAAGGCTCTGCTGCGGGCAGCGTCGGGGCGTCCGTACGACGAGCAGCGGGCTGCGGAGCGGGCGGCTCAGACCCGGCGGTTCCGTGATCTGGCCGGGACGGGAGAGTCCTGAGACTCCAGTCGCGGGACTGCCAGAAGTCTGCGACCAGCATCAGCGCCATCGGGTACATCGGCACGAAGTAACGCAGTGACGTGCGCCCGGTGGCGTCCAGCACGCTCAAGAACGCGCACGCCAGGGCCGAGCCGACGACCATGGCCGCGTACACGTTCCGGAACCGCCACAGGATCCCGGCGGCGGTCAGCAGCCACAGCACCTGCAGGCCGTGGTCGCCGGCGAAGGCGCCCCGGAACTCCCGCGCGAACATGTCGACGACCAGGCCCGGCACCTTGCCCAGGGTCTGGCCGAGGTGCGCCTTGACGTAGGCGACGTTGCCGAGGTGGTTGACCTCGGAGTAGTGGCGCAGCTCGTTGAACGGGAACAGCGCGCTCACCAGGCCCACCATGAGGACGCCGACGCCGGCGGCGACCAGGGCCGGCCCGCTCCACTCGTTGCCGCGGCCCCAGGTCTTGGTGCGGATCGCCGTCCACAGCCAGGCGAACACGATCGCGGCCACCGGCACCGGCACCGTCTGGCGGGTGAAGGCCAGCACCATGAGCAGCGCGGCGATGCCGATCAGGTCGTTGCGGGTCGTGGTGCGCTTCAGCGGGAGCCTGGTGATGAGCAGGACGATGAGGAGCGCGGCGAGGGACTCGGTGTAAAGGCCGGTCTGGAAGAACCAGAACGCGTAGGCGATCTGGTACAGGACCAACAGTGCAAGGGCGAGCTGCACGCCGAACAGGCGTGTCAGCAGCCGCATGGCGACGTAGAGGAACGCCATCGCGCACAGCAGGGACACGATCCAGATGCCCTTGGCGCCGAAGACCCAGACGAACGGCACCGCGAGGAACGAGTAGAAGAAGCGCGGGGCTTCCAGGTTGTGCGAGCCGGCGCCGGGCTGGCCGGCGACGCCGGTGAGGGTGCCGCGGATGCGGTCGACGGTGGTCTCCTGGTGGAAGAAGACCCCGGTCTGGCGGAGCGCCTCGTCCGTGGAACGGCCGGCGAACTTCAGGGCCGCCGCGACGTAGTACAGCGCGTCTCCGTCCCACAGCTTCACCCGGCTGTGCCACCACCAGTACTCGGTCACGAAGACCAGGAACAGGATCAGCCAGGCAGTGCCGGGTACCTCACCTCGGACCCGTCGGCCCAGGCGTAGGAGGTTGTCCATGGGTGGGGGGCCTGCCTGTCTGTCGCGGGGTGGCGGACGGGACCGCGCCATTTTTGTGGAAAGCGGCGTCAGATCACAACCCGGCAGATTAGGTCACCAGATCTCCTGGTGCATGCCCGACGCCAGGTGACCCCCCCGATGGCCCCGGAGACCCGGCGATCACCGCGTGACGACGATCACCGCGTCAGGAGGGCTCAGGAGGACTGCTGCGTCACCGGCGCCGGATCGGGCCGCTTGGCCGCCCGGCCGTCGCCGGACGACCGCCCCCGCAGCCGCCGTCCGATCCACGGCAGCAAGTAGACCCGCGCCCAGCGCAGGTCCTGGCGGCGGGCCCGGACCCAGGGCGTGGGCGGCGCCGCCGGCAGTGCGAGACGCCAGTCGAAGGCCGGTTCCGCGCCCAGCGCCTGCAGCACGGCCTCGGCCACCCGCCGGTGGCCCTCGGGCGACAGGTGCAGCCGGTCCTCGGCCCACAGCCGCGGGTCGTCGAAGACCTGCGCGGTGAACAGGTCCACGACCACGACGCCGTGCGACTCGGCGAACTCGTCGACCAGCTTCAGCAGGCGGTAGGTGTTGGGCATCAGCCGCTGCGAGCCGCGCATCCGGCGGCGCGGGTCGGTCGGGCGGAACATGACGACGGTGGCCTTCTCCGTCGCCAGCTGCTCCAGACAGGACCGGAGCTTGGCCTCGACGAGGTCGATGTCACAGCGCGGGCGCAGGACGTCGTTGAGGCCGCCGGCCAGGGTGACCAGGTCGGCGTCCAGCTTGGCGGCGATCGGCACCTGGTCGCGTTCGATCTGGCCGATCAGCTTGCCGCGGACCGCGAGGTTGGCGTAGCGCAGGCCCGGGTCGTCCTGGGCGAGCCGCTCGGCCACCCGGTCCGCCCAGCCGCGGAAGCTGCCGTCCGGCAGCAGGTCGTCGCACATGCCTTCGGTGAAGGAGTCCCCGACCGACACCATGACCTTGCCCTGGCGGGCGCTCAGCGTCGTGAAATCCATGATGACCAGATCCTAGCGGCGGTAGTTTGGCATCGGGTCGTGGGAATGGTGCGCACTGGTGGGCGCTTCTACCTGGTGGCCGAATCGTCGTGATGCCGAACGGCCGCGGAGCCGAGTGGCCGAGTAGCCGGGTGAAGGGGTAGGTAGCGCTGGTGTCGATGGGTGGCCCGCCGATGGGGATGATGATGAGGGGTGCCCGCGGCCGGGATGACAAGGAGATCCTGAACCACAAGCTCGCGCCGGGGACGATCAAGCGGATCCTGGGGATCGCCCGGCCTTACCGGCTGTTCATAGCGTTGTTCCTGGTGGTCGTGATCGGCGACGCGGTGCTGGTGGTGCTGCCGCCGCTGCTGTCGCAGCAACTGGTCGACGACGGCGTGCTCAAGGGCGACAAGGGCCTGGTCACCCGGCTGGCGCTGATCATCGCGGCGGTGGCGATCGCCGACGCCGGGGCGTCGCTGGTGCAGCGCTTCCTGTCCTCGCGGATCGGCGAGGGGCTGATCTACGACCTGCGGACCCGGGTGTTCGCGCACGTGCAGCGCATGCCGATCGCGTTCTTCACCCGGACCCAGACCGGCGCGCTGATCTCCCGGCTCAACAGCGACGTGATCGGCGCGCAGCAGGCCTTCACCTCGGTGCTGTCCAACGTGGTGTCGAACGTGATCAGCCTGGTGCTGGTCGCCGGGACCATGTTCTACCTGTCGTGGCAGATCACGGTGCTGTCGCTGCTGTTGCTGCCGATCTTCCTGATCCCGGCGCGCCGGGTCGGCAAGCGGATGCAGGGGCAGGTGCGCCGCCAGATGACGCTCAACGCGGACATGTCGGCGATGATGACGGAGCGGTTCAACGTCTCCGGCGCGCTGCTGACCAAGCTGTTCGGGCGCCCGGAGGAGGAGGACGCGGAGTTCGCCCAGAAGGCGGCCGGGGTCCGGGACGCCGGCGTCACCATCGCCTTGACCGGCGCGGCGTTCATGACGGTGCTGACGCTGGTGGCCTCGCTGGCCACGGCCCTGACCTACCTGATCGGCGGACGGCTGGCGATCAGCCACTCGATCACGCTGGGCACGCTGATGGCGCTGGCGGCCCTGCTGGGGCGGCTCTACGGGCCGCTCACCGCGCTGACGAACGTGCGGATCACGGTCATGTCGGCGCTGGTGTCCTTCGACCGGGTCTTCGAGGTGCTGGACCTGGAGCCGATGATCAAGGAGCGGCCGGACGCCGGCCGGGTGCCCGAGGGGCAGGTCGCGGTCGAGTTCGAGGACGTGGCGTTCCGCTACCCGAGCGCGGACGAGGTGTCGCTGGCCTCGCTGGAGTCGGTCGCGCGGCTGGACCAGGCGCCCTCGGCGCAGGTGCTGCGCGGGGTGACGTTCCGGGCGGCGCCGGGGGAGATGGTGGCGCTGGTCGGGCCCTCGGGGGCGGGCAAGACGACGATCACCTCGCTGGCGAACCGGCTGTACGACCCGACGGCCGGGTCGGTGCGGATCGGCGGCGTCGACATCCGGGACGTGACGCTGGAGTCGCTGCACGCGACGGTGGGGACGGTGACGCAGGACGCGCACATGTTCCACACCACGATCCGCGGCAACCTGCTGTACGCGCGGCCGTCGGCCACGGAGCCGGAACTGCTCGACGCGCTGCGCGACGCGCAGATCCTGGACCTGGTGCGCTCGCTGCCCGACGGCCTGGACACCGTGGTCGGCGATCGCGGCTACCGGCTCTCCGGCGGGGAGAAGCAGCGGCTGGCCATCGCCCGGCTGCTGCTCAAGGCGCCGAGCGTGGTGGTGCTCGACGAGGCCACCGCGCACCTGGACTCCGAGTCGGAGGCGGCGGTGCAGCGGGCGCTGGCCCGGGCGCTGCGGGGCCGGACGTCGCTGGTGATCGCGCACCGGCTGTCGACGGTGCGGGACGCCGACCAGATCCTGGTGGTCGAGGACGGGCGGATCGTCGAGCAGGGCCGGCACGAGGAGCTGCTCGCCGCCGGTGGGGTGTACGCGGAGTTGTACCGGGTGCAGTTCCAGGGGCAGGAGGGCGGGGTTCCGGCCGCTTGAGCCGGTGCGGACAGGGCCCACCCTCCCAGAAGGGGGTCGTCCCCCGTCCTGTAAGGAGAGCGCGCGCCGCCGAATCCAGCCCAGGATCGGCGGCACGTGCGGTCGGCGTCAACGGTCGGTGGCCGAATCGGCGCCGAAGGTGCGCCGGAAGTGGGCGTGTCGCTCGGTACTGCGCCGATCCCCACCGTCCTAGCGGCTTTTGCGCAGCGCCGTGAACCCGAACTCCATGGCCACCGGCGACGGCTGCCGGATCAGCGTCGTGGACCGCGGCCGCCGTGCGACCCGGGTCTCCCCGTCGCCCTCGGCGGTCTCGCCGCTGTCGATGACGCGGTCGAAGTCGATGCGCCGGGCCTCGGGGATCTCCTCGCGCAGGACGCGGGCGATGTCGGGCCAGATGCCGGCGCGCTGCCAGTCGCGCAGCCGCCGCCAGCACGTCATGCCGCTGCCGTACTCCAGCTCCTGGGGCAGCTTCTCGAAGCCGATGCGGCGGCCGAGGACCACCAGGATGCCGTTCAGGACCGCCCGGTCGTCCAGCGGCTTGCGTCCGGGGTTGCGGCGGCGCCGGGGCCGCTCGGGGAGCAGGGCGCTGATGCGCTCCCAGGCCTGGTCGGTGACCATGGGGTCGGGGTGGCCGGCCCGGCGCAGGCGGGGGAGCGGGGCGTTCGGTGCGGGAGCTGCGGGGTCGCGGCGGGGGGCGGGGACGCCGAGCAGGACCGCGCTGTGGACATCCGGCGGGTCGGTGCGCGGGGCGGTGGGTGGCACGTATGCCCCAACGCGGTCGAAACAGCAGACGTCACGCTTTCGGGTCGGTTGTCACCCATTGGAGGCAGACGTGCGCGCGCGGTAGCGTTACTCTGGGCCCTGGCTTGCCTCGGCGGGAGACGTGGCGCTTATACGCCGAAAGGACTAGGTGGGGACTAGATCGGCATGGTTCGGCAACCGAACGGGCCGGGCTTTCGTCAGAATGTTGAGTGCGGGGTGCGATCGGGGGTAGCCGGGGGCTGCTCTGCAAGCCGGTACGACGACTCTCTTCTTGGGGGGAACCGCAGGTGGGAACGAACGGACGCCATGCCGCCGAGGCGCGCAGGAGCTGGCCGGAGGGGGATCCGGTCGCGGTGGCGATGGTGGGCCTGCTCGACGTGGAACTGCGGCGCCGCGGCTGCGCCTGGTCGATTGTGGAGGAGGGGCTGATCGAGGTCTACGGTCCGCACCGGGGCCGCTGGCCGCTGGCCGCGCTCAAGCGGCGGATGGAGGTCGCCGAGAAGGCGGACTGGCCGGAGCTGGTCGAGGAACTGGTGCTGGCCCGGGTGGACCCGACCGGCTTCTACGCCTCCTCGGTGTCGGCCACCGGCGACCACGACTCGGAGTGGGCCTCGGTACGCGGCCGGATCCGGGCGCGGCTGTTCGGCGGGGAGGACGCCGACTCCGCGGCGCTGGCCGGGATAGAGCACCGGTTCTGCGCCGACGGCCTGGTGGAGGTGCTGGAGCTGGTGCCGCCCTCGCCGCTGCGCGACCCGCTGGGCGCGGGCGTGCGCTGGTACCGGCCCGAGGAGGGGCCGGTGGCGTACGGCGACCTGGCCCGCTGGAAGGTGACCGCGCGCGAGGCCTACCGGACCGCGCGGGAGAACGTGCGGCGCGAGGGCCTGTTGGAGACGCGGCGGCTGGAGGCCGACGGCGTCGGGATCACGGTGGTGCGCGGCGGCGCCGGCTACGTGCCGACCCATTCGTTCTGGCTGCCGGACTACGTGCCCGTCGACAGCAACGGCGCGCTGGTGGTGATACCGAACCGCGGCTTGTTCGCGGCGCATCCGGTGCGCGGCCCGGAGGCGGTGGCGGCGGCCGAGGGGCTGCTGCGGCTGGCCCGGCGGCAGTACGAGACCGGGCCGGGGCCGGTGAGCGACCAGCTGTTCTGGTGGCGGGACGGGGTGCTGTACCGGCAGGGCTCGCGACGGGGAGTGGACGGGATCCGGTTCGAGCCGACGCAGGAGCTCGCGGACGTGCTCAGGGCGCTGGCGCGGTAGCCGCCGGCGCGGTGTGGTCGGCGGCGGAGGCGGCCTCGGCGGGGGCTGCTTCGCTGCCCGGCTCGGCGTGCTCGTTTTCGTCCGCGTCGATGGCGTCGTCGGTTTCAGCGTCAGCGTCAGCGTCAGTGTCAGTGTCGTCTTCGGCGGCTTCCGCGGCCTCGGCCGCCTCCCGCACCCGGTGCTGCGCCTCCCGCCGGATGATCGTCAGCCATCCGCCGACCGCGATCAGGCAGAACAGCCACCACTGGAACCAGTAGGACAGGTACGGGCCCTCGTCCAGCGACGGCTTGTCGATCGGCGTTATCTGCGCGGAGTCGGCCGGCTTGGAGGCGATCACCTCGGCGTAGCCGCCCCGCAGCGTCAGCCCGGTCTTGGCGGCCAGTGACTCGGCGTTGACCAGGCTGATCTGGCCGGCCGGCAGCCCGGAGGTGACGTCCCGGATGCCGGTGTTGCCCTTGGTCTCGGACTGCTGGAGCCGTCCGGTGATCGCGACCTGCCCGGCCGGCGGCGCCGGGATCGCCGGCGACTGCTGCTGGTCGGTGCTGACCGTCGGGATCCAGCCCCGGTTCACCAGCACCGAGGTGCCGTCGGACAAGGTCAGCGGGGTGACGACCCAGAACCCGGGATTGCCGTTGACCTGGTGGTTGCGCGCCAGGAACTGGTGCCCGGGGTCGTACACGCCGACCAGCGTGACCTGCTTCCACCGGCTGGTCCTGGGCACCGCGGCCCCGACCGCGTCGACCCCTTCGATCGGCACCGGCGCGGCGTCCATCGCGGTCTTGATGACCGCGTTCTCCGCCTTCCGCTCGTGGTAGCGGCCGCGCTGCCACATCCCCAGGCTGATGAACGCCGGGATGAGGATCAGCCAGACCAGGACGTGCAGGCGGATCCAGCGCCACGAGAAGACGAAACGGTACACGCGCTGACGTTACCCGACCGCCGCGCGGCGGTTCCCGCCAGGGAGCGATTAGCCGCGGGCCAGGCCGACCACGATGCCGAGCACCACCACCGCCACGCCGGCGAGCTGCGCGATCCCGGGGGTGCCGACGCCCAGGGCGGCGCTGGCCGCGCAGGCGGACACCGGCACGGCGCCGATCAGCAGGCCGGCGCGTTGCGGGCCCAGGCCGCCGAGCGCGCGGTACCACAGCAGGAAGGCGCCGACGGTGAGGGGCAGTGACAGGTAGAGGAGCGCGGCGGTCTCCCCGAGGGTGGGGACCCGCAGCATGGCGGTGCCGTCGGTCGCCAGCGCGGCGACCAGCAGGACCGGGACGGCGACCGCGGTCAGATGGGCCGAGACGCGCAGCTCGCCGAACTTCGGCAGCAGCGGCACCGCGAGCAGGGAGAACAGCGACTCGCAGATCAGGGTCAGGATCGCGAAGACGATGCCGGCCGCGCTGCCGTGGCCGAACCCCTGGACCATCGCGCCGCCCGCGACCACCAGGCCCGCCGCGCCGAGCACGGTGCCGCGGTTCAGACGGTGCCCGGACCGGGTCACCAGCGGGCCGGCGATGGCCAGCACCAGCGGGGAGCACGCGACGACGCTGCCGAGCGTGGCCGCGTCGGTGTGGCGGAGGGCGGCCAGGACGAAGAGGTTGAACAGGATCAGGCCGGTCGCGCTCAGCAGGGTCAGCAGCAGCCAGTCCCGCGCGGTGGCCCGGACGCGGGGCAGACCGCGGCGGCGCACGATGACGGCGAAGACCGCGGCGGCCAGGGCGTAGCGCAGGGCCTGGCCGCCGAGGACCGGATAGGCGGTCAGGCGGGCGCTGACCGCGGTGGAGGCTCCGAGGACTGACATGGCCAGGGCGCCCTGGAGGATGTAGCGGGCGGTGCGGGGATCGGCCGGGGCGATGCGCGCCGGCGTCTGCGGAGCGGCTGGAGCCGCCTGCGCGACGGTGGCCGGGGCCGTGTCGGCGGCCGTGACCGCCGCCGCGTACGCGCTCCCGTACTCTTCCGTGATGATCGACATGGTGCGAGGCTAGGCTCGGATTGGTTCGCCGATAAGGACCAATCGAAGTCATGAATAGGGGACCAATCCATGGCCGAGATCCTGGTGGCGGTGGACCGCTCGGCGGGCCGCCTGGTCGAGCAGCTGGTCGCCGGGCTGCGCGACGGCATCCGCGCGGGCCGTGTCGCGGGCGGCACCGTGCTGCCGCCGAGCCGGCAGCTGGCGGCCGAGCTGCGGCTCTCGCGCGGGATCGTGGTGGAGGCGTACCAGCAGCTGGTGGCCGAGGGATACCTCCTGAGCCGGGCCGGGGCCGGGACGTGGGTGGCCAGCGGCCACGCGGTCGGCGAGAACGCCGCGCCGCCGGCGGCCGAGACCGCCGCCGAGGCCGAGTTCGACCTGACGCCCGGGCGGCCGGACCTGGCCGCCTTCCCCCGCACGGCGTGGGTGGCGGCTTTACGCCGGGTGCTCAGCGACCTGCCGCACGCCGACCTCGGCTACGGCGACCCCGGCGGCGTGCCCCGCTTCCGGGAGGAGATCGCGGGCTACCTGCGGCGGGTGCGCGCCGCCGACGCCACGCCCGACCGCGTGGTGGCGATCAACGGCTCCGCGCACGGCCTCGCCCTCGGACTGCAGACGCTGTACGAACGCGGACACCGCGTGCTGGCCGTGGAAGACCCCTCGGCGGACCGGCCGCGTGGGCTGATGGCCGCCTCCGGCATGAAGCTCATCGGCGTGCCGGTCGACGAACACGGCCTGGTCGTGGCCGAGCTGCGGCGTACCGAGGCGACCGTGGTGTTCGCAGGGCCCGCGCATCAGTACCCGACCGGCGTGGTGCTGGCGCCGGCGCGCCGGGCGGAGCTGATCGCGTGGGCGCGCGCCGTGGACGGCACCATCCTGGAGGACGATTACGACGCCGAGTTCCGCTACGACCGCGAACCGGTCGGCTGCTTGCAGGGGATGGCACCGGACCGGGTGCTGTACCTGGGCACGACCAGCAAGTCCCTGGCCCCCTCCCTCCGCCTCGGGTGGGCCGTGGCCCCGCCGGCCCTCTGCGCGCGCATGCGTGCGCTGCGCCAGCAGAGCGACCTCGGCGGCTCGGTCCTGGACCACCTGGCGATGTCCCACCTGATCGCTCAGGGCGCCTACGACCGGCACCTGCGCGCCGTCCGCCGCCGCTACCGCCAGCGCCGCGACGCGCTGCTGACCGGGCTGGCCGAGGAGCTGCCGCGGTGGAAGGTGCGGGGCGTGGCGGCAGGACTGCACGTGCTGGTCGACTTGCCGGAGGGCAGCGACGAGGACGCGCTCGCGATGGCCGCCGAGGCCCGCGGCGTGCGGGTTCAGCCGCTCGGGCCGCTGCGCTTCGCCCCCGGGCCGCCCGGCCTCGTGCTCGGCTATGCGGGGCTGGCGCCGGGCCGGCTGGCGGAGGCGGCCCGGCGGTTGGGGGCGGCGGGGCGTGAAGCGTAGGCGCGGCGTTCCGGTCAGGGCTGGTGTCCCACCGAGGATCTGAAGACAGCAGCAACGAAGGCGCCGCCAGCACTCAGTCCGACGGCGCCCGACAAGCCCGCATGGACGCCTTCAGGAGCCCGCGGCCCCGATGAGATTCTGGTGTCCGGGATGCGGCGCATGGTCCACGTGGTCGACGATGCCGTTCGCACCGGACGCGGCGGCGCAGTGCGCGCAGCAGTAGAACTTCCCGTCGGACTCCACGCCGTGCCCGACGATCCGGCACCGGCAGTGTTCGCACGTCGGCGCCATCCGGTGGATCGCGCACTCGAACGAGTCGAACGTGTGCGTGACGCCGGCGGCGACGACGTCGAAGGACATGTAGTAGTCGTTGCCGCAGACTTCGCAGACGGCCATGGGACGGTTCTCCTGCTCTCGTAGGGGTGCCCCCGGCGTCGCCCTACCCGGCGTGATCGTCGGATAGTCGGGCGTTGCGCCATGTGGGGCCGGGGCAGTCCCAGCCGGAGAAAGCCCGAGAAAGCCCG
>JABFXP010000631.1 GCA_013361685.1 Catenulispora sp.
CCGCCGCGACCGTCTCGGCGTATTCGTCCACGTCCAGGGAGAAGAACTCGCCGGAGCCGCAGCAGGCGAACACCGCCGCCGGCCCGGCGGCGATCCGCGTCTGGACGTGCTGGGTGAAGGTGTCCAGGGCGACCGCGCCGGCGCGACCGTCCGCACGACGCTCGAACGGGGTGACGGGGAAGAAGAGCAGACCGTCGAGACGGTCGACCAACGGCAACGCATTCACGGGGTGTCCTCCACACGCGAAGGGGTCGGATCAAGGCCGGATCAGGGCCGGATCAAAGGGCCGGATCAGGGATCGGACGAGGGCCGGACACCGGATCAGACGGCTGCGCCGGCGGCGGCCGGGACCGCCGGCTCGCGGTCGGCGCCGGCGAAGTGCTCGCGCAGCCACCGCAACTGCCGCCGGGTGTGCACCGCGTCGCCGCCCTCGTGGTGGTTGAAGGGGTAGACGTGGATCGTGCGCTCCGGCCGGTCGGCGCGGCCGTTGGCCGCTCCGTAGTGGTTGTGGGCCGCGAACACCGTGCTCGGCGGGCATATGGTGTCCCGCAGCCCGACCGCGAAGTGGGCCGGGGCGACGGCGCGGCGGGCGAAGGTGACGCCGTCCACATAGGACAGCGTGCGGCGGACCGCCTCCTCGGCGTCGCGGTGGACGGCCAGGTAGTTCACGATCTCGCCGTAGGGCGCGGCGTCGGTGATGTCGATCGCGCGCTGCACGTGGCACAGGAACGGGACCGAGGCCAGCACCGCCGCGAGGTCCGGGACCAGGCCCGCCACCGCGAGCGCCAGGCCGCCGCCCTGGCTGTTGCCGACCGCCGCCACGCGTGCGGGGTCCACGCCCGGCAGGGCCCGGACGGCGGTGACGGCGCGCACCGCGTCGGCGATCAGCCGCCGGTAGTAGTAGTCGGCGGGGTCCTGGACGCCGCGGGCCATCACGCCGGGGCCGCCGAGGGCGACGCCGCGCGGATCCGGGGTGTCGCCGCCGGTGCCGTACTGGTCGCCCTGGCCGCGGCTGTCCATCAAAAGGTGCGCGTATCCGGCGGCGGCCCACGTCAGGCGTTCGTGCGGCAGGCCCCGGCCCCGGCCGTAGCCGAGGAACTCCACGACCGCCGGCAGCGGGGCGGTGACGCCGGCCGGGCGGGAGTACCAGGCGCGGACCGGGTCGCCGCCGAAGCCGGGAAAGGTGACGTCCCAGGTCTGGACCAGGGCGAGGTCGGTCGGTTCGGGCCGGACGTCCAGCAGCGGCGGGCAGCCGGCGGCGGTGGCCAGCGTGGTCCGCCAGAAGGCGTCGAAGTCGCCGGGTTCGGGGACGTCGGGCAGGTAGGTCTGGAGCTGGTCCAGCGGAAGGTCGAACAGGGCCATGGGTCCCCCTGGTGCCGGTGCGAGGTTTGTCAGGGTCCGAATCGTCAGGCCGGCCGGCGCCGGCTCCGGTGGCTCCGGGCGGGCGCCGGCGCCGCGCCTATCCGGCCGGCGGCGCGGTGCTCTCCCGCACCACCAGCTCGGTGACCAGGTCGATCCGGGTGGTCCGGGGCTGCTCCCCGCGGGCCAGGTCGAGCATCATGTGCGCGGCGGTCCCGGCCATGTCCCGCAGCGGCTGGTCGATGGTGGTCAGCGCCGGATCGGTCCAGGCCGCGACCTCCAGGTTGTCGTAGCCGATGACCGACAGTCCGCCGGGCACGTCGATGCCGAGCTGGCGCGCCGCGCGCAGCACGCCCAGGGCCTGCATGTCGGAGCCGGCGAAGATCGCGGTCGGGCGGTCCGCGCGGTTCAGCAGCGCCATGCCGTGCGTGTAGCCGGCGTCGAGGTAGAAGGTGCCGTAGCGGACCAGGTCGGGATCGACCGGGACCCCGGCCTCCTCGTGCGCGGCGCGGAAGCCGGCCAGGCGCGCGCGGCTGCACAGCACGTCTTCGGGCCCGGAGACGATGGCGATCCGGCGGTGGCCGAGCTCCAGCAGGTGGCGGGTGGCCAGCAGGCCGCCGTTCCAGTTGTTCGAGCCGACCGTGGGGACCGAGGCGGTGGTGGCGCTGTCGGTGTCGACGACCACGAACGGGATGTCCTGCCGCCGTAGCTGCGCCTGCTGCCCGGGGGTCGGACTGCACAGGACGAACAGCACGCCGAGCGGGCGGCGGGCCAGGACGGCGTCCAGCCAGTGCTGCGGCGGGTGGTGCGTGCCGCCCAGCTGCGACAGGACCACGTCGACGCCGGCCGGGGCGGTCACCGCCTCCACGCCCCGGATGATCTCCATCGCCCATTCCGAGTCGAACTCGTGGAACACCAGGTCGATCTGGCCGGTGCCGACCGGCTTCTTCTTGGTGCGGCGGCGGTAGCGGTGGCGCTCCAAGCTCTCCTCGACCCGGGCCCGGGTCTCCGGTGCGACGTCGGCCCGGCCGTTGAGCACCTTCGAGACGGTGGCCACCGAGACCCCGACCTCGCCGGCGATCGCCGCGATGGTCGTCGTGCCGGTCCCGGATCCGTCGCCAGGGCTCTGTGCTGTCATCGAAACCTCATCTGCCTTCTTCTGAAAGTTTCGGCACACAGTAGCAGCGAACCACGGGGTGTAAAGGTTCGACGCCGCATCGAGTCACCAGCACTGGTCACGGCTAAGGAGCAGATGGAGACCCTTGACAGGCCGGTGACGCGGACCTAGCTTACCGCAACACAACCGGAAACATATCCGAAACTTTCGAAGAATGCGCCACCGCTCGCCGGCGGACGCTGAAGGGACGGCATGACGAGTCAGGTGTCTGTCGACACGGGATCCCCGTCCGGCCCCGGTGCGCCGTGGCGGGACGGCACGCTGCCGCCCGCGCAGCGCGCCGCGGCCTTGATCCCGCTGATGACCGCGCAGGAGAAGATCGCGCAGCTGGTCGGCGTGTGGGTGGGCGCCGACGCCACCGGCGCCGGCGTCGCCCCGCACCAGGAGGACATGGCCGACGTCGCCTGGGACGAGGTGATCAAGCACGGGCTGGGCCAGCTGACCCGGCCGTTCGGCACCGCCCCGGTCGATCCGGTGCTCGGCGCGCGGTCGCTGGCCGCCAGCCAGGCCCAGATCGCGGCGGCCAGCCGGTTCGGGATCCCGGCGCAGGTCCACGAGGAGTGCCTGACCGGCTTCGCCACCTGGGGCGCGACCGCCTACCCGGCGCCGCCGGCCTGGGGCGCGGCCTTCGACCCGGACCTGGTGCGCCAGATGGCCGGGCGGATCGGCGCCTCGATGCGCGCGGTCGGCGTGCACCAGGGCTTGGCCCCGGTGCTCGACGTGACCCGGGACTACCGCTGGGGCCGCACCGAGGAGACCATCGGCGAGGACCCGTACCTGGTCGGCGTGATCGGCGCGGCGTATGTCAGGGGTCTGGAGGACGCCGGGATCGTCGCCACCCTGAAGCACTTCGCGGGCTACTCCGCCTCGCGCGGCGGCCGCAACCTGGCCCCGGTGCCGATGGGGCGGCGGGAGTTGGCCGACGTCGTGCTGCCGCCGTTCGAGGCGGCGCTGCGGCTCGGCGGCGCGCGGTCGGTGATGAACTCCTACTCCGAGATCGACGGCGTGCCGGTGGCCTCCGACGAGGACCTGCTGTCCGGGCTGCTGCGCACCGAGTGGGGCTTCGCCGGCACGGTGGTCTCGGACTACTTCGCCGTGCGGTTCCTGGAATCGCTGCACGGCGTCGCGGCCGACGGGGCCGGCGCCGCCGGGCTCGCGCTGCGGGCCGGGATCGACGTGGAACTGCCGACGGTGGACGCCTTCGGCGCGCCGCTGCTGGCGGCGTTGCAGGCCGGCGAAGTGGACGAAGCACTCATCGATCGGGCCCTGCACAGGGTGCTGACCCAGAAGGCGGAGCTGGGCCTGCTCGACGAGGACTGGCAGCCGCTCCCCGCCGGGATCGAGGACGGGGACCTGACCCTGGACGGCGAGGCGGACCGCGACACCGCGCTGCGTCTGGCCCGGCAGTCGGTGACCGTGCTGCGCAACGCGGACGGGATCCTGCCGCTGGCGCCGGGGGCGCGGGTCGCCCTCGTGGGACCGGTCGCGGACGACCCCATGGCGATGCTGGGCTGCTATTCGTTTCCCGCGCATGTTAGCGCTAACACCGGTCATGGCCTGGGGTTGGAGATTCCGTCGCTGCGCGAGGCGCTCACCGAGGAGTTCCCCGGCCTGATCTACGAGCCCGGGTGCGCCGTGTCGGACGACGACACCTCCGGTTTCGCGGCCGCGGTGGCCGCCGCGGAGTCGGCCGATGTCTGCGTGCTGGCCGTCGGCGACCGCGCGGGGCTGTTCGGCCGGGGCACCTCCGGCGAGGGCTGCGACGCCGCCGATCTGGAACTGCCCGGAGTGCAGCCGGACCTGGTGCGCGCGGTGCTGGCCGCCGGGACGCCGGTGGTGTTGGTGCTGCTGGCCGGGCGGCCTTATGCGCTCGGGGAGGAGATCACGGGCAGCGCTGGAGCGGAGGGCAGCGCTGAAGAGACGGCCGCCGGTGGTTCTGCCGACGCCGGTGACGCGGCCGAAGCCGTGACCGCCGCCGGTGGCACCGATCCCCGCGCAGCGGGTGCGGCAGGCATCGTCTACGCCTTCTTCGCCGGCCAGCGCGGCGCCCAGGCGATCGCCGAGATCCTCACCGGAGCGGTGAATCCCTCCGGCCGCCTCCCGCTCAGCGTGCTGCGCGACTCCGGCGGCCTGCCCACCACCTACCTGTCCCCGCCGCTGGGCCGCCTGTCGCAGGTCTCGTCGGTGGACCCGACGCCCGCGTTCCCCTTCGGCCACGGCCTGAGCTAC
This sequence comes from Catenulispora sp., assembly GCA_013361685.1. GTDB lineage: Bacteria > Actinomycetota > Actinomycetes > Streptomycetales > Catenulisporaceae > Catenulispora. The sequence goes on from JABFXP010000631.1 coordinate 4,766, forward strand.
ACGACGTTCGCCTGGAGCGACGCGGCGGCCGACAGCGCGCAGTGGCCCGTCGACGGCGAGGCCACCGTCCGCATCACGGTCCGCAACACCGGCGAGCGTCCCGGCACCGAAGTCGTCCAGCTGTATCTGCACGATCCGGTCGCGCAGACGACCCGGCCGGTCGTGCGGCTGGTCGGCTTCGCCCGGGTGGACCTCGACCCCGGCGCGTCGGCCGTGGTCACGTTCGAGGTTCCGGCCGACGTCACCTCGTTCACCGGGCTGCGCGGCGGCCGCGTCGTCGAGCCCGGCGACGTCGAGCTGCGGTTCGGCCGCTCCAGCGGCGACATCGCGGCGTCGGTGCCGCTGCGCCTGGTCGGCGCGGAACGCGAGGTCGGGTTCGGACGCCACCTGATATCGACCGCGCGCGTCGAGCCCGGCCCGGCGCCCGCGCCTTCACCTCGGGAGGCATGACGATGAGCCTCACCCGAACCGTCGATCCGCCACCGCGCGCCGAGCGGGCCCGGCCGGTCAAGGCGCGCCGGCTCACCTGGCGCCGGGCGCTGCGCCGCGACTGGCAGCTGTACTCGCTCGCGGTGCTGCCGGTGGCCTTCTTCGTGGTCTTCCGCTATCTGCCGATGATCGGCAACGTCATCGCCTTCCGGCGCTATGTGCCCGGCGGCAGCCTGTTCGGCGAGAAGTGGGTCGGGCTGCGCTACTTCAAGATGTTCATGCAGGACCCGGCGTTCTGGCACGTGTTCGGCAACACGCTCATCCTGGGCGGCGTCACGCTCCTGTTCACCTTCCCGCTGCCGATCATGCTCGCGCTGCTGTTGAACGAGGTGCGGTCGGCCAAGCTCAAGCGGTTCGTGCAGTCGGTGTCCTACCTGCCGCACTTCCTGTCGATCGTGGTCGTCGCCGGCCTGATCATGCAGCTGCTGTCGGTGAACGGCGCGGTCAACCAGGGGCTGCACGCCCTGGGCCACGACCCGATCCCGTTCCTGCAACAGCCGGGGTGGTTCCGGGCCATATACGTGTCCTCCGAAGCGTGGCAGGGCGTCGGCTGGGGCACGATCCTGTACCTGGCCGCTCTGACCACCATCGACAACCAGCTCTACGAGCAGGCGCGGATCGACGGTGCGGGGCGGTGGCGGCAGACGTGGCACGTCACGCTGCCGGGCATCCGGCCGACGATGATGACGCTGCTGATCCTGAACATCGGCACCTTCATGGCGGTCGGGTTCGAGAAGATCCTGTTGCTCTACAACCCCCTGACTTATCCCACGGCGGACGTCATCCCCACATATCTGTACCGGGTCGGCGTGGTGTCGGGCAGCTTCAGCTACGGCGCGGCGATCGGTCTGTTCGAGTCGGTGATCGGGCTGTTCTTGGTGGTCGCGGCCAACCGGATCTCCCGGCGCGCCGTGGGGACGGGGTTGTGGTGAAGATGGCTATGGCAAAGATGCCCGCGGTGAAGCTGCGTGCGGCGAAGACGCCCGCGGTGAAGAGGGAGAACAGCCGGGGCTACCGGACCTTCCAGATCTTCAACGCCCTGATCCTCACCGGCGTGGTGGTGGTGACGCTGTATCCGTTCGCCACCATCGTGGCGCAGTCGTTCAGTTCCGACACCGCCATCAACGCCGGACACGTCAACGTCGTGCCGCACGGCTTCAACCTGACCACCTACAAGAAGGTGATGTCGGACTCGGCGTTCTGGACGAACTACCGCAACACGGTCCTCTACACGGTCGTGGCCACCGCGATCTCGATGGTGCTGACCACCTGCTACGCCTATGTGCTGTCCAAGCGGCACCTGAAGGGACGCAAGTTCCTGATCGGCGTGGCGCTGTTCACGATGTTCTTCAACGGCGGCCTGATCCCCAACTACGTGCTGGTCGCCGACCTGGGCCTGCGCAACAGCATCTGGGCGATCGTGCTGCCCAACGCGGTCAGCGTCTTCAACCTGCTGGTCATGAAGGCGTTCTTCGAGAACATGCCGGACGAGCTGGAGGAGGCGGCTGCGGTCGACGGCCTGAGCACCTACGGCACCCTGGGCCGGATCGTGCTGCCGCTGTCGAAGGCGGTGCTGGCCACGATGGTGCTCTTCTACGCGGTGTCGTTCTGGAACTCGTGGTTCTCGGCGTTCCTGTACATGGACCGCTCGGACCTGTTCCCGGTCACCGTCTACCTGCGCAACCTGATCGCCGGCGCCACCGGCGGCGCCGACCAGGGCACCGCCAGCGACACCGCGCTGCAGATCGGCGCCAACATCCAGTCGGTGACGATCGTGCTCACCGTGATCCCGATCCTGACCGTCTACCCCTTCATCCAGCGGTACTTCGTCTCCGGCGTGATGCTCGGCGCGGTCAAGGGCTAGCTCCGCACCCGTCCCGCACACGCCGGTGCCACCCGGTCCCACCCGCACATCCCGCACGCTCTGCGCACCCCCGCACTCTCAATTCCCCGACGGACTCAAGGAGTTCTTCCGTGAATCAGCTATCCCGGCGCGGCTTCATCTCCACCACAGCCGGCGTCGCCGGCCTGGCCCTGGCCGGCTGCGACAGCGGCAGCGACAGCCCGAAAGCGGCGAGCAAGGTGACCTCCGCCAACCGCACCGGCGCCATGGACAAGTTCGGCGTCGGCGACCAGTTCAAGGCCACCACCCCGCTGACGTTCTCGATCATGCTGTTGAGCAACTCGAACTACCCGTACAAGGCGGACTGGCTGTTCTGGTCGGAGCTGACCAAGCGCACCAACGTCACGCTCCAGCCGACGGTCATCCCGGGCAGCGACTACAACCAGAAGCGCAGCGTCATGGTCAGCGCGGGCAACGCCCCGACCCTCATCCCGAAGACGTACCACCCGGATGAGGAGGCCTACATAGCCGGCGGGTCGATCCTGCCGGTCAGCGACTACCTGGACCTGATGCCCAACTTCAAGGACAAGGTCGCCAAGTGGAACCTCCAGGGCGACCTGGACCAGCTGCGGGAGTCCGACGGCAAGTTCTACCTGCTGCCCGGGCTGCACGAGGACGTCTGGAAGGACTACTCGCTGGCGATCCGCACCGACATTCTTCAGCAGCTCAACCTGCAGGTGCCGCAGACCTGGGACGACCTGACCACGGTGCTGCGCGCGATGAAGAAGGCCTACCCCGACAAGTACCCGTTCTCCGACCGGTGGAGCACTCCCCCGCAGCCCGGCGCCAACAACCTGCTGGCCCTGGTCGGTGAGGCCAACGGCGTGTGGGCCGGATGGAGCTACCAGCACGCGAACTGGGACCCCACCGCCGGCAAGTTCGTCTACACCGGCGCCACCGACCAGTACAAGCAGATGATCGCGTATCTCAACACCCTGGTCAGCGAGAAACTGCTGGACCCGGAGAGCTTCACCCAGAGCGACGACCAGGCCCGGCAGAAGTTCGCCGACGGGAAGTCGTTCGTCATCAGCGCCAACGCGCAGGAGCTGGTCAACCACTACCGCAAGGACGTCGCCAAGATCTCCGGCGCGACGGTGGTGAAGATCCCGGTGCCGACCGGCCCGATCGGCGCGGCCAAGTTCGGCTCGCGGCTGGAGAACGGCATGATGATCTCCAGCAAGGCCAAGGACGGCAAGGACTTCGTCGCCCTGATGCAGTTCATCGACTGGCTGTGGTACTCCGACGACGGGCTGATGTTCGCCCGGTGGGGCGTGGAGGGCACGACCTACAACGGCAAGGTCGACGACGGCACCTTCAAGCTCGCCCCGGACGTCACCTGGGCCGGCGTCAACCCGGGAGGGAAGAAGAACCTCCAGGTCGACTACGGGTTCTTCAACGGGGTGTTCGCCTACGGCGGCAGCACGAAGCTGCTCAACACGCAGTTCCCGCCGGAGGAGCTGGCCTTCCAGGACGTCATGAACAGCCGCAAGGCCCTGCCGCTGCCGCCTCCGGCGCCGCTGAGCCCGGACGACCGCGAGCAGGCGACGCTGTGGCAGACGTCGCTGAAGGACTTCGTGAACCAGCAGACGCTGAAGTTCATCCTGGGCCAGCGGCCGCTGAGCCAGTGGGACGCCTACCTCTCGGAGCTGAAGGCCCACAACAGCGACCAGTACATAAGCCTGGTGAACAAGGCCTACCAGGACTTCAAGAAGAACCACGGCTGAGGAGGCTGAGATCGTGCCGGAACCCGTCATCGTCCCCGAGCAGCCCTCGGGCCGGCTGACCGACGCCTGGCGCCGCTGCGTCGGCACCGGCCGGTTCGAGCTGGCGCTGCGCCGCGACTACCAGGACTCGCTGGCCCTGGTCCAGAAGGAGATCGGGTTCCGGCACATCCGGGGGCACGGCTTGTTCTGCGACGGCATGGGCGTGTACCAGCCGTACCGGTATCAGGGTAAGGATCACGTGCGGTACGGGTTCACGTACCTGGACCAGGTCGTCGACGCCTACCTCGACCTGGGCGTCCAGCCGTTCCTGGAACTCGGCTTCATGCCCTCGGCGCTGGCCTCGGGCGCGCAGACGGTGTTCTGGTGGCAGGGCAACGTCACGCCGCCGCGCTCCTGGACGGCGTGGGCGGACCTGGTCCGGGCCACCCTGACGCACCTCGTCGACCGGTACGGGCTCGACGTGGTGCGCGGGTGGCCGATCGAGGTGTGGAACGAGCCCAACCTGAAGGACTTCTGGCAGGACGCCGATCAGGACGCTTATCTGCGGCTGTACGAGGTGACGGCGCACGCGGTGAAGGAGGTCGACGCCGCGTTGCAGGTCGGCGGCCCGGCCCTGTCCCCCGGCGCGGACCAGTGGTGGGCGCCGTTCGCCGACTTCGTCGCGGCCCGTTCGGTACCGGTGGACTTCGTCAGCCGGCACGCGTACACCTCGGGCCCGGCGCAGCACGTGCCGTTCGGCGTCCATCAGACCCTGGAGCCGGCGTCGCACCTGCTCGAACAGTTCGCCGCACCACGCCGGCACCTGCGGGACACCGCGCTGGCGGACGTGCCGGTGCACATCACGGAGTTCAACTCCTCCTACCGGCCCGACAACCCCGTCCACGACACCGCGTTCCACGCCGCGTACCTGGCGCCGGTGCTGGCCGAGGGCGGCGACCACGTCGACTCGTTCTCGTACTGGACGTTCAGCGACATGTTCGAGGAGGCGGGGGTGCCGACCGCGCTGTTCCACGGCGGGTTCGGGCTGCTGACGCACCGGCAGATCAAGAAGCCGGCGTTCCACCTGTACGCGTTCATGGCGCGGATGGGCGACGCGGTGCTGGCCCGCGGCGACGATCACCTGGTCTGCCGCGCCGCGGACGGGACGGTGACGGTGCTGGCCTGGGCGCCGGTGGACGCCGCGGGCGGCGAGGCGCCGGCCGGGCATCGGCTGCGGCTGTCGGTGCCGGTCGGCGGCGCGCGCTCGGCGTTCGCCCTGCGCTCGTCGGTGAGCGAGGAGGCGGGCAACGCCTGGGCCGCGTGGGCCGAACTCGGGCGGCCGGCGTCGCCGACCGAGCGGCAGCTCAGCGTGCTGCGGGAGGCGGCGGAGCCGTCGCGGCGGCACTCGAGCCTGCCGGTGGCGGACGGCCGGGTGGAGCTCGACCTGGTGCTGGACCGGCACGAGGTGACGTTGGTGGAGGTCAGCGCGGTGGTGGACGAGACGCCGCCGTGGTGGGACGAGCGGCGGCTGCTCGGGCTGGCGGCGGACGGGACGAACGGGGCAGACGGGGACGAGAACAGCGGGACGGAGGGGCAGGGATGATCACGGCCGACGATGTGGAGGACGGCCGGCAATCTGGTCGCGCGGGTGCGTCGAGCAACGGCACCGCGGCGGGCAGCGGCGTTACGCGCAGCGGCGCCACCACAGCCGACCGCCTCTTCGGCGAAGGTCCCCTGGCCCGCGCCGTCGCGCCGATCTACACCTTCCTCGTCGTCGACCTGCTCCTGCTCCTCGCCTGCCTGCCCGCGCTGATCCCGCTCGTCGCCCTCGACCGCGACGCGAGCAACGCGCCGCTGGCCGTGGCCTGCGCGCTGCCGGTCGGGCCGGCGCTGTCGGCGGCGCTCTACGCGCTGCGGCGGCGGGGCCGCGACCTCACGGAGCTGCATCCGGCGGCGGCGTTCCGGCGCGGCTACCGGATGAACCTGGGGGGCGTGCTGCGGGTGTGGGTGCCGTGGCTGGCCGGGATGGCGCTGATCGCGGAGAACCTGTCCCACGCGCGGGCCGCCGCGATTCCGGCCGGGTGGCGGGCGGCGCTGGTGGCGGTGGCCGTCGTGGCGACGCTCTGGATGATCAACGCCCTGATGATCACCTCGCTGTTCGCGTTCCGGACCGTGGACGTCGCGCGGCTGGCCGCCTACTTCCTGGGCCGGACGCGCCGGGTCACGGTGGGGAACCTCGGGGTGCTGATCGCCGCCGGGGTGCTCGTCGAGGTCTCGTCCGAGGCGGTGCTCGGCCTGTTCGCGGTGCTGTTCGCCGCCGTCCTGCTGCACGTCTGCACGCCGATGACCGACCAGGTCGAAAGGGACTTCACCGCATGAGTCCGCCCGTCACGCCGAAGATCGCCTTCGGCGGGGACTACAACCCGGAGCAGTGGCCCGACCATGTGTGGGACCAGGACTACCGCCTGTTCGACGCCGCCCGGTTCGACACCGTCACGCTCGGCGTCTTCGACTGGGCCCTGATCCAGCCGGCTCTGGACGTCTACGACTTCACGCTGCTGGACCGGATCGTCGAGCGGGCCGCCGCCGAAGGCCGCGCCATCTGCCTGGCGACCGGCACCGGCGCGCACCCGGCGTGGCTGGCCCGCGCGTATCCGGAGGTGACGCGCACCGACTTCGAGGGGCGGCGGCACCGGTTCGGCCAGCGGCACAACTCCTGCCCCAGCTCGCCGGTGTTCCGGCGGCTCTCGGCGGAGCTGGCCCGCCGGATGGCGCGCCGCTACGGCGGCCACCCGGCGGTCATCGCCTGGCACATCGGCAACGAATACGGCGGCGCCTGCTACTGCGAGCTGTGCGCGGCCGGGTTCCGGCAGTGGCTGCGCGAGCGGTACGGCTCGCTGGAGGCGCTGAACGCCGCCTGGTACACCACGTTCTGGGCGCACACCTTCGGCGACTGGGACGAGATCGAGCCGCCCTCAGCCCTGACCGAGCACTGGCGCGGACCGGACCACACCGCGTTCCAGGGCATCACGCTGGACTACCGCCGCTTCATGTCGGACGCGATGCTGGCGAACTTCCGGGACGAGAAGGCCGCGATCCGCGAGACCTGCCCCGACGTCCCGGTCACCACCAACTTCATGGGCCTGTACCAGCCGATCGACTACCACCGCTGGGCCCCGCACCTGGACTTCGCGTCCTGGGACAACTATCCCCCGGACGACACCGCCCGGGTCCGCATGGCCCTGGCCCACGATCTGATGCGCGGCTTGAAGGACGGCCAGCCGTTCTGGGTGATGGAGCAGACGCCGAGCACCACGGCGTCCCGGGACGTCAATCCGCTCAAGCGCCCCGGGGTGATGCGGCTGTGGAGCTGGCAGGCGGTGGCGCACGGCGCCGACGCCGTGCTGTTCTTCCAACTGCGCGCCTCACGCGGCGCCTGCGAGAAGTACCACGGCGCGGTGATCGGCCACGCGGGGCGCGGCGACACGCGGGTGTTCCGCGAAGTGGCGCAGCTCGGCGCCGAGTTCGCGCGGCTCGGCGGCACGGTGCTCGGCGCCCGCACGCCCGCGCGGGTGGCCCTGCTGTTCGACTGGGACAGCTGGTGGGCGGTCGAGATGACCGACGGCCTGTCCCGGCTCGTGCGGTACCAGCAGGTCGTGCAGGCGTACTACACGGCGCTGTGGGACGCGGGCGTGGACGTCGACGTGGTGCCCGTGACGGCCGGGCTCGACGGCTACGACGTGGTGGTGGCACCGCTGCTCCACATGGTCAAGGGCGATCTCGCTCAGCGCCTGGAAGAGGTGGCGGCCCGCGGCGGCTCGGTGGTGACGACGTTCCTTTCCGGACGGGTCGACGAGGACGACAACGCCTTCCTGACCGACGTCCCCGGCCCGCTCGGACCGCTGACCGGAGTGCGCGTGGACGAGTGGGACGCGCGCGGCCCGGACTTCGTCAACCCGGTGCGGCTGCGCGATACCGGACCAGACAGCGGGTCGCAGATCGAGCCGGAGATCGAGCCGGAGATCGAGGTCGAGTCCCGGTTGTTCTTCGAGATCGTCATCCCGGCCGGGGCCGAGACCGTCGGCACCTACACCGCGGACTTCTACGCGGGAACCCCGGCCGTCACGCGCAACGCCTTCGGAGCCGGGCACGGCTGGTATGTCGCGGCGGGCCTGGACCAGCGGGGCGTGTCCTGGGTCGTGCGGCGAGTGCTGGACCACCACGGCATCGAACTGCGGTACCCGGACGTCCAGGACCTGGAGACGGCGGTGCGCGTCACCCCGGCCGGCGACCGGATCCTCTTCCTGCTCAACCACCGGAACGAGGCGATCGAAGTGACGGCCGAGCGCGACGGCGTCGAACTCTTCACCAAATCGCGAGTCAGAGCGGGCGAGCCCGTCAAGATCGAGGCCTGCGGCGTGCTGCTGGTCCAGGAGGACATGTGAGCGGTCAGTCGGATTTCCACGCGGCGTGGTCGGCGCCGGAGGCGTTCCGGGCCCTGGGTTCGCGGCGCGTGACGGTCGTCGGCGACGGGCTCCTGGTGGAGACCGTGCGGCAGGAGGTCGCGCAGGCGACGGCGCGCTTCGGAGGCACGATCGTCGGCGACACCGGCGGCGGCGCAGAAGGCGGCGCCGATCTGATCCTGGCCCTGAACACACAGCCTGATAAGCCCGAACCAGACGCCGAGAGTTTCACGGTCGCCAGGCAGAACGGGGTCACCACCCTGCTGGCCGACGGAGCGGCCGGCCTCCTATACGGGTTCTTCCACCTGGTGCGCCTCGGCGAGTCCGCGTTCGGCGCGGACCACCCGGCCGAACACCACGGACCCGCGATGCGGCTGCGCATGCTCGATCACTGGGACAACGTCGCAGTGCACGACGTGATGGGACAGGTCGAGCGCGGCTATGCGGGCGGCTCCATCTTCTGGGCCGACGGCGCCCTGCGCTCGGACCTGACCAGAGTCCGGGCCTACGGCCGGCTGCTCGCCGCGATCGGCGTGAACGCGATCTCGGTCAACAACGTCAACGTGCACGCCGTCGAGGCGCGCCTGCTGACCGACCGGCTGGACGACGTCGTGGCGCTGGCCGACTGCCTGCGCCCCTACGGGATCCGCGTCCACCTGTCGGTCAGCTTCGCCGCGCCGGTCGTCCTCGGCGGCCTGCCGACCGCCGATCCGCTCGACCCGGCCGTCCGTGCCTGGTGGGCCGACACCACGCAGCAGGTCTACGCACGCATCCCCGACTTCGGCGGCTACGTCGTCAAGGCCGACTCGGAAGGCCAGCCGGGTCCGTTCGCGTACGGCCGCAGCCACGCCGACGGCGCGAACGTGCTCGCCGACGCGGTGGCTCCGCACGGCGGCGTCGTGCACTGGCGCGCGTTCGTCTACAACCACCACCAGGACTGGCGCGACCGTTCGACCGACCGCGCCCGCGCGGCCCACGACCACTTCGCGCCGCTGGACGGACAGTTCCGCGACAACGCGATCGTGCAGGTCAAGAACGGCCCGATCGACTTCCAGCCGCGCGAGCCGGTGTCGCCGGTGCTCGCGGCGATGCCGGCCACGCGGATGGCGGTGGAGTTCCAGGTCACCCAGGAGTACACGGGGCAGCAGAGGCACATCTGCTACCTGGCGCCGATGTGGCGCGAAGTGCTCGACTTCCGGCCGTGGGGCGACGGCGGGGCGCGCATCGCCGAGGTGGCGGCGGGCGGCGGACCGGACGAGCCCGGCGGCGGTCTGGCGGCCGTCTCGAATGTGGGCGACGACCACTTCTGGACCGGCCACCCGCTCGCCCAGGCCAACCTCTACGCCTTCGGGCGCCTGGCGTGGGATCCGACCCTGGACCCCGCGGCGATCCTCGACGAGTGGATCGGCCTCACCTTCCCGCGCGACGCGTCCGGCGTCTCCGACCTGCTGCGCGACACGCTGCACTCGATCATGGACGACTCGTGGCGCGACTACGAGCGCTACAGCGCACCGCTGGGCGTCGGCTTCATGGTCCGGCCGAGCGACCACTACGGCCCCGGCGTGGACGGGTACGAATACACGCAGTGGGGCACCTACCACTTCGCCGACCGCGACGGCATCGGCGTCGACCGCAGCGTCGCCACCGGGACCGGGTACGCCGCGCAGTACCCCGAGCCCTGGTCGCAGACCTACGAGTCGGTCGATCAATGTCCTGACGAGCTCCTGCTGTTCTTCCACCACGTCCGGTACGACCACGTGCTCCACAGCGGATCGACCGTCATCCAGCACATCTACGACACGCACTTCACGGGGGCCGAGCACGTCCAGCGGGCGCGGTCCTTGTGGGCCGCGCTGGCGAAGGAGGACGTCATCGACGCGGAAGTCCACGCCCGGGTCAGCGAACGCCTGGACGAACAAGTCCGCTCGGCCGAGGAGTGGCGGGACCAGATCAACACATACTTCTATCGCAAGTCCGGGATCCCCGATGCACTCGGACGCGAGATCTATCGATAGAGACGATCGACGCGGAGGTTCACCATGACTGGGTCTGCGACAGCCGGCCCCCGGTGAGCAGGTCCAGGAACGGCCCGACTCGCACGCCGCGCAGCGAGGGGTGCCGGAACCCGCGGTCGAGGTGGAGCCGGTAGCGGTTGCGGCGTCCGACGCGCTCGCGGGTCACGTAGCCGGCGTCCACCAGGTCGGCCACGATCATCGCGGTCGCCCGCTCCGTGATCCCGGCGGCGACGCTGAGCTCCTTGACCAGGGCCTCCGGGTTGCGGGCGATCTCCACCAGGACATGGCCGTGGGACGTGAGCAACGTCCACGACCCCTCTTTGCCACGTCGGGTCATGACCTTGACGATAGTCGCCGGACGACAAAGATGACACAAAATTCATGCATTAATTGACAGTATCGGTGAACGGCGCAAAGGTGGAAGACGCACCGTCGGTACGGGCGCCCACCGGGGTGCGCAGAGCTTCCGGCCGCTGGGAGGCAGCGATGGGATACACCTCCACCACACAACAGTCGGGTCAGCATCTCGACGTCACCATCGCCGGCGACATCGACCTGGCGATCCACGCGCAGCTTCAGACCGAGGCGGACACCTGGGCCGCCGGCGACACCGATGTGATCCTGGACTGCTCGCAGGTCACCTTCATGGATTCCATGGGGCTCCGGGTGCTGGTCCAGCTCAGCCGGACCGTGACGGACGGCGGCCGTTCGTTCACCCTGGCCGACCCCTCCCAGCCGGTGTCGCGTGTCCTGGAGCTGGCCGGCGTGCAGAGCATGTTCGAGCACACCGTCGCTCGCACGGGGTCCGGTGTGGAAGACAGCGCGTAGCACCACGCCGGCCGGCCCTGTTCAGACCGCTGATCTACCGGGCGACCAGCACCGCCGCCCCGTCGAACCTGCCGGCTTTGAGGTCGCCCAGCGCCGAGTCGGCGGCTGAGAGCGGGTACTCGTGAGTCGTCACCCGCAGCGGGTGGTCGGCGGCGAAGCGCAGAAACTCGCGGCCGTCGACACGCGTGTTCGAGGTGACGCTGCGGATCTCACGTTCGTAGAACAGCTCACGTTCGTAGTTCAGCACGGGCACATCGGACAGATGGATGCCGGCGATGGACAGCACGCCGCCGCGGTCCAGGGCCCGCAGCACGACCGGGACCAGGTCGCCCACCGGGGCGAAGAGGATGGCCGCGTCCAGGGGTTCGGGCGGCGCGTCGTAGGCGTCGCCGACCGAGGCGGCGCCGAGCTCCAGGGCCAGCCGCCGCGCGCGCTCTCCGCGGGTCAGGACGTGGACGGTCGCGCCGCGCGCCAGCGCGACCTGGGCCGCGAGGTGCGCGCTGCCGCCGAAGCCGTAGATCCCGAGCCGGCCGCCCTCGGGCAGGCTCGCGCGGCGCAGCGCGCGGTAGCCGATGATGCCCGCGCACAGCAGCGGTGCCAGCTCGGCGTCTGAGTAGCCGGCGGGCAGCCGATAGGCGAAGGCGGCCGGCACGGTGAGGTACTCGGCGTACCCGCCGTCGGCGCCCCAGCCGGTGTAGGTCGAATTCGGGCACAGGTTCTCGGCGCCGCGCCGGCAGAACCGGCACTCGCCGCACGTGGACCGCAGCCAGGCCACACCGACGCGGTCGCCCGGGTACCAGCCCGACACGCCGGGACCCAGGGCCGCCGTCGTGCCGACGACCTCGTGGCCGGGGGTCACACCCGGATGGCGGATCGGCAGGTCGCCTTCGGTCACGTGCAGGTCGGTGCGGCACACTCCGCAGACGTCCACCCGCACGAGGAGTTCACCGGGACCGGGCTGGGGAACCGGCTTGTGCAGCAGCTCCAGCGGGCCGGTCTGCAACGGGCCGGGCTCGCGCACCGACCACGCGCTCATCGTCTCCGGTAGCGTCCCGGGCACAGCGCTCATGACTTCACGATCGCACGCGGGTGGTCGTGCCGCGAAGGTTCGCGGGAGCGCCGGGGCAGCTGGGAACCTGCAAGGTGGGCTCCCTGCCGGCATTGCCCGACAGGTAGTGGAGGTCGCCGTCCTGCTTCGTCAGCTCTCCGGCCTCTCAGCCCGGTCAGTGGCGTCGTCTCGATCGGTCGCCATCTCGCAGTGACCATCTCGAGAATCGATCTTGCTCGCCGGACTCCCTCGCTCGCCCCGCAGGTCCGTCTCCCACGATACCCCCGTTCAGCCGTCCCAGCGCGATCAAAATCACATTTTCTCGGACAATCGAGGCTTTCGTGCCCTGGGTGGACCCGTGGAGGACGCCGGCCCCGGTGCTTCTCCCCAGGTTGACCCGACTAATCACCTCGCCGTCCGATGACCGCACCGGACGGTCACATCCATGCTGCTGTTTCGGGCTTCGAACCTGTTCGATCGCGGTGGGCCACGGGGCCGGGGGCAGACATGGAAATCGCACGCGGCGCCGCCGGGGAGTCGACCTGGGAGGTGGCCTGGACCGCGCCGGTCCCGGCCACCGGCGCGGGGGTGTACCGCTACCACGGCTTCCGCATGGACCTGGCCCAGGCCCGGCGGCGGGTGGAGCTGCCGGCGGTGATCGCCTCGCTGGTCGTGATGTTCGGCGGCGAACTCAGCACCGGCGCCGCGGGCAAGAACGCCAGAGGCCGCGGTGCCGGAGGTCCGGTCGGAGCCGGAGCCGGAATCGGGGCCGAAGCCGGGGTCCGGAACCGCCCCGGGAACAGCACGGGGAACGGCACCGGAACGGAAGACGCCGCCGGGGCCGAGATCCTGCGCCCCTTCCGCGCCCTGCTGTGCGGGCCGCAGACGCGCGTCCACGTCGGCCAGCACAGCGGTCGCCTGGCCGGCGTCGACGTCACCATGGCGCCGTGGGCCGCGTACGCCTTGTTCGGCACCTCCATGCAGGACATCGCCGACCGCGCCGTGGACCTGTCCGACGTCGTCGGCTCCGGACACCGGGGCCTGATGGAGCGGCTCGGCGCGGCGCCCGGCTGGCGGGCCCGCTTCGACGCCGTGGACGACTTCCTCGGCTCCCGGCGCGCGCCCGGGGTCGAGCCGGCGACGCAGGTGATGCGCGCCTACGAACTGATGCGCCGGTCCGGCGGCACCATGCCGATCGCGGAGGTCGCCGCTCATGTCGGCTGGGATTCCCGGCGGTTGCAGCGGGCGTTCGCGGCGCAGATCGGGGTCCGCCCGAAGGTCGCGTCCCGGATCCTGCGGTTGCAGCGGGCGCTGCGGCTGCTGCTGGCCGGCGTCTCGCTGTCGCGGGTGGCGTATGAGTGCTCGTACTTCGACCAGGCCCATCTCACCAACGACATCACCGAGCTGACCGGCCGCTCGCCGCGGCGCCTGCTCGCCGAGCGGGCCGCGATGCCGGCCGGCCCGCCCAACGTCGACCGGCTGCCCGGGGAGGTCACCAGCATCGTCATCGATCCGGTGCCCGGTGCGGCGCGTCGGTTTTCTCCAAGACAGCGCGCCGCCGCCGCGTGAGAGTGACCGGTGGCGGGAGAGGGCGGCCGTCCGGGACTGGTCCGGGGCCGATCCGGCCCTGTGCGCCCGGCGCTGTCTTGCCCGCGGTCGTTCACTCTTCCTTGAGAGGCACTCATCATGAATCCACGAAGCAGGCTGCCGCGGTCCGGCGGGGCTCTGCTGCTGGCCGTGGCGTGCTGCGCGGTCTCGGCCTCGGCCTCGGTCGTGGCCCTCGGTCCGGCCACCGCGCACGCCACCACCAACGGCGTCTGCGGCACGGCGGTCGGCGGCACCCCCCAGGGCGCCACCGGCCAGAGCGCCACCGGCTACGCGTTCGACGTCGGGAACCTGGCGACCGTCTACACGCCGCCGTCGGGGGTCATCGCCGGATTCCCGGCGCTGTCGGCGTTCGACACCGGCACCGCCGCCGCGCCCACCCGGTCCATGCTGTCGTGGTTCTCCCAGCATCCCGACGTGGTCGGCGGGTCCGGGACCGGGGCGGTGACCTCCACCGACGGCGGCGCCTCGTTCCCGGCCGCCGGCTACACGGCCGACGAGCCGGGCGGCGTCGAACTGCGGGACGGCACGCTGTTCGGCACCGATGCGAATCAGAGCTCGATCGCCGGCGGCGTCGCCACCATCGCCGTGCACCGGTCGGCGGACGGCGGCGCGACGTGGCAGACCTCGACCGCGACGGTGACGCTGCCCGCGGCCACGACGTGGATGACCTCGGCGGGCAGCCCGCTGGAACTCGCCGACGGGACGTTGCTGCTCACCTACTACTCGATCTTCAGCGGCTACTCGCAGTCCTCGTCCTACGTGGTGGCCAGCACCGACGGCGGCAAGACGTTCGTGCCGCGCGGCTACATCGCGCAGCCGCCCAGCGCCACCGACAGCACCGCCTACAACGAGACGGCGATCGCGCAGCTGCCCGACAGCAGCCTGCTCGCCGTGTTCCGCCACCAGAGCGGCAGCACCGTCAGCACCCTGCGTTATGCGAAGTCCGGTGACGGCGGCGCGACCTGGACCGCGCCGCAGGACGTGCTGGTGGCTCTGGACGGCGCGGCGGCCGCGGCCCGCAACGGCGTCGATCCCCAGCTCAGGCTGCTCCCCAACGGCATCCTGGCGCTGAGCTCGGGCCGCGACGACAACTGGACCGCCTACTCGGTCAACGGTCAGGGCACCGGCTGGGCCGGCGCCCTGACCTACCGCAACTGTCCGACCTCCGGTTCCCGCGAGCACGGCTCCAGCGGCTACACCGGGATCGCCGCGTCTGGTGCCAACACTCTGGTCCAGGTCGGTGACAACTGCGCGCCCGGCTGGGGCTGCTCGTCCACGTCGGACTCCGGTTTCACCATCGACAAGGACTACCGGATCTGGCGCCGGACGCTGTCCGCGCTCACGCCGGACGTCGGGAAGATCGACCTGGCGACCAAGTACAAGCAGGGTTTGGTCACCGTGGACACCAACCTGACCTGGACCGATCCGGCGCACCCGCGCTCGGGGGTGGCCGGCGCGTTCGACGGCAGCACCGACTACTGGTCCAGCGCCGTCGGCTCGGGCGCGGGCACCGGCAGCTTCGTCATCAAGCTCGACCACGCCTACGACCTCACCCGCGTCGGCCTGAGCCTGCGCAACGGCCGGCCGGAGAGCGCGCGCGTCTACACCTCCACCGACGGCGTCGCCTGGAACGGCCCGGTCGCCCAGGCCGCCGGCCGCACCGACCTGGCCCTGGTGTACGCCACGCTGCCGAGCCCGGCGACGGCCGGCTACGTCAAGATCGAGGTGGACCCGGCCACGGCCTGCGACCCGGCGGTCGGACCGAGCTGCGCGTTCCTCAACGAGGTCGAGCTGTATTCGACCACCGACTCCTTCGAGAACGACCCGCTGGGCGCCCGGCCGCGCGGCTACACCGGCCTGGACCAGACCTGGATCTCGAACTACGGGATCAACGGCTCGAGCACCCAGGCCCTGCGCCTGGACGACACCTCGTCCTCGGCCATGGCCAGCGCTACCTGGCCCGGCACGCCGTCCGCGACCAAGACCCTGCAGTTCGCGGCCCAGCCCGTGACGCTGCCCGGCGGACTGCTGTTCAACATCAACGGCCGGAACTCCTCCGGCGCCGCCGTCACCGCCTACCACCTCGGCGTGTTCTCCGACGGCTCCCTGCACCGCTACACCGGCACCGCCTGGGTCGCGCTCACCGGGCCGGGAACGATCCCCATCGGCTCCTGGTCGACGATCACGCTGACCGCGACGCTCACCTCCGCGACGCTGTCCGTCAACGGGACCCAGGTCGCCACCGGCATCCCCCGCACCGACACCACCGCGACCACCCTCACCGGCCATACGTTCACCAGCGCCGGGACGGCGCCGACCGGCGACGACATCCTGATCGACGACGTCATCGACCGCTGACGCGGGGCTCTGCGATCCGGCTGATCCGGTCCGGCGAACCGAACTCGGTTCGCCGGACCTTCCATGTCCGCGCGCCTTCGCGTCCGCCCGGTTCGAGTAC
>JABFXP010000433.1 GCA_013361685.1 Catenulispora sp.
GCCGCCCGCACCTTCGCCACCGCGCGCTGCACCACGTCCTCCGTCAGCCCCACGTCTGCGTCGCCGAGGCCCGTGTCCGCGACGTATAGCAGTGTGCTGCCGATGCGGGTGAGCACGATGTCGACCTGGGCTGGGTAGCCGCCGATGTCGGCGGACATGCGGGTGGCGGTGGCGGCGTCGCCGGTGGGTGGGAAGTTCAGGGGGGCGACGGCGAAGTCGTAGCTGGTGCCGTCTTTGTCGGTCTCGGTGAGGGTGGTGCAGCTTTTTGTGGCGGCGCTGACGGTGTTCAGCAGGTTCTGGGCTGGTTCGACTGCTGGGAAGGCGGCCAGGCCGGTGGCGATGTCGGGGCCGAGTTCGGATCTGGTGAAGGAGGCTTCGGCGGTGGCGGTTGCGCCGGGGGGTGCGCCGTCGCTGTTCATCAGGGTTGCCAGGGGTTGGCAGTGGGTGTCGGCGGTGGTGATGTGGCCGTTGGCTTCGGTGGCGGTGGCGTCGGGGGTGAAGCCGGCGGGGAGGTCGGCGGCGGTGAGGAGGCGGGCTTTGAGGTCGCTCTCGCTCAGGGCTGAGGGGGCGGGTGTCGTGCCGGGGGCGGGGCCGGCCGCGGTGGGGGGATGCGGGGTGGTGTGGTCTGGGGAGCTTTGGGAGCTTCCGCAGGCGGCGGTGCCCAGGGTCAGGGCGAACGCCGATGCCAGGGCGAGCGATCCTGCACGTGCCATGAGTCCATCGTCCGCTGGTTGGGGGCCGGTTGCCTAGCGGGCGGCGCTGGGCGCTCACCCCTTGCGGGCACGGGTGATCACTCTTGTGGGGCAGTGGTGACGACGACGCCGTCGGGGGTCAGGGCGACGGTGTGCTCCCAGTGGGCGGCGTAGGAGCCGTCCTTGGAGACCACGGTCCAGTCGTCGGCCAGGATCCGGGTCTTGTTCTTGCCCAGGGTGAGCATGGGCTCGATGGCGATGGCCATGCCGGTGGTGAGGATCGTGCGCTCGCCGCGGACCGGGTAGTTGTAGACCATCGGTGTCATGTGCATGCTCGAGCCGATGCCGTGGCCGCCGTAGTCGCGGATGATGCCGTAGCGGCGGGGCTGGGAGCGGGTGAAGTCGTCGATGGCGGTGGAGACGTCGTTCAGGGCGACGCCTTCCTTGACCGCGTTGATGCCGGCCCACATCGCCTGTTCGGTGACGCGGGACAGTTCGGCCAGTTCCTCGGAGACCTCGCCGACCGGGACGGTGATCGCGGCGTCGGCGTGCCAGCCCTTGGTGTTCCAGCGGCCGGTGGCCACCTGGGCCGGGTCGTCGGGGATGATCGCGCCGCAGTCGATGGAGATCAGGTCGCCTTCGCGCAGGACGCGCGAGCCGGGGATGCCGTGCACGACCTCGTCGTTGACCGAGGCGCAGATGGAGCCGGGGAAGTCGCCGTAGCCCAGGAAGGAGGGCACCGCGCCCAGGGAGCGGATGTTTTCCTCGGCGATCCGGTCCAGCTCACCGGTGGTGATGCCCGGCCGGACCGCCGAGCGCAGGAGCGCCAGGGTGCCGGAGACGACCTTGCCGGCCTGTTTCATGGCCTGGAACTGCTCGGCGGTCTTCAGTTCGATGTCGTCGTCGGCGCCGTGGGCGTGCATGGAGGGGGAACTTCCTTCGGGGACTGCGGTGGGTGGGGCGCCTCAGCTGCGGCTGGCGACCTGGTCGACGGCGGCGAACGCGCGCTCGGTGATCACGCGCACCTCGCCGGTGGCCTCGATGGTCGTCAGCACGCCCTGCTCGCGGTAGTAGTCGATGATCGGCGCGGTCTCGGCGGCGTAGACCCGCAGCCGTTCGCGGACCACGTCTTCCTTGTCGTCGGAGCGCTGGTAGAGCTCGCCGCCGCAGATGTCGCAGGTGTCGCCGGTCTTGGACGGGCTGTAGTCGACGTGGAAGATGTGGCCGGAGTCGTTGCGGCACAGCCGGCGGCCGGAGATCCGCTTGATCACCTCGCCGTTGTCGACCTCCAGGTCGAGCACGATGTCCAGGTAGGCCTTGCCGGCGCTGGGCGTGACGCCGTTGCCGGCCAGGATCTCGTCCAGTTCCTCGGCCTGGGCCACGTTGCGCGGGAACCCGTCGAGCAGGAAGCCGGCGGCCGCGTCCGGCTGGGCGAGCCGGTCGCGGACGATCTCTATCGTGAGCTCGTCCGGGACCAGTTGGCCGGCGTCCAGGTACTCCTTGGCCTTCACGCCCAGCGGGGTGCCCTGCGAGATGTTCGCCCGGAAGATGTCGCCGGTGCTGATCTTCGGGACGCCCAGGTGCGAGGCGATGAACGAGGCCTGCGTGCCCTTGCCCGCGCCCGGCGGACCGACGAGAACGATACGCATCTAGTGGAGGAGCCCTTCGGCGTCGATGGGACGGACGGCGGCGTGCCGCCCGCGGGGGGTGAGGCGCGTCGACGCCGTTGTCACAGCCGTCACCTCAGGAAGCCTTCGTAGTTGTGCTGCTGGAGCTGGGACTCGATCTGCTTCACGGTCTCCAGGCCCACGCCCACCATGATCAGGATGGTCGTGCCGCCGAACGGGAACTTGCCGCTGGCGTGCAGCTCGGCCAGCGCGATCATCGGGATGATGGCGATCACCGACAGGTACAGGGCGCCGGGCCAGGTGACGCGGGTCGAGACGTACTGCAGGTACTCGGCGGTGGGCTTGCCGGCCCGGATGCCCGGGATGAAGCCGCCGTACTTCTTCATGTTGTCCGCGATCTCGTCCGGGACGAAGGTGATCGACACGTAGAAGAAGGCGAAGCCGAGGATCAGCAGGAAGTAGGTGATCGAGTACGTCAGCGTGTAGCCGCTGGTGCTGAGCCCGAACTCCTTGGTGATCCAGTGCGCCCAGCCCTTCTGGGCGTTCGGGTGCGTGAAGTTCGCGATCATCAGCGGCAGCTGCAGCAGCGAGGAGGCGAAGATGACCGGGATGACGCCGGCCTGGTTCACCTTCATCGGGATGTAGGTCGAGGACCCGCCGTACATGCGGCGGCCGACCATGCGCTTGGCGTACTGCACCGGGATCCGGCGCTGCCCCTGCTCGACGAACACCACCGCGCCGACCAGGACCATGCCCATCAGGAGCACGCCGAAGAACACCGGCCAGCCGTCCATGGTCTTGCCACCCTGCTTGATGGCCCACAGCGAGGTCGGGAAGTTCGCGGTGATCGAGGTGAAGATCAGCAGCGACATGCCGTTGCCGATGCCGCGGTCGGTGATCAGCTCGCCCAGCCACATGATCAGCGTGGTGCCGGCGGTCAGCGTGATGACCATGACGGCCATCCCGACCCAGTCGATCTTCGTGTAGATCACGTTCGACCCCTGGCAGCCCGAGCCCAGCAGGGCGCCCGGGTTGTTCTTCATCAGGGTCAGCATCGTCGTCGACTGCAGCACGGCCAGCCCGATGGTCAGGTACCGCGTGTACTGCGTGATCTTCGTCTGCCCGGCCTGACCCTCCTTCTTCAGCGCCTCCAGCCGCGGGATCACCACGGTCAGCAGCTGCAGGATGATCGACGCGGTGATGTACGGCATGATGCCCAGCGCGAAGATCGACAGCTGCAGCAGCGCCCCGCCGGAGAACAGGTTGATCAACCCCAGCGCGGAGTTGTTCCCGTCCCCGTTGTGCTTGGTCAGGTTCAGACACTGACTGAGCGTGTGGGTGTCGACGCCCGGCGCCGGGATGTGGGCGCCCAGACGGAACAACGCCATGATGCCGAGCGTGAAGAGCAGCTTCTTGCGCAGGTCGGGCGTGCGGAACGCCCGAGCGAATGCGGTGAGCATGGTCCTCCTGCGCCTTACGCGACGAGAGTTAGAGGGTCCTGATTCCTGCGAGCCGTCAGCTTCACGCTGGTGCGCGGCGCTTTCGGGCACGCGGGGTCAAGTCGGCGTGATGGCCGACCTGCGCCATCTTACGCATAGCAGGAAGGCTATGGCGACCCTCAGGCGGGGGGAGTTGCAAGGGGTGTACTGGGCGTGAGCCGTACAGCGAAGGGCGCTGCCCCGGGAGTCCCCGAAACAGCGCCCTCGCGTACTCATCGTGCGTGGATCCGCAACCGCCGAGCGGTTCAGATCTCCTGGGCCGAGCCGCCGGCCGCGGCCAGCTTCTCCTTGGCCGACGCGGAGAACGCGTGCACCTTGACCTGCAGCGCGACGTTCACCTCGCCGGTGCCGAGCACCTTGACCAACTCGTTGTCGCGGACCGCGCCCTTGGCGATGAGGTCCTCGACGGTGACCTCGCCGCCGGCCGGGTACAGCGCCGAGAGCTTGTCCAGGTTCACGACCTGGAACGTCACCTTGAACGGGTTCTTGAAACCGCGGGCCTTCGGCAGACGCATGTGCAGCGGCATCTGGCCGCCCTCGAAGCGCGCCGAGACCTGGTAGCGGGCCTTCGTACCCTTGGTACCGCGACCCGCCGTCTTGCCCTTGGAGCCCTCACCGCGACCCACGCGGGTCTTGGCGGTCTTGGCGCCCGGGGCCGGGCGGAGGTGGTGGACCTTCAGTGTCATGTCAGTCGACCTCCTCGACCTTGACCAGGTGGCGAACGGTGTGGGCCATGCCACGGAACTGCGGCAGGTCCTCCTTCACCACGGTGTCGTTGATCCGCTTCAGGCCGAGCGACCGGAGGGTGTCCCGGTGGTTCTGCTTCGTGCCGATCTGCGAACGGATCTGCGTGATCTTCAAACGGGCCATGTCTCTCAGCTCCCCACACCGGCGCGGGCGCGCAGCAGGGCGGCCGGAGCCACGTCCTCCAGCGGCAGCCCGCGGCGCGCGGCGACTTCCTCCGGACGCACCAGGTCCTTCAGGGCCGCCACGGTCGCGTGGACGATGTTGATCGGGTTGTCCGAGCCGAGCGACTTGCTCAGCACGTCGTGGACGCCCGCGCACTCCAGCACGGCGCGCACCGGGCCGCCGGCGATGACGCCGGTACCGGGGGCGGCCGGCTTGAGCAGAACGACGCCGGCGGCGCGCTCCCCCGTCACCGGGTGCGGGATCGTGCCCTGGATGCGGGGGACCTTGAAGAAGTTCTTCTTGGCCTCCTCCACACCCTTGGCGATCGCGTCGCGGACTTCCTTCGCCTTGCCGTAGCCCACGCCCACGGTGCCCTCGCCGTCGCCGACGATCACCAGGGCGGTGAAGCTGAAGCGGCGGCCACCGCGCACGACCTTGGCCACCCGGTTGATGGTGACGACGCGCTCGATGTGCGCCGACTTCTCCACCGGGGCCTGGTCGCCACGACGGTCACGACGCTCGCGGCGGTTGTTGCCGCCCTCGCCGCCGCCGCCCTGGTTCTGTCCACCGAAGCCGCCTCCGCGGCGCTGCGGTCCAGCCATCAGAGGCTCCTTCCCTTCGAGATGTTGTTGCTCACAGCTCCAGCCCCGCTTCCCGGGCGCCGTCGGCCACCGCGGCCACCCGGCCGTGGTACTTGTTGCCGCCGCGGTCGAAGACGACCGTGCCGACACCCTTGGCCTTGGCCCGCTCGGCGACGAGCTTGCCGACTTCCTTCGCCTTGGCGGTCTTGTCGCCCTCCGCCGAGCGCAGGCCCGCCTCCATGGTGGAGGCCGAGGCCAGCGTCACGCGGGTGACGTCGTCCACCACCTGCGCCACCATGTGGCGCGAGGAGCGGGTGACGACCAGGCGCGGACGCAGCGCGGTGCCGGAGACCTTCTTGCGGACCCGCAGGTGGCGACGCTTGACGGCGTTGCGCTTCTTCGCCGGCCCCTTGCCGATCTTGACTGCGAAAGCCATTACTTCTTCCCAGCCTTTCCGGCCTTGCGGCGGATGACCTCGCCGGCGAACTTGATGCCCTTGCCCTTGTAGGGGTCGATCTTGCGCAGCTTCTTGATGTAGGCGCAGGTCTCGCCCACCAGCTGCTTGTCGATCCCGGACACGGAGAACTTGGTCGGGCTCTCGACGGCGAAGGTGATGCCGTCGGGGGCCGGGACCGGGACCGGGTGGCTGTAGCCGAGGGCGAACTCGAGGTCCTTGCCCTTGGCGGTCACGCGGTAACCGACACCGGAGATCTCCAGGTTCTTGGTGTAGCCCTGGGTCACGCCGATGATCATGTTGTTGACCAGGGTGCGCGACAGACCGTGGCGCTCCTTGGAGACCCGCTCGTCGTTCGGGCGGGAGACGACCAGGTTGCCGTCCTCGCCCTTGGCGATCGTGATCGGGTTGACCACGGTGTGCGACAGGGAGCCCTTGGGCCCCTTGACGGTCACGTCCTGGCCGTTGATGGTGACGTCGACGCCGGCGGGAACCGGGATCGGCAGCCGTCCAATGCGAGACATAGCTTCTCCTCCTTCCCTTACCAGACGTAGGCGAGGACTTCGCCGCCGACGCCCTTGCGGGCGGCCTGGCGGTCGGTCAGCAGACCGGTCGAAGTCGAGATGATGGCGACGCC
>JABFXP010000457.1 GCA_013361685.1 Catenulispora sp.
GCAGCGAACCCGTCGAGGAGCTCCCATGCCACCCGATTCGCCGCCTCGTCCAGTTCGCGGTACGTCAGGCAGCCGTCCTCGCCCTCGACCGCGATCCGGTCCGGATGCCGGTCCGCCTGCTCCTCGAACAGATCCGCCAGGGTCTGGCTCATCCGCCCGAGCTCCCCCGGAGACTCAGGGGACGCATGTCGGTCCACAGCTCCTCGATCCGGGCCAGGCACTCGTCCTGGTCCCCCTCGAAGCCCGCGGCGCGCCAGCCGGCCGGGACCGGTCGGTCGGCGGGCCAGATCGAGTACTGCTCTTCCTCGTTGAGAACCACGACTTGCTTGTCCATGAGTCGTCTCCTGACACTCAGCCGGCCAGCTTCACGGCCTCGACGAGGATGTGGTAGCCGAGGTAGTTGAACGGCGGCACGTCCCCGAGGTTCCGCTCCAGGCTGCGCACGACGCCGGCCACGGCGTTGTCCGCCAGCACCTCGTTGGCCAGCCACGCCGAGATCGGCGAGTTGCCGCGCAGGTGCGTCATGACCAGACCGGCTTCGGCGAAGTGGGCCTTGAGCTCGTGCGGGCTGAAGCTGTGCCAGGGCGCGGTCAGGTCCTCGCCGGAGCGGGTGTTGGTGAACAGCAGCTGCCCGCCCTCGACGTCGGTGATGTCCACGCTGGCGAAGCGGTCGCCCTTGAAGAACTGCTCGAACAGGCTGTTCTTGACGCAGATCACCAGCCGGCCGCCGGGCCGCAGCACCCGCGCCGCCTCGGCGAAGACCCGCCCGCGGTCGGCCAGCGGGATGTGCATCAGGGCCAGCATGCTGGTCACCACGTCGAAGGAGTCGTCCTCGAACGGCAGCGCGGCCATGTCGCCCTCGTACAGGTCGGCGATCAGGCCCTGCTCGGCCAGCTTGCCCTGGGTGACGTCGAGCATGGCCCGCGAGATGTCCAGGCCGCTCACGATCGCGCCGGCCTCGGCCATCGGCACGGTGAACCGGCCGGTCCCGCAGCCCATGTCCAGCACCTTGTGCCCGGCGCGGACCTTGCTGAGGACGAACTCGTGCTCGGCGGCGGTGAAGCCCTCGTCCGAAGGCCCGACGCCGGGGATCCGCTCGTCGTATTCGGCCGCGATCCGCTGGTAGACCGAGCGGACAAGGACCTTCTGTTCTTCGGTGGTGTCGGCCGGAGCGCTCTCGAGAATGGTCATGGTCTTCCCCAATCGTTATGACAGTGCATGGATGTTGTCGGGCGATACGGTGGTCCGGCCCGCGAGCCGTACGGCGACGAAGACCGCGGGGAGCAGCAAGGGAATGCCGGCCAGCACGAAGCACCAGCTCAGCGAGAAATGGGTGAGGAACAAGCCGATGCCGGCGGCACCGGCCGCGTTCCCGGCGTTGAAGGCGCTGTTGACCCAGGCGCCGGCCTCGGTGCCGCGCCCGATCGCGCCGAGTTCGCCGCTGATCAGGTAGGCGGTGGTGAGGATCGGTGAGATGAGCAGGCCGACGGCGGCGGCCGCGGCGACGAACACCGCCATGTTGGTGGCGTGTCCGGCCACGACGCAGAACAGGCCGAGCGGGACCGCGAGCAGCGGCAGCCGCGCCCGCTGGCTCCATCCCCAAGCCCGGGATCCGTAGAGCAGACCGCCGACAGCGCTGCCGGCAGCCATTCCGGCGGTGACCCACGAGACCTCGGCGGTGCTGCCGTGCGCCCCGGCGAACGCCACCACGAGCAGATCCAGCGCGCCGAGGCAGAGTCCCAGCCCGGCGGTGATCACCACCGGGTCGATCAGTCCGGTCCCGGCCCACAGGCTGCGGTTCGGTTTCGCGTCCGCAGCATCGGACGGCTGCGCTTCGTCCGAATCAGCGCTCGTGGTCACCGTCGGCGAGAGAACCAACGCGGTCGTCCCACCCATGAGCAGGACGGCGCTGAACGCGACGCCCGCCGCCGGCTTGTGGAACGCCGTGAACACGCCGGCCAGCAACGGTCCGAGGACATACAGCAGCTCCTCGCCGACCGCGTCCAGCGAATAGGCGCGTTGCAGCAACAGTTCGTCGGGAACCAGGCGCGCCCACAGCGTCCGCATGAACGCGCCGAGCGGCGGCACGCATCCGCCGCTCGCCGCCGCCAGAATCCACACCGCGACCCGGGGCGCACCACTCCCCCACGTCAACGCCGCGATGGCGCCGAGCAGCGCCGCGCACAGCGCCGCCATCGGCAGCAGGACCCGCCGGGGCTCGAACCGGTCGAGCAGGCGCGCGCGATACGGCGCCAGCACCGAACTGGCGAGTCCGAACAACGCCAGCGCCGCACCGGCCGCCGAGTAGGAACCGGTGGACTGGCTGACCGCCAGCACCAGCGCGAGGAACACGACGCCGTACGCCAACCGTCCGGCCAGCGCCGCCGCGAACGTCGGCACGGCGTGCGGCACGCGGAGGACGGCCCGGTACGACGGGGTGTCTGCGGTCATCGCTGATCGGCCTCCGCCCGCGCGTCGATCCGCGTCTCGTCGATCAGGTCGCAGATCGCGTGGATGCCGCGCAGCAGCCGGTCCTCCGGCTCGGCGCCCACCGACACCCGGATGAACCGGTCGCAGGACTGGCCGTACGCGAGCCCTGCGACAGCGCTCACCCGGTAGCGGCGCAGCAGTTCGTCGGCGAACTCCCCGGAGGTGAGCCGGGAGGAGGCGATGGACGGGAACAGGTAGAACGTGGAGTCGCCCGGCAGGCACGCCACGCCGCGCGCCGCGAACGTGTCGGCCATCCGGTTGCGCAGCGCCACCATGCGGCGGATCTGCGGCCGGGTCCGGGCCAACACCGTCTCGAAGTTCTCGGCGAGGTAGTGGCACAGGATCGTCGGCGCACAGGTGAGCATGTGCTGCTGGAGCTTCATCAGCTGCCGCATGAGCGGGCCGTCGGCGATCACGTAGCCGATGCGCCACCCCGAGATGCCGAAGTTCTTCGACATCGAGTTGCACACGATCGTGTGTTCCTTGCCCGGATCGAAGGTCCCGATCCGCGGGTAGGGCGCGTCATCGGGCACGAACTCGCTGTAGACCTCGTCGGCGATGAGCGCCAGGCCGTGGGCGTCGGCGAGATCGTGCAGCCGCACCAGCTCGGCCGCGGACATCCGGCGGCCGGTCGGGTTGTGCGGGTTGTTGACGATGACCGCGCGCGTGCGCGCCGTGATCCGGGCCGCGATGTCCTCGACCGTGCCGTCCCACGGCACCGGCACCGGCACGCCCCGGCACAGCCGCACCTGGTCGTGGTAGCTGACCCACATCGGCTCCGGCACGATCACCTCGTCGCCGGGTTCGACCAGCGCGACCAGCGCCATGTAGAGCGCGGCCTTGGAGCCGGCGGTGACCATGATCTCGGTGTCCGGGTCCACCGGGGTGCCGGAGGTCTGCTCGTGGTGTTTGGCGAGCTTGTCGCGCAGCAGCTGGACGCCGAGGCTGTGGGAGTAGCGGTGTGCCTCGGGGCCCAGCTCCTCCAAGCTCGGCATCGGGATGTCGAAGAACGCCTCGCCGAGCGAGAGCGTGATGACGTCGGCTCCGGCGGCTTTCAGCTCGTAGACGCGGTTGTTCTGCTTGATCGAGCCGGCCTCGGCGACGTCTTCGAGCAGCGCGGAGGGCCGCAGGGGTGAGGGCGAGGGCCTGATCGGCGTTCGCGGGGCGGTGCTCGCCGCGGTGGTCACGGTGTTCGTCACGGTCGTCACAGGACCCTCACCTGCCCCTCGCCCCAGACGACGTTCTTCACGCACGTCAGGGATTCCAGGCCCATCGGGCCGCGGGCGTGCAGCTTCTGGGTGGACACGCCGATCTCGACGCCGTACCCGAACTCGCCGCCGTCGGAGTAGCGGGTCGAGGTGTTGACGAAGACGCTGCCGGAGTCGACGGACCGCGCGAACCGCCGGGCCACGGCGACGTCCTGGGCGACGATGCCGTCGGCGTTGCGGGTGCCGTAGCGGTCGATGTGGTCCAGGGCCGCGTCGAGGTCGTCGACCACGCGGACGGCGAGGATCAGGTCCAGGTATTCCGTGGACCAGTCGGCGTCCGTCGCTTCCACGGCCTTCGGCCACGCCTGCCGCGTGCCCTCGTCGCCGCGGACCTCCACCCCGAGCGCGGACAGCTCGTCGAGGGCTCCCGGCAGCCAGGTGTCGGCGAGGTCGCGGTGCACCAGGAGCGTCTCCATCGCGTTGCACACGCTCGGCCGCGAGGTCTTGGCGTTGACGACGATGCTCGTGGCCATCGCCGGATCGGCGGAGGCGTCGACGTAGGTGTGGCAGTTCCCGTCGCCGTCGATCACGGTCGGGACCTTGGCGTTCTCCTTGACCAGATTGATCAGGCCGGGTCCGCCGCGCGGCACCACCAGATCGACGTGGTCCTGCGCGTGCAGCAGTTCCAGGACGGAGTCGTGCGAGGTGTCGGCGATCAGCTGCACCGAGTCGGCGGGGACCTCGTCCTGGGCTTCCAGCACCCCCGCGATCACCGCGGCGATGGCCGCGTTGCTGTGCTTGGCGATCGACGATCCGCGCAGCACGGCGGCGTTGCCGGACTTCAGGCACAGCGCCGCGACGTCGGCGGTGACGTTCGGCCGGGCCTCGTAGACCACGGCCACCACCCCGAGCGGCTCGCGCACCTGCTCGATCACCAGCCCGTTGGGCCGGGTCCGGCCGCCGGTGACCGCGCCGACCGGGTCGGGCAGGCCGATGATGGTGGTGATGGCCCCGACCATGCCGGAGATCCGCTTGTCGGTCAGGGTGAGCCGGTCGATGAGGGTGTCCGAGGTGCCGGCCGCCCGGGCGGCCGCGACGTCCAGGGCGTTGGCCGCCTTCAGCGCGTCCCGCTCGGCGTCGATCGCGGACGCGAACCGCTCCAGCACGCGGTCCTTGACCTCGGTGGGGGTCAGGCGCAGCCGTCGGGCCGCGGCGGCGGCGGCGCGGCATTGGTCGGTGACGGTCATCAGGAGTCCTCCAGGAAGCTGACGTATTCGGATGGATGGACGACCGTCTGCCCGCCCGGCGCGGCGGCCGGCAGGCTGTGGTGGCAGCGCGTGCGGCCCCGGGCGATCACCTCGCCGCCGGGCAGTGCCAGGTCGATGACGTCGCCTTCGGCGAACCGGCCCGCGGTGCGCAGGACCGCGTCGCGCAGCACTGATTCGCCCGCCGCGACCGTCCGGCGGGTGTCCGGGCGGCAGACCACGGTGCCGGCGGGCGGGTCCGCGAACACCCGCCACAGCCGCTCCAAGTCGTCGTCGACGGTCCCGGCACGGGGATGCACGACGGTGCCCACGGTTTCGCCGCGCATCAGCCGGGACAGCACGCCGGGCTGCCGGGCGCCGAGGATCGCCGCGGTCACCCCGGCCGTGGTGGCGATCCAGACGGCGCCGAGTTTGCTGACCATGCCGCCGGTGCCCAGGCCCTCGCCGGTCGCGTCCGTCGCCCCGGCCAGGCGCTCCACCTCGACGGTCATGCTCTTGATCTCGGGGATGAGACGGGCGTCGGGGTCGGTCCTGGGGTCGCTGTCGTAAAGGCCCGGCACGTCGGTCAGCAGAACCAGGCTCCGGGCCCGCAGCAGAACGCTGATCAATGCCGCGAGGATGTCGTTGTTGCGCACGTGCACCGCGTCGTTCTCGTTGACGACGGGGATGACGCCCTGCTCGAAGGCGTGCTCCAGCGCGTCCTGGACGCTGTGCCGGTGCCGGACGTCGATGAGGTCCAGCGGGGTGAGCAGGAACTGCGCGGCGGTCAGGCCGTAATGCGCGAGCCGAGTGCGTAAGGCTTCGAAGAAGGGGCCCTGCCCGACCGCGGCGGCGAGCTGGCGCTGCTCGGCACCGGCGGCCCGGCCCAGAGCGATGGCGCCGGAGGCCACCAGAACGGGGCGCAGGCCGGACCGTAAGAGGTCTGCGATCTCCTCGACGAGGGCGGCTGCCTTGTCCGGGACCACCCGGCCGTCGGAGACGAGCGAGGAGGTGCCGATCTTGACGACGATCCGCTCCGGGTGAACGGCGACTGACATCGGGTCATCGCCTCCCGGACACGGTCTCGGGCAGCGGTCCCAGGTGGTAGACGAACCGGGACGGGATCAGCTCGGCGGGCAGCCCGCTCGCGTGCAGCGACTCCTCCAGCGAGGCGGTCAAAGCCCGTTCCAGCTGCGGGGCGAGCACCCTCGTCGGCGTCCCGGTTCCGAACGGAGTGCGGGCCCGCCGACCGGTCGCCGTCAGCGGCGTGCTGAGCGTGTAGTGGGTGGGGCGGTCGGCGGGGAGGAACGTGACGTCGAGCGTGCCGTCGGCGTCGCCGTGTCCCCAACTGATGCGGGTCGACCAGCCGTGGCGCGCGCCGAGCCGCCACAGTGCTTCCGGGTCGAAGGCTGTGGTGCCGGCTGCGGCGCGTTCGGCACCGGACCCGAAGCCGTAGCCGTCCCGCAGGGCGAGTGCTTCGGTGAGGCGGGCGTTGGCCAGACGCCGGTAGCCGAAGGGGACGGTCTCGGCGCTCAGGCGCCGTTCGATGTCGGCGAGGTTCGCCGGCGGGTCGGCTT
The DNA here is from genome assembly GCA_013361685.1 of Catenulispora sp. Classification (GTDB taxonomy): domain Bacteria; phylum Actinomycetota; class Actinomycetes; order Streptomycetales; family Catenulisporaceae; genus Catenulispora. The sequence continues at coordinate 6,520 of JABFXP010000457.1, forward strand.
CCCACCAGGTTTCGTCGTGTTCGGCGGCGCATCCGGCATGGACGATCACGTCGTAGCGGAACAGCGACATCTCGTTGACGGCGGTGCCGCGCCGGGGCGCGATCTCGATCGCGCTGATGCGGTCGTCCTGGTCGAGCAGTTCGCTGAAGAAGAGCGGGTCGATGCTGAGCTCGCTGTCAGTGCGCAGCGCGCGGGCTATCGCGGCCACGACCTCGTCTCGTTCGGCGCCGTCCCCGTGCCGTCGCTGCTCGCGCAGGCTGATGAAGGCCTCTAGCAGGGCACTGTTACGCAGGTCGCCGAGGAAGATGTGTCCGCCGGGCGCGAGGACCGACACCGCCTGGTCGAGGAACCTTTGGAGGTAGGCCAGCGAAGGGAAGTACTGCGCGACGGAGTTGAGCACGATCGTGTCGTAGGTGCCGGGCACGGCGGTCGGTGCGTCGATCGCCTCGGCTTGGTGGATCGCCACGGACGTCGCGACGCCGGCTTGCGCAAGCTGCGCTGCCGCGCGGCCCAGCGGCTCCATCGCAGAGTCCGCATAGTCCGTGGCGACATACGCCGCCGGCTCCGCTCGCTCACACAGTGGACGCACCAGCAGCCCGGTCCCGGCTCCGACTTCCAGCAGCCGGTCCGGCGTCAGCGCCAGCACGCGGCCGACGGTCGCCTCGACCCACTCGCGCATGTCGGCCGGCGGGATGTTCGCCTGGGTGAAGCTGTCGACCCAGCCCTGCAACGCCGCGTCCTCGTCGTCGTCGGCCGCCTCGGGGACATAGGTGGTCTCGAACACGAAGCGCCAGGACTCCATGAAGTCGGCGAAGTCGTCGGCGTTGATCCGCTCCTCGGGGACCAGGTGCGCGACCAGGGCGGGCCGGCCCTCGTCGTCCTGTCCGGCGGTGACCGCGGCCGCGAGGATCTGCGGGTGCGCCGCCAACGCCGACTCGATGCGGGCTGATTCATCCGGGGCCGTCGTCATCGGCCGATGCGGTTCCATGGTCACCTCACGCAACAGTTCGCAGTAGTCCCGGGCCAGGCGAGCCATGGCGTCCGGCTCGAACAGGTCGGTGTCGTAGATGAGTTCGCCGGACAGCGCGTCGCCTTGCCGCATGAGGTCGAGCGAGAGGTCGAAGCGGCTGCTCGGGATGTCGAGCTGGACCGACTCGGCGGTGACGCCGTCGACCTGGAAGACCTCGGCGCCGCTCTCCTCGAACAGCTGGCAGGTGACCTGCACGAGGGGGTTGGCGCTGAGTTCGCGGTCCGGGTTGGCCAGCTCGACCATCCGCTCGAAGGACAGCGCCTGGTGCGCGTAGGCGGACAGGGCGGTGTCCCGGATCTGGTCGAGGAGTCCGCCGAACGACAGCTCCCCGCCGAGGTCGGCCCGCATCGGCAGGATGTTGACGAACAGGCCGACGAGGTCTTCGAGTTCGGACCGGATCCGTCCGGCCACCGGCACGCCGACCAGCAGGTCCCGCCGTCCGCTCACGCGCGCCAGCAGCACGTCGAAGCCGGCGAGCAGCGCGGTGAACAGCGTGGTGCCCCGCTCGCGGGCGAGCGCCGTCAGGTCCGCGGTGACGTCGGCGGGGACGGTGAACCGCACCGTGGCGCCGCGGCCGGTGCGCACCGGCGGACGCTCGCGCATGCCGGGCAGCGGCAGTTCGGCCGGGGCGCCGGCGAGGTGCGCCCGCCAGTAGGCGATGTGCTCGGCCAGCGCTGTTTCGTACTCGGCGCCGCGTTCCCAGGCGGCGTAGTCCTGGAACTGGATCGCCGGGGCGGGCGTCTGCGGGGTGCGGCCGGCCAGCAGGTCCCGGTAGTGGGCCGCGACTTCGGAGAGCAGGACCTTGACGGACCAGCCGTCGCAGACGATGTGGTGGGCTCCGAAGACGAGCAGGTGGTCCTCGGCGCCGAGGGTGAGGACGGCGGCCTCGCACAGGGGTCCGGTCGCGAGGTCGTAGTCGCGGCTGCCGACGTCCTGCACGAAGTCCTCAGCGTGCTGCCACGCCTGCTCGGCGGGGAGCGCCGACAGGTCGAGGCGGGTCACGTCGCGGCCCCAGGCGGGCGAGACGGACTGCACCAGGTGGTTGTCGTCGAGGCCGTAGGTGCTGCGGAGCACGTCGTGCCGGTTGATCAGGAGCCTGAGAGCGGCGGCGAGCAACGGCACCTCGAGCGCGCCGCGCAGCCGGACCGCCTCGACCATGTTGTAGCCGGTGTCGTCGGGCGCCATCAGCTGCGCGACCCACAGCCGCTGCTGGGCGGAGGAGGCCAGGGCGGGTGCGCCCGGTGCGAGCAGGGGGATCGGGCGGTCCCGGGCGGTCCGCTCGCCGAGGTCGGCACCGAGCCCGGCGACGGTCGGATGCTCGAACAGGCTGCGCAGCGACAGCACGCCGCCGAGGCGCTCGCGGATCCGCGAGATCAGCTGGACGGCGGACAGCGAGTGGCCGCCGAGGCGGAAGAAGTCGTCGAACCGGCTGACCGAGCCCGCGTCGATGCCGAGGACGTCCGCGAAGATCTCCGCGAGCTCCGCCTCGACCTCGCCGGCCGGCGCCACGAACTCGCCGGACCGCAGCGCCGCCACGTCGGGCTCGGGCAGGTCGCTCGCGGCGACCTTGCCGCTGACGTTCCGCGGGATCTGCGGCACGTGGACGATCGCGGCGGGCAGCATGTATTCGGGCAGGCGCTCGGCCAGGTACGCGCGCAGGGTGGCGTCTGACAGGGAGCTGACGGAGGCGGAGGCGGAGGCGGTCGGCGGTGCAGCGGCTGGCGATCCGGCAGACAGCGGTTCAGCGGCGAACGGTCCGGCAGCGGCCGGGGATTCGGCAGCCGGCAGTTCGGCGGCCTGCGGCTCGGCGGCATGAAGTGCGGCAGCTGCCAGTGGTCCGGAGGCCGGTCGTTCAGCCGTCAGCGGCTCTGCGGCCAGCAGTCCGGCGGTCGGCGGGGCGACGTCCGAAGACCAAGCGACCGACAGTGCGGTGAGCAGCGCGGCGTCTGAAAGACCGGTGGCCGATTCGCCATCGACCTGGGCAGCCGGCGACGGCCCAGCGTTCCGCGACGTGGCACCGGCCACGACATAGCCGACCAGCCGCAGGTTCCCCTGACCGTCCGGCCGGGCGACCACCGCGGCGTCCTCGACCTCCGGGTGGGTGAGCAGCGCGGACTCGACCTCGCCGAGGTCGATCCGGTAGCCGCGGATCTTCACCTGGCCGTCGACGCGGCCGACGAACTCGACCACGCCGTCGCCGCGCAGCCGTCCCAAGTCGCCGGTGCGATACATGCGCGCGCCGGGCGTGGAGCTGTGCGGGTCGGGGCGGAATGCCTTCGCGGTCTTGGCGGGGTCGTTCAGGTAGCCCAGCGCCAGCTGCGGACCGGACAGGCAGATCTCGCCGACGACCCCCAACGGGACCAGCCCTCCGGCTTCGTCGAGCACTGTCACGGCGCAGTTCGCCATGGGCCGGCCGATGACCGGGCCGCTGTCGGCGCTCACCATCGCGCCGAGCGCGTCCACGGTGAACTCCGTCGGGCCGTAGAGGTTCAGCACCTTCGTCTCCGGCATCGCGGCGAACCGCGACCACAGCGACGGCCGCATCGCCTCGCCGCCGAGCACGAAGCGCGTCGGCGCCGGGCCGGAGCCGTCGAGCAGGCCGAGTCCGACCAGGTGTTCGGCGAAGGACGGCGTCGCCTCCAACACGTCGATCCGCTGGGCCCGCACCCCGGCGAGCAGCAGGTGCGCGTCGCGGGAGGTCTCGTCGTCGAAGACGTACAGCAGGTTCCCGTCCACCATCCACAGCAGCTGGTCCCAGCTGGCGTCGAAGGCGATGGACATGGTCAAGGCGACGCGGAGCCGGTCGTGGGGCCCGTTCGGCGCCATGGCGCGGTAATGCAGAGAGCGGTGGGAGTGGTAGAGATTCGCCAGCGCTCCGTGCTGGACGACGACGCCCTTGGGAGTGCCCGTGGAGCCGGAGGTGAAGATGACGTAGGCAGGGTCCTGCGATCGCGGCAGAGCCAGGGTGTCCGCCAAACGGATCCGTTGCGCGGCAGCCGTCGCGAGGTCGACGAGCGGCGGGCCGAGGCGTTCGGCCGCAGGTCGAGTCACGTCGTCGGCGAGCACCGCGCGCACCGAGGCTTCGTCCGCCATGGCATGCAGCCGCTCGAACGGGTTCGCCGGATCCATCGGCACCAGAACGGCTCCGGCGCGCAGGATCCCGAAGACCCCCACCGGAAGCAGCGCGGAACGCGTGGCCATCAGCGCCACGCAGTCACCACGGCCGACGCCGCGAGCCACGAGTTCGGCGGCCACCGCCTCGACAGCCTCGCCGAGCTCTTGGTAGGTGAACCGCCGGTGGGCGTCTTCGATCGCGATGTCCTGCGGTCGCGCCGCGATCTGCTCCCAAAGCGCGGTGAGCACGGTCCCACCCGCCGGAACGGGCGCAGAGTTCCCGTGTCCCAGCAGCTTGATGGCCGATTCCTCCGCCGTGGAGAGCACCGGCAGTGCGGATACGCGCGTATCAGGGTTCTCCGTGGCGGCGGCCAGCAAGGTCAGGAACCGGTCGGCGAACCGGGCAACAGTCTCCCGATCGAACAGGTCCTTGTTGTAGTTGAAGGACGCGCGCAAAGCGTCGCCCTCGCCGAACACGTCCAGCGCCAGATCGAGGTCGGTCGTCGGCTGGGCTTCCTGGACGCGGACCACTGTCGCGCCCTCCAGCTCCAGCGAAGCCCCGAAGCCGTCGTCGAGGTACTGGAACATCACCTGGATCAGCGGCAGGACGCCCAGCGTCCGGTCCGGATTGACGTCCTCGACGATCCGCTCGAACGGCAGCTCTCCGTACTCCTGACCCTCCAGAACGCTGGCGCGCACGCGCAGCAGGAACTCGTGGAACGTGGGGTCGTCGCGCATGTCCCCCCGCAGCGGCAGGGTGTTGACGAGCATCCCGATCAACGACTCGGACCCGGCCTGGGTACGTCCGCTGATCGGATACCCGACGAGGACGTCCCGCTCCCCGCTGAGCCGGGCCAACAGAACGTGATAGACGGCGAGCAGCACGATCGACAGGCTCGACCTCGTGCTGCGGGCCAACTCCTCCAGCCGCGCGGTCAACTCCTCCGACACCGGGAACTCGTAGACGTCACCGGCGGAGAACGCAGCCGCCCGACGTGGCCGATCGGCGGGGAGGGTGAGCACTGTCGGCGCCCCGGCCAGATGCGCGTTCCAGTACCGCAGGCACTCCTCGACCTGCGTCTCGTCAAGCCATTCGCGTTCCCAGGCGGCGTAGTCGGAGTACTGGAGCTCGGGTTCGGCGAGTTCGGCGGGCTCGTCTCGCAGGAAGCTGCGATACAGGATCGACAGCTCCCCCAGGAGCAAGCCCATCGACCAGCCGTCACAAACGCTGTGGTGCGCCGTGATGAGCACCTCATACCGGTCAGCACCGAGTTCGGCCACATACACCCGCAGCAGCGGTCCGGTCCGCAGGTCGAACGGCTTCGCCAGCGCGGCCCGCCGGAACTCCACGACAGCCGCCGCGTCGTTCGGGTCGATCCGGACCACCTCGAACCCCGGATGACCGCGCTCGTCGTCGGGGCTCGGCACCAGTTGCAGAATCGCCTCGCCGACTTGCTCGAACCGGGTCCGCAGCGCTTCATGACGCACGCAGAGCTCACACACCGCACGCGCCAACACCTCGAGGTCGAGGGGCCCCTGGACCGTGAAGATCTCGGTCACGTGGTAGGCGGTCGCCTCCGGATCCACCTCCTGGAGCAGCCACAGCCGCTGCTGCGCGAACGTCGCCGGATGCCGCTCAAGTTCCATCTCGGACTTCCTCCGTCTCACTGGCCGGTGCGCCGGCTCGGTCCGGACCGGCGGACCTCCTGCGCAGCGTGGGGCGGGCTCGCCGGACCGGGCGCAGGCGCTGGCTGAACCCGGCGACGGAGGGCAGATCGAACAGGTCGGCCACGGTGAGCTCGAGCCCGAGCCGGGTCCGGACCTCGTCGATCAGGCGCGGCGCGAACAGCGAGTGGCCGCCGATCTCGAAGAAGTCGTCGTCGACGCCGACCGACTCCAGCCCGAGGAGATCGGCGAGCAGCACGCACAGCTGCTTCTCGAGCTCGGTCTCCGGCTCGCGCGCGAGTGGCGCCGGCGCGGGGGCCAGTTGCTCGAGACGGCGCCGGTCCACCTTGCCGTTCGGGGTGGTGGGCAAGGCGTCGAGGATGAAGATCCCGGCCGGGACCATGTAGGCGGGCAGCCGCTGTGCGACGAAGGCCTTGACGTCACGCGGATCGAGCACGGCCCCGTGTTCGGTCCCGAGGTAGGCGTTGAGCCGCTTCCCCGCGTGCTCGGTGCCGGTGGCCAGGACGACCGCCTGCGCGACGCCGGGCATCGCCCGCAGCGTCGCCTCGATCTCGCCGAGCTCGATCCGGAATCCCCGGATCTTGACCTGGTCGTCGTTGCGGCCGAGGAAGTGCAGCTTCCCGTCGGCGCTCCAGCGGGCCAGGTCGCCGGTGCGGTACATCCGGCTGCCCGGCGCGCCGAACGGATCGGGGACGAAGCGGCGCGCGGTCTCCGCCGGACGGTCGAGGTAGCCGCGCGCCACGGCGTCGCCGGCGATGTAGACCTCGCCGGGCGCACCGAGCGGAGCCGGGCGCAGGGCCGCGTCCAGCAGGTGGATGCGGGTGTTCCAGATCGGCGCGCCGATGGGGACGGCGCCGGGCTGCCCTTCCAGCGGGCGGCTCAGGGTATGGCCCGTGGCGGCGTGGGTCTCGGTGGGTCCGTAGTAGTTGTGCAGGCGCCGCCGCGGCTCGGCATCGAAGAACTTTGTCATAGCACTGCTGAGCACCAGCGCTTCGCCGCCCTGCACGACCTCGCGCAGCGACGGCAAGGTGGTGTTCTGGCGGATGGCCTCGCGGCACAGGTTGTCGATCAGCGCGCTGGGGGCGAACAGCTCGGTGACCCGGTGCCGCAGCAGCCACGGCACGAGGCGGCCGGGGTCGCGCCGGACCTCGTCCGGCGGCACCGCGAGGGTCTTGCCCGAGGTGCCCGCGGACAGGATCTCCTGGGCGGCCGGGTCGAAGCTCGTGGAGGCGAACTGTGCGGTGACCGAGTCCGGTTCGGCGGGGATGACAGAACCGTGCCACGCCAGCAGGTTGACGATCGGCGCGGCCGGCATCACCACGCCTTTGGGGCGGCCGGTCGAGCCCGACGTGTAGATGACGTAGAGGGGGTGCTCGGGCCGCAGCGGGGTCAGGCGTTCGGAGTCGAGCAGGTTCGTCGCGGGCTCGTCGGCCACCTGCCGCCGGAACTCGGCATCGTCCATGCGCTCGATCGGCGTCCCGGTCGGAAGCTGTTCGGCGGCTGCGGTGGTGGTCAGGGCGAGAACCGGCGTGGCGTCCTCGAGCATGGCCGCGATCCGCGCCGCCGGGTAGTCCACGTCGATCGGCAGGTAGGCGGCGCCGGATTTCACGACGGCCCACAGCGCCACGATCAGATCGAGGGAGCGCGGCAGGGCGAGCGCGACGATCCGTTCCGGGCCCGCGCCGACGCGTACCAGGTGACGAGCCAGCTGGTTGGCACGGGCGTTCAACTCGGCGAAGGTGGCGGTCTCGTCCTCGTAGACCACCGCGCGGTGGTCCGGGGTGCGCGCGACTTGCGCTTCGAACAGCCGCGGCAGCGTGTCACGCTCGACGACGCGATCCGTTTCGTTCCACGTTCTGACGAGTTCGCGTTCGTCCTCGGACCGCAGGTCGATCGCGCCGATCGCGGTGTCGGGAGCGGCGGTCCCGCGCGTCAGCATCGTGACCAGGTAGCCCGCGATCCGCTCGATCGTCGTGCGGTCGAACAGGTCGGTCGAGTACTCGACGAAGCATTGGGTGCGGCCGCCGTCCGGGCCGGGCGGCGTCAGGTTGAAGACGAGGTCGAAACGGGAGACGCCGAGCCGGGAAGGTTCTGATGCCACCGTCAGACCGGGGATGTCCAGAGGCAGGGTCGGGCTGTTCTCGTACACCAGCATGGTCTGGAACAGCGGATGATGCGCGAGGGAACGCTGCGGGTTGAGCGCTTCCACCAACGTGTCGAACGGAAGTTCCTGGTGAGACAGAGCCTGGAAGGTCAGCTCTCTGACTCGGCCGAGCAGTTCCCGGAAGGTCGGATCGCCCGAGGTGTCGACGCGTAGAACGAGCGTGTTGGTGAAGAAGCCGACGAGCTCTTCGAGGGATTCGTGGACCCGGCCGGCGGACGGCGTCCCGATGGGGAGGTCGTGTCCGGCTCCCAGCCTTGTCAGCAGGGCGGCGAGCGCGCTGTGCACGACCATGAACGCGGTCGCGCCGCTTCCGGCGGCGGCCACGTCGATCGCCCGGGTCAGCTCGGCACCGAGGCAGAACTCGAAGACGTCGCCGTGGTTGCTGGCGCGCGCCGGGCGCGGGCGGTCTGTGGGCAGTTCGAGCCGGTCCGGCAGTCCGTCGAGGGCTTTGGCCCAGTAGGCCAGATCGCGGGAGGTCACGCTTTCGGGGTCGTCGGCCGCGCCGAGCACGTCGCGCTGCCACAGGGTGTAGTCGCGGTACTGCACGGGCAGCGGCGACCGGGCACGTCCGGCGTAGGCGTCCGCGAGGTCGCGGTGCAGCGGCGCCATGGACCAGCCGTCGCAGGCGATGTGGTGCACGACGAGCAGCAGGACGTGTTCCTGCGGGCTGAGGGCTATCAGTTCGGCTCGCAACGGGACGTCGGTCCGGAGGTCGAAGCCGCGGCTTTCGAACGAGTCCTGATACGCCGCGAGGTCTGCCGGGTCCAGCTCGATCGTGCGGGCCTCGAGCCGGGCCTCTTCGATGTGCAGCACCTGCTGGCGGGGTTCGCCGGCGGTCTCGGGGAAGACGGTGCGCAGGCTCTCGTGGCGTTCCATCAAGCTTCCGAGCGCTGCCCACAACGCGTCCCGGTCCAGTTCGCCGTGCAGTCGCAACGGCATCGGGATGTTGTAGGTCGGTGCGGCGCCTTCGAGCCGGTTGATGAACCACAGCCCGCGCTGCGCCGGGGAGAGCGGGACGGCCTCCGGCATCGGGTAGGGCTTAAGGTCCGGGAGCGGTGCGCTGCGGGTGCCGAGCAGTTCGGCGAGTCCCTCGACGGTGGGAGCGTCGAAGACGTCTTCGACGGTCAGCGTGTATCCCAGGCGGGAACGCACCCGGGCGACCAGCCGCATGGCGAACAGCGAGTCGCCGCCGACGATGAAGAAGTTGGTCAGGACGCTGAGGTCGTCGAGCCGCAGGACCTCCTCGAACAGCGCGAGCAGTTCCTTCTCCAGCGCCGTCCGGGGGCCGGGCCCGGCGGGGCCGGAGGGCACGTCGACCTCGGCCAGCGCGACGCGGTCGATCTTGCCGTTGCGGGTCGTCGGCAGGCCGGCGACCGGCACGATCACGTCGGGCACCAGGTACGCGGGCAGCTTTGTGGCCGCGTACTGCCTCAGGTCGGTCGCCCAGCCCTGTTCCATGGTGCGTCCCCCGGGTGTCAGGCGCCGATCTCGACGGGCAGCGAGGTGAAGCCGAGGATGAAGTTCGACCGGAGCCGCACCGGGTCGCCGGCGAGGCGGAAGTCCAGGCCGCTGTCCAGCAGGGCGTGGCAGGCCTCGGCCAGTTCCACGTTGCCCGCGGGCGCGCCGATGCAGCGGTGCACGCCGCTGCCGAAGGACATGTGGCGGTTCGGGGAGCGGGTGATGTCGAAGCGGTCCGGGTCCGGGAAGTGTGCCGGGTCGCGGTTCGCCGAGACGTTCCACAGCGTGACGGTCTCGCCGGCGGCGATCTCGACGCGCTCGGTGCCCGCGGTGCCGCCGACGACGACGTCGCGGGTGGTGACCCGCTGGACGTAGGCGTTGGTGGAGCCCCAGCGCAGCATCTCGTCCAGGGCGCCGGGCAGCAGGGCGCGCTCGGCGCGCAGCCGCTGCCACTCGTGCGGGTTCTCCAGCAGCGCCAGGAAACCGGAACAGATGGTGTAGGAGGTGGTCTCGTTGCCGCCGACGGCGATGTTCATGCAGTTGTACAGGAGTTGCGCGTCGGTCAGCGGCTCGCCGTTGATCTCGGCCCGCCGCAGCATGCCGATCACATCGTCGTCGCCGGTGGCGTCGCCGCGCTCGTCGAGCAGGTCGGCGAAGAACTCGAAGATCTCGCTCTGCGCGTGCGCGAGGCGCAGCCGCTCGTCGCCGGACAGGTCGCAGAGTGCCGCATCGCGATAGCCGACCATCCGCCGGGTGAGGCCGACGACGTGGCGGGCGTCGTCCGCGCCGATGGTGAACATCGCCATCAAGGCGCCGATCGGCAGCAGCGGGGCGAAGTCGAGGGCGAAGTCGCAGCCGCCGTCGGCGCGGACCCCGAGCATCGCCTCGGCGATCAGGGTTCGAACGCTCTGCTGGATGCGCTCGACCATGGCCGGAGCGAACGCCGGGTGCATGACGCGGCGCAGGATGCGGTGCCGCGGCGGATCGGAGGCGACCAGCATCTCGCCGGAGGCGGTGTCGCCGCCGGTGCGGAAGGAGCCGCCGAGGATGGCGCCGTGGATGGAGCTGAAGGCGTCGTGGTCGATGTAGGCGGCCATGATGTCGTCGTAGCGGGTCAGCGCCCAGAAGGAGGTGCCGTCGGCGGAGGGGTTGCGGTAGACCGGCGACTGCTCGCGCAGGCGGCGGAAGGCCTCGTGGTGCCGGTTCTGTGCGAACAGTTCGACGTCGGTCAGGTCGATGACTGCTGTGTCGGCGGTCCCGGCTGCGTCGGCTGTGTCGGCGATCGGATCGGCGGTGCCATCGGAAGTGTTGTCGGCGATTGCGTTCGCGGTGGCGTCGGCGGCGAAGGTGGCGGCGGTCATTTCCGCGCCGCCTGCTCGCCGAGGCCGTCGAGCACCGCGGCGAGGTCGCGCAGGATCGGGTTCTCCAGGATCGACCCGATGTCGACGGCCACCCCGAGCTCCCGCTTGACCTGCTGCCGGACCCGGAAGGCGAGCATCGAGTTGCCGCCGAGGACGAAGAAGTCGTCGGCCACGCCGATGTCCTCCACCGCCAGCAGCGTCGACCAGATCTTGGCGAGCAGCACCTCGGTGCGGCTGGTCGGCGGCTGGTGCGCGCGGATCCGGGCCTCGTCGGCGGCCAGCAGCTCCAGCAGCGCCTCCCGGTCGCGCTTGCCGTTGTCGGTGGCCGGGATCTTGGTCAGGACCACGATCTTGGCGGGCACCATGTGGTCGGGCAGCTCCCGCTCGGCGAACGCGCGCAACTCAGAGGGCTGCAACGGTCCCCGGCGGACCACGAAGGCGACGAGGTTACGGTCCTGGTCGTGGCCGTGCGCCAGCACCGCGGCGTCCCGCACCTGCTCGTGCCGCTGGAGCACCCGCTCGACCTCGCCCGGCTCGACGCGGTAGCCGCGGATCTTCACCTGGTGGTCGGCGCGTCCGACGAAGTCCAGCAGGCCGTCGGCGAGCACGCGCACCAGATCGCCGGTCGCGTACATGCGGCTGCCGTCGCCCTGGAACGGATCGGGCAGGAAGCGCGAGGCGGTCAGCGCCGGCTCGTTCAGGTAGCCGCGGGCGACGCCGCGGCCGCCGACGTGGAGCTGGCCGACCTGTCCCGGCGCGACCGGCTGCAACTGCTCGTCCAGCACATACACGCGCGCGCCCTCCAGCGCGGAGCCGATCGGGACGCTGTCCGCGTCCGGCGCGAGCCCGGCGACTTCGAACGCGGTGCACGCGGTGGTGGCCTCGGTGGGGCCGTAGAGGTTGAAGAACCGCCCGGCGAAGCTCCCGGCCAGCAGATCCCGGCAGGTGCCGGCGAGGATCGCGTCGCCGCCGGTGTGCAGGATCCGCAGCGGGGAGAAGGCGTCCCGGTCCTCGCGCACGACGTGGTTCACGGCCATCGTCGGCACCAGCATCGCGGTGACACGCAGCCGGCGCAGCGTGCGCTGCAAGTCGGAGGCGAGCAGGTCCGGCAGCGCGGGCAGCACCACGATCTGGGCGCCGTGCGCGAAGGAGCACCAGATCTCGAAGTGGAAGGCGTCGAAGGAGGGGCTGGCGATCTGGCCGACGCGGTCCTGCGGGGTGAGCTCCGGCAGCCCGCGGTTCCGGGCGAAGCCGACGACGCCGCGGTGCTCCAGCACCGTCGCCTTCGGCTTGCCGGAGGACCCCGAGGTGAACAGGACGCAGGCGGCGCTGTTCGGCTCCGCGACGGCCGGGACGAACTCGACGTCCTCGGCCGGGTCGTACGGCGTGAGCGCCAGCACGGTCTCGGCGTGGCTGTCGGCGGTCCAGTCGGACTCGGTGAGCACCACGCGCGCGCCGCTGCCGTCGATCATCGCCTGGCGGCGCGCGGCCGGGTATCTGGGGTCGATGACGACGTAGGCGCCGCCGGCTTTGAGCACCCCGAGGACGCCCGCGAACAGGCCGATGCCGCGGCGCAGGTGGAGCGCGACGGGCGATTCGGCCCCGACCCCGGCCAGGCGCAGGTCCCGGGCGACGGCGTTGGAGTAGGCGTCGAGCTCGGCGTAGGTCAGGGTGCTGCGGTCGTCGTGCACGGCCGGCGCGTCGGGCCGCTGCTCGACCGCACGCGCCCACAGGGCGGTGAGGGTGTCGGATTTCAGACTCACCGACAGGGTGACAGTCATCGCGATCCTCCGTCGAAGGGGTCCGGGCGCGCAGGGGCTGGGGCAGGGGCGTCGTCGGGGCCGGAACCGTCCAGCGCGGACAGGACCAGGCGCCGGGTGGTCGGGTCGGCCAGCAGGTCGTCGCGGGTGGTGGCGATCCGCACGGTCTCGGTCGCGCGGGCGCCGGGCCAGGGTTCGACCGCCGGCTGGTCCTGGGACAGGAAGCTGATGACCTCGGCGTCGAAGTCCGGGTAGTCGGTGCGATGGGACGCGGCGAGGTAGGCGAGCCAGTCGAGGAACCCGTCCAGCAGCGGGGCGAGCGCTTCTTCGGCGTCTTGCAGGTCCTGGTCGTCGAGCTCGCCGCCGGCTTGCTCGGCCAGGCTGCGCCGGACGTGTTCCCGCAGGTGGCTTTCGCAGCGCTGGAGGAAGTCGCCGGAGTGCTCGGCCAGCAGGTCGGTGTCCCACCAGTCCGGCAGGGCGACCGGCTCGCCGGTCACCGACTCCAGCAGCGCGCGGTACTCGGTGCCGACGACCTGCGGGGTGCACAGCTCGCCGTTGAAGATGAGCAGGCGCGGGCAGCCGATGCGCAGCGCCACTTCCTGGCCGAGCGCGGACGCGCCGCAATAGGCCAGCACGGCGTGGGCCGCGTCGTTGTCGGGGCCCGCCGTGGCGAGGGCTTCGGCGGTGTAGTCGGCGACGGATGCCCCCCGGGGCAGCGGCGGCTGCATCAGGTATCTGACGTCGTAGCCGGCTTCTTCCAGGCGCAGGTCACTCACGCGGGCCTCGGGACGGCGGCCGGGGTAGTCGAGCACGAGGAGTACGGGCTCTGTCATCGCACGCCCTCCGGCACCGAGGCCACATACCGCTGGAGTTCGGCGATGACGGTCTCGGGGGCGAGTTGGACGAAGAAGTGGCCGCCGTCGAGGACGCGCAGGTCCGCCGCAGCGGTCGTCTCGTCCGACCAGGGTGCCGGGTGCAGCGCGTCGTCTGCGCCGTAGAGGGCGAGGATCCTGCAGTCCAGGCGCGTCGTGGGGATCTGGAAGCTGGTCAGCAGCAGGATGTCGGCCCGCAGCGCCGGCACGGCGAGCTCCACCATCTCCGCGAACAGGTCTTCGTCGAGGGTGTCGAAGAGTTCTGCCACTCCGGCCGCGACCAGCGCCTCGGACACGTCGATGCGCAGTGCGTCGTCGTCGAGCGGGTCGCCGTCGAGGTCGTAGCGGCGGGAGCGGGGCGGTGCGCAGGCGGCGACGACGAGGGCGTCGACGGGCACGCGGTGCGCGACCAGCAGCGCGAGTAGAGCGCCCATGCTGTGGCCGAACAGGACCAGCGGGGCGGCGGGACCGGCGGCCCGGTGGGCCCGCAGCTCGGCGGCGACCTCGTCGGCGAGCGCCGCGAGATCGGTCGCGAACGGCCGGCCGTAGCTGGCCTCCCGGCCGGGCAGGTTCACGACGGTGAACCCCCAGTCGGCGGGCAGCAGCCGCCGCCAGTCGCGGAAGCCGGAGGCGCCGGTTCCCGCACCGGGGAACGCCACCAGGTCCACCACCGCGCCCGACAGCGCGCCGTTCTGCGGTGCCAGGAGGGGCGGGTGGGGCGGGGGCAGCGGAGCCGGAAGCGGAGCGGCCATGCTCATCGGACCTTCTGCGGCGCCGCGATCCGCTCGGCGACCGCCCGCGGTGTCTTGGCGAGGAAGACGTCCTGGATGGCCAGCGTGAGCCCGGCCTTCTTGAGGTCGGCGACGCAGAGGGCTGCGAGGAAGGAGGATCCGCCGCGGCCGAAGAAGTCGTCGTCGGGTCCGTAGTCGGGGACGTCCAGCCGCTTGCCGAACACGGCGGCGACCCGGTCGGCCAGCGCGGCGGGTTCGGTCAGGTCCTCGGCGGGCGTGCGCACGGAAACGTTGACGTCCGGCATCGGAAACCTCCCGTTGGAAAGCGGATCCGCCAGTCCCGGTGGGGCGACGCCGTCATGACAAACCCGGAGGCTCGGACTGCGCTCGCAGGGCGCTTGAACGCCCTGATTAATTGGGATGCGCCGGGGGGCGAACGCCCGGTAGCGTGCTCACACACCTCCCGTTGCGCGGTGCCCCGGATACTTCCTTGAATAGAGAACCACCCCCGGTGCCCCTTCGGATCTCGGGAGGTGTTTCCGACTCTTCTGTTCGCCTCTCTCGCCTCACATCGCCTCGCAACG
>JABFXP010000822.1 GCA_013361685.1 Catenulispora sp.
CCAGCCCCCGCGGCCGGCCTCCGCCCCCTCCACCCCCGCCGACCCCACCGCCCTCCTCCACGGCCTCGACAACGTCCTCCCCGCCCTCCGCGACCTCTACAAAGACCTCCACCAGCACCCCGAGCTCTCCTTCCAAGAGGTCCGCACAGCCGGCATCGTGGCCGCACGCCTCCGCGCAGCCGGCTGGGAAGTCACCGAAGCCGTCGGCGGCACCGGCGTCGTCGGCGTCCTGCACGGCGCCCACCCCGCCGGCCCGGTAGTACTGCTGCGCGCCGACATGGACGCCCTGCCGGTCCGCGAGGAGACCGGCCTGCCCTACGCCTCGACCGCGACCGCCCTCGAACCCGACGGCACCGAGGTCCCCGTCATGCACGCCTGCGGCCACGACGTGCACGTCGCCTGCCTCCTCGGCGCCGCCGAGCTCCTGGCCGCCGAGCGCGAGTCCTGGAGCGGCACCGTGCTCGCGGTGTTCCAGCCCGGCGAAGAGGTCGGCGGCGCGCCGCGGATGCTCGAGGACGGATTCGCCGACCGCTTCCCCCGTCCCGACGTCTGCCTGGGCCAGCACGTCGGCCCCGCGCCGGCCGGCCTGGTCGGCACCCGCCCGGGCGCGGTGATGAGCGCCTGCGACACCCTGCGCATCACGGTGTTCGGCCGCGGCGGCCACGGCTCGATGCCGGAGGCGACGATCGACCCGGTGGTGATCGCCGCCGCGATCGTGATGCGGCTGCAGACCGTGGTCTCCCGCGAGATCGCGGCGAGCCGGTCGGCGGTGGTGACCGTCGGCGCGATCCACGCCGGCACCCGCGCCAACGTCATCCCGGACGAGGCCGAGCTGCTGGTCACCGTGCGCACCACCACCCCGGCGACGCGGGAGAAGGTGCTGGCCGCGATCGAGCGGATCGTCAACGCCGAGGCCGCCGCCTCCGGGGCCGAGCGGGCGCCGCGGATCGCGCCGGAAGACCGGCTGCCGCTGCTGGTCAACGACCAGGCCGGGACCGACGTGGTGCTGGCGGCGTTCCGGGCGCAGCTGGGAGCCGACCGGGTGTTCGTGCTGCCGAGCACCCTGTCCGGCAGCGAGGACTTCGGAACCTTCGGGGAGGTCCTCGGCGTTCCGTCGGTGTTCTGGCATTTCGGCGGGCTGGAACTGTCCACCTTCACCGAGGCGGACATCGTGTCGCTGCTGGAGGACGGCGTGCCGGCCACGCTGCCGGGCAACCACTCGCCGAAGTTCGCCCCGGCGGTCGACCCGACGCTGGAGATCGGCGTGCGGCTGCTGGTCACCGCCGCGTGCGCGTGGCTGGCCGGACCGACGGCGGGGGAACCGGGAGAATAGGAGTCCGGGTCCGAATCAGGACAGGGCTGGGGGAGAGGAGCGCACGATGGGCGTCGGCAACTGGGCCGGGAAGCTGCGCAAAGGGGCCGATCGGCTGCTGAGCCGGTTCGAGGACCCGTTGGAGCAGTTCGAGCTGGCCCGCCGCCGTCAGCTGGACCTGCTGGCCGACCTGGAGCGGCGGTTGCTGCTGGCGACGCCGGGCTCCAAGGAGGAGGCGAACCTGCTGCAGGCGAAGGAGAACCTCGAGGGCCGGATCACCGAGTTCCAGGCCATCATCGTGCGGTTGAAGGCCTCGAAGTCGGCCGGCGGCGCGAGCTCGGCGGCCGACCGGCTGGAGGAGGAGATGGAGCGGCTGGCCGAGGACGCCAAGCGCTGGGGCTGAGCCCGCCGGCCGACCGCGAACGAGAATTCGTACCTTTTGGCAATGCCGGGGAAAGCCTTCAGTGTTAGGTTTCCACGCATGCAGGCTACCGCGCAGATCGGCGTCACCGGACTGGCCGTCATGGGCCGCAACCTGGCGCGCAACTTCGCCCGGCACGGCTACACAGTCGCGCTCCACAACCGCACCGCGACCCGCACCCGAGCCCTCGTCGAGGAGTTCGGGGACGAGGGCACCTTCGTCCCGACCGAGACCGCCGAGGACTTCGTCGCCGCCCTGGAACGGCCCCGGCGTCTGATGATCATGGTGAAGGCCGGCGACCCGACCGACGCCGTGATCGAGGAGTTCGCCCCGCTGCTGGAGCCCGGCGACATGATCATCGACGGCGGCAACGCCCACTTCCTGGACACCCGCCGCCGCGAGGCCGCCCTGCGCGAGCGCGGCATCCACTTCGTCGGCTCCGGCGTCTCCGGCGGCGAGGAGGGCGCCCTGCACGGGCCGTCCATCATGCCCGGCGGCTCGGCCGAGTCCTACGCGGTCCTGGGCCCGATGCTGGAGGCGATCAGCGCCAAGGCCGAGGGCGAACCGTGCTGCACCCACGTCGGCACCGACGGCGCGGGCCACTTCGTGAAGATGGTCCACAACGGCATCGAGTACGCCGACATGCAGCTCATCGCCGAGGCCTACGACCTGCTGCGGCACGTCGCCGGCTACAGCCCGGCCCAGATCGCCGAGGTCTTCCGGGAGTGGAACAAGGGCCGCCTGGACTCCTACCTGATCGAGATCACCGCCGAGATCCTGGCCCACGTCGACGCCCGCACCGACCAGCCCTTCGTGGACATCGTCCGCGACGCCGCCGAGCAGAAGGGCACCGGCCGCTGGACCGTGCAGACCGCCCTGGACCTCGGCTCCCCGGCCACCGCCATCGCCCAGGCCACCTTCGCCCGCGTGGCCTCCAGCCGCACGGCACTGCGCGAGGCCTACCGCCCCCTGCCCGGCGGCACCGAACACCCCCTGCGCCCGCACGAGGCAGACCGCTACGTGACCACCGTCGAGCACGCCCTCTACGCCTCCAAGATCATCGCCTACGACCAGGGCTGGACCATGATCCGGGACGCCGCGCAGGAGTACGGCTGGGACATCGACCTGGCCGACATCGCGGCGATCTGGCGCGGCGGCTGCATCATCCGCGCGGCATTCCTGGACCGCATCCGCGCCGCCTACCGAGCCGACCCCGAACTGCCGAGCCTGCTGGCCGAGCCGGGCTTCGCCGACGAGATCGGCCACGCCCAGGTCCCCTGGCGCGAAGTCATCGCCGCCGCCACCCGCCGCGGCATCCCGGTACCGGCCTTCTCCTCGGCACTGGCGTACTACGACACACTCCGCGCCGACCGCCTGCCGGCAGCACTGATCCAGGGCCAGCGCGACTACTTCGGCGCGCACACCTATCTGCGCACAGACGGCGAGGGCTCGTTCCACACCCTGTGGGCGGACACAGAGCGGCCTGAAGTCGAAGCCTGATCCACCGACGGCGCGGCACCGGAAATGGTGTCGCGCCGTCCAACAGGCGGATGCTAGACAAATCGGATGCACACCACCCCGGAGTTCCCCGACCTGTTGCGTCTGATCGACGAACGGGCAGAAGCATTCCGCGCCGCGGCATCCTCCGCGCCCGACCTCAACGCACAGGTCCCGACCTGCCCAGACTGGACCCTGCGAGATCTGATACAGCACCTGGGCTCGGTGCACCGGTTCTGGGCCGGCGTCGTCGCCACCGGCCCCGCCGACACCCAGCCGATCCAAGAGGACGACATCGAGGCCGGACCCCGAAACCGGGATGCGTTGCTCGCCTGGTCAGCCGACTCGACCGCCCTGCTCCTGCAAAAACTCCACGAGGCCGGCCCAAACAGCGGCTGCTGGACGTGGTGGGAAGCCTGGCAGGCACCTCAAACAGCCGCAGCCGTCGCCCGGCACCAAGTACAAGAGGCCGCGGTCCACACCTACGACGCCCAGAACATCACCAAAGCCCAACCGTTGCCCCCAGAGACCGCCGTCGACGGCGTGGAGGAGTTCCTCACGACCTGCTGCACGACGACGTCCCCCTGGCCGCACCACCCCGCGACCATCGATTTCCACGTCACCGAGGGCACCTGGCGCCTCACCCTCTCCGGCGACGGAGCCCACGTCAGCACCCTCCCCACGGACAAGGCCACGGTCTCCACCCGGAGCACCGCCGGCGAACTCGTCCTCGCCCTCTACGGCCGCCTCCCCTTCGACGCCCTCACCATCGACGGAGACCGCCGAATCCTCGACCAGCTCAAGGATTGGGAACCGGACGACTGACGGGCCAGTTCCGCAGCGCCACGTCCAGCGCATCGACGGCAGCCCCCCACGACGCCTCCACCGCGCGCGGATGATGCGAATAGCTGCCGCCAGCCTCCAACGTCACGAAGCCCAGCACGGTGGCGCCGATCAGCCGGACCGCGTCAGTCTCGGCAGGCTCCCCCAACGCATATCCGCGGAGCAGCGCCCGAGTGAGCTCCGAATGCCGCCTCGCGACCTCGGCCGCCCGCGACTCCACCGGCAACGTCATCCGCGCGGCGGCAAACCGGCCCGGATGCTCCTTGGCATAGTCCCGGTACGCAGCCGCGAAAGCGGTAAGCGCATCACGCCCGGAACGCCCCGCCACCGCCTCCGCGATCCGGTCCGCCAACTCGCCCAAGGCGACAGCCGCCACGTGAAGCCGCAGCGCCTGGGCGTTCTTCACATGCGAGTACAGGCTCGGCTCCTTCACCCCGAACCGCCGCGCCACCGCCCCCAGCGTCAGCCGCTCAAAGCCGATCTCATCAGCGAGCTCAGCGGCCGCAACCGTGAGCACCTCGGCGGACAGCCCGGCACGCGCCACAAGTCTCCTTGGCTCATTAACCATTTGCCTAACCAACTTAGGCAACCTTAGCGTACCCACCATGAACCCGATCACCGAGCGCGAGATCCGCGCCAGTTTCGTCAACTGCTCCAAAGGCGAGGCCTCCCGTCTCGGACTGCCCGACCTCACCACCCTGCCCTGGGCCGACCTGGACTTCCTCGGCTGGCGCGACCCCAGCGCCCCCGACCGCGCCTACCTGGTCGCCGACCGCGCCGGCCGCCCCACCGGCCTGTCCCTCCGGGCCTCCGGCGGCAGCGCCCGCGGCTTCGCCTCCCGCAGCATGTGCTCCATCTGCCTGACCACCCGCACCGGCGGCGGCGTGGCCCTGATGACCGCCCGCCGCACCGGCGAATCCGGCCGCCAGGGCAACTCGATCGGCCAGTACCTCTGCACCGACCTCGCCTGCTCCCTGTTCGTCCGCGGCCTGAAGTCCTCAGCAGTCGGCGGCGACCTGGACGAGTCGATCGACCGCCCCACCCGCATCATCCGCGCCATCGACAACCTCAACGCCTTCCTCGACCGCGTACTCGCCCCCTGACTCACCGCGCAAGACCGGCGCAATCGAAGCGCAATCGGCCCGCACTACGCTCAACGAGGCCTCTCCGCCGACCGCCACCCCCCACAGGCGGACGTGTGATGCGATGCCGGGACCGGCCGCTGGACTTCCCCCCACTGGCGCCGGTCCCATCGCTTTTCCCACCTAACTCAAAGCGCTGACCAACCGCCGACTCACCGTCAAAGCCCGCGCCAAACCCTGCTCAGGCGTAGTACCAGAGTCCTGATGCAGCACCACCCCGAGCACCAGCCGCTCCTGCCCGGCAACAGAACGCTGAGCCGCCCACATCAACGCACCCCCAGCCGGAGTACTCGACCCGGTCTTCCCACCCACGACACCATCGTTCCCCAACAACGAGTCGGTGTTCGGCAGCACCGTCGGATCATCAGGCACCTGAGTAGTCCGCTGCCCGGTCAGATCCAAGAGCACGCCATCACTGAAGGCAGCCTCAGCCAACTTCAACTGATCCACAGCCGTACTCCGAGTCGCCGCATCAATACCAGCCGCATCGCTGTAAACGGTGTCCTTCATCCCCAGCGCCACCGCGGCGGCATTCATCTTCGCCACAAACCCCACCTCACTGCCGGCATCCCACCGCGCCAACAACCGCGCAACGTTGCCAGCCGAAGGAACGAGCATGAGCTCCAACAGCTTGCGCTCACTGATCTGCTGCCCAGCCCGCACCGGCGCCGAACTCTCATCCCGCGACAACGCCTCGGACGCAGCCTGATCGTCCACACCAATATCAGGACCCTGATCAGACCCGACCAACGGATGATCCTGCAGAACCACGTAGGCCGTCATCACCTTCGTGACACTCGCTATCGGCACCTGCGTCTGCTTCCCACACGTACCCAGACTCCCGACCCCCTCGGCCCACATCGCCGTCTCACCATCGGCAGGCCACGGCAGCGACCCGGCAAACGAACGCAGACCAGGCGCCACCTGAGAAAGATCAGGCTTCGGCGGCGCCCCCGACCCGTTACTCGCCAGAATCGAGAACGTCGCAGCCCCACCCAACACCAGCCAACTGCCCAGCAGCGCCCCGGCCTTGCGCAGCCTCCGATGACGGCGACGGGGTATCGCAAATCCAGCCGAATCAGGGGCCTCCGACGGAGGCTGTCGTTCCGCTCCAGGCTTTGCCACGCCAGAACGCTAGCGGATACCGCTGACCAGAGGATCAGCTGGGCCTCACCAACGCCCC
>JABFXP010000554.1 GCA_013361685.1 Catenulispora sp.
CGCCGCCGCCGAGATGGCGCACCACGGCCTGCCCTGGCGCGCCGACGTGCACGGCCGGATCCTGGAGGAGGTCCTCGGACCCCGCCCGCCGGACGGCTCCCCGCCGCGCGCGATGGCCGACGCCGCGGCCGAGCTGGCCGCCGCGCTCGGCGTGCGGGCCCTGAACCCGGACTCGGCACCGCAGGTCACCAAGGCCTTCGCCGACGTCGGCGTGCGGCTGCCGTCGCTGCGCCGCTGGGAGCTGGCCGACGTCGACCACCCCGCGATCCCGCTGCTGCTGAAGTACAAGGAGCTCTCGCGCCTGTACTCGTTCAACGGCTGGGCCTGGCGCGACACCTGGGTGGTGGCCGGCCGCTTCCGCCCGGAGTACACCGTCGGCGGCGTCGTCACCGGACGCTGGGCGGCGCGCGGCGGCGGCGCCCTGCAGATCGCGCGCCGGCTGCGCCAAGCGGTGATCGCCGACCCGGGGTGGGTGTTCGTGGCCGCCGACGCCGCGCAGCTGGAACCGCGCGTCCTGGCCGCGATCGCCCAGGACCCCGCGATGGCCGAGGCGACCCGCGGCGACGACATGTACACCGCCCTGGCCGGGGTCTTCGAGGGCTCCCGCGAGCAGGCCAAGATCGGTCTGCTCGGCGCCATGTACGGGCAGACCGGCGGCGGCGCGGCGGCGCCGCTGGCCCTGATGCGCCGCCGGTTCCCGAAGGCCACGGCGCTGCTGGACGACGCCGCCCGGGAGGGCGAGCGCGGCCGCCTGGTCCGCTCGCACCTGGGCCGCACCTGCCCGCCGCCCTCGCAGCGCTGGCAGAGCGCGGTCGCCGGGGACGCCGAGGCCGACGCCGCCGACGACAGCAACCGCCGCTCCGGCCAGGTGGCCCGGGCCCGCGGCCGGTTCACCCGCAACTTCGTGATCCAGGCCACCGCCGCCGAGTGGGCCGAGGTGCTGCTCGCCCTGCTGCGGCAGCGGCTGCGCGAGCTCGACGGTCCGCAGCTGGTCTTCTTCCAGCACGACGAGGTGCTGGTGCACGCACCGCGGCGGGACGCCGAGGCGGTGGCTGAGATGATCGGGGAGTGCGCCACGCTCGCCGGCCGCCTGGTCTTCGGCCCGGGCCCGGTGCGCTTCCCGATGAGTATTCACTCCGTCGGGTGCTATGGCGACGCCAAGTAACGGTCGGAAGGTGTCAGATGGGTATCGCCCTGGGCATGCGCGACATCGTGGAAGTCGAAGAAGTCGTCCTGCTCGCCGAGGACGGGACACCGATCGGCACCGCCCCCAAGGCTGAGGTGCACACCGACCGGACGCCGCTGCACCTGGCGTTCTCCTGCTACGTCTTCGACGACGAGCACCGGCTGCTCGTGACCCGCCGGGCCCTGGACAAACGCACCTGGCCGGGGGTCTGGACCAACTCCGCGTGCGGCCATCCGGCCCCCGGGGAGCAGATCCAGGACGCGGTGCGCCGCCGGCTGGACACCGAACTCGGCCTGACCGTGGAGCGGGTCTGGCCGATCCTCCCGCAGTTCCGGTACCGGGCGGTGATGCCCAACGGCATCGTGGAGAACGAGATCTGCCCGGTCTTCCGCGCCGCCGTCCCGGTCGGCACGGTGCCGGCGCCGGCCGCCGACGAAGTGGGCGAATACCGGTGGATCCCGTGGGCGGACTTCTCCAAGGACGTGCTGTCCGGGGCCTTCGAGGTGTCCCCCTGGTGCCGGTTACAAGTCGAGCAGCTCGCCGATCGGGAGTTCGGCACGTGGATGTACTGATCACGCCTGAGTGATCATCCCGTCACTCAGGGGCTTGTTCGACACCTGTGATGTCGGGCATCATTGCGCGGTGCCCGATGCCACTGCGTGCTCAGTGGATGAGCGCAGCGTTGCCGCGCTGGCGCTTTCCCACCCCCCACCTGCCATGTCGGCGCCATGAGCGCTGATTTCAAACCCGTCATGCACCCGGCGGGCTTCGACGACGCCCTGGCCCGCATCCTCGGCGAAGTCCGCACCGGCCACTACTTCTCCATGGCCGAACTGCTCGCCACCCCCGGCCAGGACAAGCAGCTGCGGTGCTCGCGCACCGCGCTGCTGGCCCAGGTCGCGGCCGGCTCCAACGCCGTGGACCAGTGGGTGGCCGAACGCCCCCGGGACCCGAACGCGCTGATCATGGCGGCCCGGGTCGCGGTGGAGCGGGCCTGCCGGGCCGCCGCCAACCAGGCGCCGCAGGCCCAGCTGCTGGGCCGCCGCGCCGCCGACCTGTGCGCCCAGGCCGCGGCGAGCAGCCCCGGCGACCCGGTGCCCTACCTGGGCCGGCTGGCCCTGGCCGCCGGGTTCGACGAACGGGTCAACGGCCCGGAGTCCTGCCCGGTGCCCGGTCCCTGGCACGCCTTCCGCGACCTGTGGCGGATCGACCCGGCCAACCGCGAGGGCTGCCACCGGATGCTGGCCGCGGTCGGCCACGCCATCGGCCCGCACCCCGCCGACGCCCAGCTGTTCGCCGCCAGCATCGTCGGCAGCGTGGGTCTGAGCGCCCTGTCCCCGCTGCAACTGCTGCCGCTGTACGCGCTGGTCATGGCCTACGAGTACCGCAAGTCGCAGCGCGACGGCCTGGCGCACCTGATGTGGAGCTCGGAGGCGGCGCGCGCGGAGATGGCGCGCGGCTGGACCTGGTTCACCACCACCAGCAAGGACGACTGGCTGGTCGTGGACCTGTCGCATCTGGCGCACGCGCTGGTGGCCGGGGGCCGCTCGGATCTGGCCGCCGACGTGTTCCAGGCGCTGGGCCGGTACGGCTCGGCCCGGCCGTGGGCGACGGTGTCGGCGACCGGCGACGCGGTGGAGGAGTTCACGCGGGCGCGCAGCACGGCGTTGTCGGCGGCGGCCCGGCGCCGGGGGCCGCCGGGAGCCGGGCGTACGAGTCCTTAGACCCGAGCCGTTCCCAGTGCCGAGCGCACCCCCACGCAGACCGGCTCTGGCCCTATCGGCTTTCCAGGAATACGTTCCCCCATCAAGTTCTGAGTTGTTCCGCACCAACGGCACCGCATCACGTCCCACACGCCAACTGGCTCGCTCCACGGGCCTGAAGGGAACATGAACGAAGCCATGTCGATGACTCAAAGCTCCACCGATCCGGCCCGCGACGACGCTGAGGGAGCCGACGCCGAGCAGTTGCGCGCGATCGGGTACGAGCCGGTGCTCTCCCGCCGGATGTCCGGGTTCGGCAACTTCGCCATCAGCTTCTCCATCATCAGCATCCTGTCCGGCTGCATGACGCTGTTCGGGTTCGGCATGGCCACCGGCGGCCCCCGGGTGATGGTCTGGGGCTGGGTCGGCGTGACGCTCGCGGTCCTGCTCATCGGGCTGAGCCTGGCCGAGGTCACCAGCGTCTACCCGACCTCCGGGGCGCTGTTCTTCATGGCCCACCGGCTCGGCGGCAAGGGCTGGGGCTGGATCACCGGCTGGCTGAACCTGCTGGGCCTGTTCGGGATCATCGCCGGCATCGACTACGGCGCCGCGGAGTTCATCGGCGCGTTCACCGGCATGGCCTTCGGCTGGACCCCCGACAAGTACGGGCTGATAGCCGTGTTCGCCGCCGTGCTGGTCCTGCACGGCGTGCTGAACACCTTCGGCGTGCGGGTGCTGGACCTGTTCAACCGGGTCAGCGTGTGGTGGCACCTGCTCGGCGTGGCCTTCATCGTGACAGTGCTGTTCCTCGTCCCGGCGCACCACCAGAGCGCCTCGTTCGTGTTCACCCACTACGCCAACGGCACCGGGTTCCGCAGCGCGATCTACGTCAGCGCCATCGGCCTGCTGCTCACCGGCTACACCCTCACCGGCTACGACGCCTCGGCGCACTTGTCCGAGGAGACCTCCCGGGCCTCGGTGCTGGCACCCCGGGGCATCGTCCGCTCGATCTGGGTCTCCGGCATCGCCGGCCTGGTCCTGGTCGTCGCCTTCCTGTTCGCCATCCAGGGCGATGACAAGAACTACGCGCTGGAGGCCGCCGGCTCCGGCTACGGCGGCTCGGCCACCGCACCCTCCCTGATCATGCTCGACGCCCTCGGCCAGCACTGGGCCGAGATCCTGACCCTGGTCATCATCGTCGCCCAGCTGTGCTGCGGCCTGGCCGCCATCGGCTCGGCGGCCCGCATGATCTTCGCCTTCTCCCGGGACGGCGCCCTGCCCGGCTCGCCGACCTGGCGCCGGGTCAACCGCTCGGCGGTCCCGACCAACGCCATGTGGCTGGCCGTCGTCATGGCCTTCATCCTGGCCCTGCCGTCGCTGTGGACGATCCAGGCCTACACCGCGGTGACCGCGGTCGGCACCATCGGCCTGGCACCGGCCTACGTGATCCCCGGATTCCTGCGGGCCCGGAAGGGCAGGTCCTTCCAGATGGGCGTCTGGAACCTCGGCAAGTGGGGCCCGCTCATCGGCTACGCCGCGTCGGTGTGGGTCGTCGTCGAGGTCGTGCTGTTCTGCCTGCCGCAGGTCGCTCCCGGCACCACCGCGCTCACCTTCAACTACGCGCCGATCGCGCTGGGTGCGGTGCTGCTGCTGTCCGGAATCTGGTGGCTGGCCCGGGGGCGGGAGTCGTACGCGCCGCCGGCCGGTGCGGTCGAGGCGGAGCAGTTCGCTGACCTGGACGTGATCTGAACCGGTCGCGATCTGATCTGGACGTGGTCTGAGGCAGGTCCGTACGCGGCGCGCCCCCGGGGAGTCTTTCCCGGGGGCGCGCCGTTCCGAGTCTCACCGCGGGGCGGGCAATCGTGCCAGGAAGACTTCGAATGCCGTCGGGTGGACCGCCATCGTCCCGGCGTAGGGGTAACTCATCTCCCTGACGACGACCAGCGACACCACCACCAGACCGGCCAGCGTCATCACCATCACCGTGTGCGCCAGCGAGCTGGACAGCCCGAACAGGAACGTGAACGCGATGGTGATCAGCGCGCTGCCGATCAGAATGGCCCACAGCAGTTTCGGCAGCGAGTCGTCGGCCTGGTTCAGCCGCTCCCTTCGTTCCCCGGCCAGCGCCTCCACGTGCGTCATCGCGTGGTCGTACTCGACCTGCTCGGCGGCCCCGGTCGGCTTGAACGCGAACACGCTGTCGCGCATCTGGTACACCAGCGCGGTCGCGCTCGGGCTGGTCTCGTGTTTGGCCAGCAGCGGCCATTCCTGGTCCACGACCGTGTTCGCGTAGTCGAGCGTCTCGTGTTCCAGCTCGGCGCCCAGCGGCAGCGGCATCTGCCGGGCGATCCAGTAGATCCCGGCCAGCTCGTTCGCTTCCTTGAACGTCGTCTGGTGCGCGGTGTCGTTGTTCGTCCACAGAGCGACCACGACGAAGGCCAGCGGCACCGCGAACACCACGGACACCGTGGCGAAGATGAAGCCGGCCACGTCGTTGTGCGGCTCGCGCCGGTGGTGCGGGATGAACCGCTGCGTCAGGCGCAGGGCGATGAAGGTGAGGATGAGGACGGCGACGATGATGCCGATGTCCTTGGCGGTCATGCGGACGACTCCCGAGGTTCGCGGTATCGGAGATGGGTCGGACAGGGGGGTGGTGCGGTTATTGCCGAGGCGGTTACTGCGGGGGTTCGGCGGCTCAGAACGTCCGCCTGGTGATGAGATCGGCAATCGCGCGCAGGTCGCGTACCGCCGCCTGGTTGACGCCGGGCGCCTTCCTCAGGTGCGCGTGCGCGTTCGCCACCCGGGCGGCGGCCTCGGCGGCGGCCCAGGCCCGGCCCCCCGCCCGGTCCACGGCGTCGGCGGCGCGCCGGAGTTCGTGCTCTGTGAAGTCCCGCTCGAGCGCGTACAGCTCCGCCAGCTCGGCGGAGGCCGCCGACCCCGCCGACAGCGCCGCCACCACCGGCAGCGACTTCTTGCGCGCGGTCAGGTCCGACCCCACCGGCTTGCCGGTCGCCGCCGGGTCGCCCCAGATGCCCAGCAGGTCGTCGGTGAGCTGGAACGCCATGCCGAGCTCCCGCCCGAACCCGTCCAGCGCCGTCACCGCCGCCGGTTCGGCCCGGACCGCCGCCGCCCCGAGGGCGCACGCGCACCCCAGCAGCGCCCCGGTCTTCTTCCCGGCCATCGCCAGGCACTCCTCGAGCGTGACGTCGAGCCGCTGCTCGAACGCGCAGTCCTCGTACTGGCCCTCGCAGATCTCGATGACGCACTCCGCCAGCCGCCCCGCCGCCTCCCCGCCGGCCAGCCGCAACGCCAGCGCCAGCATCGCGTCCCCGGCCAGGATCGCGTTCTCGGCCCCGAACACCGCCCAGGCCGTCGGCCGGTGCCGCCGGGTGCGGTCGCGGTCGATGACGTCGTCGTGCAGCAGCGTGAAGTTGTGCGCCAGCTCCACGGCGGCCGCGGCGGCGAGCACCGCGCGGCCGGTGCCGGCGACGGTCGCGGCGGCGAGGCC
>JABFXP010000474.1 GCA_013361685.1 Catenulispora sp.
CGTCCCCGTCCCCCCATCCGGCGACCAAACCCGAGTCCCCGTCGGCCCGCCCAACGCACCTCCGCCACCAGCTCCAGCCGCCTCAGCTCCAGCCGCCTCAGCCCCAGCCGCGCCAGCCCCAGCCCCAGAAACCCCAGCTCCACCCCCACCCCCCACCAACCCCGCCAAAACCCCCCGCACCCGCCCCGAAACCTCCCCAGCACTCCCCGGCCGCACCCCCGGATCCTTCGCCAGCAACTCCAACACCAACCCGTCGACCACCCCCGGAATCCCCGCCTGATACCGCCCCGGCGCCTCCGCAGCCTTATTCACATGCTGATAAGCCAACGCGATCGGACTCTCCGCCTCGAACGGCGCCCGCCCCGTCAACGTGAAGAACAGCAGACACCCCAGCGAATACAAATCCGACCGAGCATCCACCCGATGCCCCTGCACCTGCTCCGGCGACATGTACTCAGCGCTGCCGATCACCATCCCCGCGGCAGTCAGCCCCGTCCGCGTCTGCTGATGCTCCATGAACCGGGCGATGCCGAAGTCCAGCACCTTCACCGCCCCGCCGTCGCTGACCATCACATTGCTCGGCTTGATGTCGCGGTGTACCACCCCCGCCGCGTGCGCGGTCGCCAGCGCGTCGCAGACCTGGAGCGTCCACTCCAACGCCGTCCGCACCGGCGGCGGCCCCTCGGCGCGGACGCGGTCGGCGATGGTCCGCCCCGCGACCAGCTCCATCACCAGGTACGGCACCGTCTCGCCGCGGTACTCGTCGTGGCCGTAGTCGTGGACCGTCACGATCGACGGCCCCGAGACGTTGCCGGCGATGCGGGCCTCGCGGTCGAAGCGGGCCAGGGCCTCGTCGGTGAGGCCGCCGGCGGTCACGATCTTCACCGCGACCTCGCGGCCGATACGCGTGTCGTGGGCGCGCCAGACCTCGCCCATACCGCCCCGACCGAGCAACGTCCCCAAGCGGTAGCGGCCGTCGAGTACGGCGTCTGTCATCAGTGGCCCCCAGCCCCGGCGAACCCAGCCCACGGGTGTTGGGGCAGGTGTCAGGGTCAGGCTACCGACGCCGCACGCGCGCCGCACCGCTCGTTATCGAGCCGGTGCGGCGCTGCGGGGTTTCACCTCACCAACCGCACCTTCCACCTCGCCTCATCCCACCAACCGCACCTTCCACCTCACCTCATCCCGCCAACAGCACCTTCCACCTCACCTCACCTCACCCCACCAACCGCACCTGCCCTCTCACCCCAGCGACCTCTTCAAAAACTCCACCTGCAACACCATCAAATTCTCCGCCACAACCTCCTGCGGCGTCATATGCGTAACCCCCGACAACGGCAACATCTCATGCGGCCGCCCCTGAGCCAGCAACGCCGACGACAACCGCAACGTATGCGCGGCCACCACATTGTCATCAGCCAACCCATGAATCACCATCATCGGCCGATGCTCCGCCGCCCACTCCCCGGCCTCAGTCCCGACCACGATCGAGTTGCGCCGATAAACCTCCGGCTCAGCATCCGGATGCCCCAAGTACCGCTCGGTATAGCAGGTGTCATACAACCGCCAGTCCGTCACCGGCGCCCCGACCACCGCAGCATGGAACACATCCGGCCGCCGCAGCGCAGCCAGCGCCGACAGGTACCCGCCATACGACCAACCACGGATCGCCACCCGCGACAGATCCAGATCCGCGTTGTCCGCAGCCGCCGCATGCAGCGCATCCACCTGGTCCTGCAGCGTCGGCCCGGCGAAGTCGTGGTGGATCGCACGCTCCCACTCCGGCCCCCGCCCCGGGGTCCCGCGCCCGTCCACCACCAGGACCGCGAAGCCCTGGTCGGCCAGCCACTGCGAAGCCAGGTGGCTGTTGTGCGCGGCCAAGGCGCGCTGCGCATGCGGCCCCCCGTAGGGGTCGAGCAGCACCGGCAGCCTGGTGCCCGCCGTATGCCCGTTCGGCAGCACCAGCACGCCGCGCAGACCGCGCTCGCCGAGGCGCACCATCGTCGCGTTCAGCGTCAGGCCCGGCACCTCGGCGACGTTGCGCACCGTGCACAGGTCCTTCAGGTCGCCGTCCTCGTCCAGCCGCACCACCCGGGCGGTCGAGCCGGGCTCGGCCAGCGTCGCGGAGCCGATCACGGCCAGGTCGGCGCCGAACACCGCGGAGTGCACGCCGAACGTCTCAGTGAGCTGACGCACCACCCCGTCCCGGGACACCAGGAACACGTGGATCTCCGCCGGGTCGCCGGCCGAGGCGGTGAACTGCACGCCGTGCTCGCCGACCGACAGCACGCCGCGCACCTCGAGCTCCGGCGGGGTCAGCGGCTCGCCGTCGAGCAGGACGCGGTTCGCGCCGTCGCGCGGGCCGACGGTGACCAGGGAGGAGGAGTACTCGACGTCGCCGTCGTCGGGGCCGGAGATCCAAGCCGGCACGCCGGGGAAGACGTCGACCCAGCGCGGGTCCGACTCCTCGCTGTGCAGCGTGACCATGCCGCTGTCCGGGTCGAGCAGCGCGTACGTGAGCCGGGTCTGCTCGCGGTTCATCAAGCCCAGCACCGGATCCCCGGCGGCGGACCAGTGGAACGCGGTCAGATACGGCGACGCGGCCTCCCAGCTCACGTCCACCCGCGAGCCGTCGAGCCCGAGCACCACACCGGACACCGCGGCGTTGTTCGTCCCCGCGGCCGGATACCGCACGTCCATCGGCTGCGTGCCGGGGTTCGCCGGGTCCGCGATGTACCAGGTCTGGATCGGCGCGGCGTCGGCCCGCTCGGCGAACAGCCGGTCCCCCTCCGGCGCCCACCAGTAGCCGCGGAACCGGTCCAACTCCTCGGCGGCGATGAACTCGGCCAGGCCGTAGGTCACGGTGTCCGACTCCGGCTCGGCCAGCGCGCGGTCGTCCGCGCCGTCGGCGCCCACCACGCGCAGCGCGCCGCGGGCCACGTAGGCCACGTGCGTGCCCGCCGGGTTCGGGCGCGGGTCGGCCACCCCGGCCGGGACGTCGAGCTCGCGCACCGCGGGGCCGGCGCCCTGCCCGGTCAGGTCCGCGACGAACAGCCGGCCGGACAGCGCGAACGCCGCGGTCCGCACCTCGCCGTCGACGGCGAAGCCGATGATCCCGGCCGCCCCCTGCCGCGACCGCTCCCGCCGCGCCTTCTCCTCGTCGGTCAGCTCCTCGCCGGCGCCGCCGAGCAGCGCGACCGGGTCGGCCACCAGCCGCTCGTCGCCGGTGGCCGGGTCCAGCACCCACAGGCACGTCGCGGTGTCCGTGCCGTGCTTGCCGCGCAGGAACGCGATGCGGGAGCCGTCCGGGGCGATGCTGAAGGCGCGCGGCACGCCGAGGGTGAAGCGCTGGGTGCGGGCCGAATGCCGCGGGAACGAGGGGGTGTCTGCCATGCCGTCATGCTATGCGCACCATTCCGTGCCGGGCTGGTCGGCGCTTGTGGAGGGCCGGTATGCGTACCCTTTCCCTATGACCGCGAACTCCACGGCCTCCGTCCAGACGTCTCCGGAGCGGGCCGCCCCGACGGCCGTCCGGCGCCTGCTGCTCGTGCACGCCCACCCGGACGACGAGGTCATCGGCACCGGCGCCACCATGGCCGCCTACGCCGCCGAGGGCGCGCACGTCACGCTCGTCACCTGCACCGCCGGTGAAGAGGGCGAGATCCTGGTGCCCGAGCTCGCGCACCTGGCCGCCGACCGCGAAGACCGGCTGGCCGACGTGCGGGTGGTGGAGCTCGCGAACGCGATGACCGCGCTGGGTGTCGCCGACCACCGGTTCCTCGGCGGCTTCGGCCGCTACCGGGACTCCGGGATGATGGGCACGCCGGCCAACGAGAAGCCGCGCGCGTTCTGGCACGCGGACGTGGACGAGGCCGCCTGGCACCTGGTCGCGGTGGTGCGGGAGGTCCGGCCGCAGGTGCTGGTCACCTACGACGAGAACGGCGGCTACGGGCACCCGGACCACATCCAGGCGCACCGGGTGGCGATGCGGGCCGTCGACCTGGCCGCCGACCCGGACTACGCCCCGGAGCTGGGCGCCCCGTGGGACATCGCGAAGGTCTACTGGACCGCGGTGCCCAACAGCGCGCTCGCCGAGGGCCTGCGCGCGCTGAAGGAGGCCGGTGACGCCAGCGGGTTCCTGGCCGTGGACTCGGTCGACGACCTGCCGTTCGGGACCGACGACGCCCTGGTCACCACCTGCATCGACGGCAGCGCCCACGGCGAGGACAAGCGCGCGGGCATGCGCGCGTATCCGACGCAGATCTCCCTGGAGGACGGCTTCTTCGCGCTGTCGAACTCCATCGGGATGGAGTTCATGGCGCAGGAGTACTTCCAGCTGGTGAAGGGCGTCGCGGAACGGTCGGACACCGGCCTGGAGAAGGATCTGTTCGCCGGTCTCCCCACCGCGCAGGGCTGACGGCGATGAACGCGACGGTCATCGGGTTCGTGGTGGTCGCCGGCGCGGTCGGCACGGTCGGGCTCGCGCTGGCGGGCTGGCTGGGCGCGAACCGGCTCCGGCGCTGGTGTCTGCTGGCCGGGCTCGGCGCGGCCGGTGTGGTCGTCGGGTTGATGGGCACGATGATGCAGGGCTACACGGTGCGGGTCGGCGGCTCCGCGCCGAGCCTGCGGGACGTCGGCGACCCGACGTCCGGCGGCGGCGGCTCGGCGGGCGTCGCCCTGCCGGTCGGAGCGCTGGCCGGCCTGGTGGTGTTCGCCGGGCTGCTGCTGGTCGCCGGGGTCGCGCTGCGGCAGCCGCTGGCGGTGCTGACGGCCGGCGGCGGCTGGCTGGCGATGGTGGCCCTGCTGATGTTCGCGGTCGGGAACAGCGGGGACGTCCTGCTGCCGAACGACACGGCGGCGCAGACCTTCGTCTACGGCGGACTGATCATCGCGTTCTGCGTCGGTGTGCTGGCCTACCAGTGGCAGCTGACCGACCGGCTGGCCGCGCGCGCGGCCGTGAAGCGCCCGGCGGACCGGGTCCGCTGACCCCACCCCGCCCCGCCGGTGCGGCGGGGCGGACCTCAGGCGGAACAACACTCGCTCGATCGAGTGAAGCCTGCGCGGATTCCGCCAAGTCAGCGCCGCGCGGTCGTGGCAATGTCACCCGTACGCCCCTGTGACCACCGGCGATCACAGTACTGTGATCAGAGCAACACTCTCGGTGGCCGGTGGCGCGCTGCTAGATGGCACAGCTAGTAGGCACTGCCCGATGGCCCTGCGCGACCGACCTTGACAGAGGCGACCGATTTTGAACGACGAGTTATACCGACGCCCGGCTCGGGACGTCGATCCCGACCAGCTCCCCGACTACGGATTCGGCGGCGAGCCGCTGTTCCGCGACGAGGTGCCGCCGGCCGCCGGTGAGCCGGGACTCGGCGCCGGGCCCGGCGACACCGGCTTCCATGACGCGTCGCTGTTCCGGGGCGGCCCCGGGTTCCCGGCGCCGCGCTATGCGTCGGACGTCGGCGAATACGGCTCCGGGCTCGAGTACGGCTCCGGAGGCGACTACGGGACCGGGATCGTCGGGACCGGCGGGGCGGCGGGGGCGAGCAGATCGGGTGTGAGCAGCCCGAGCGGGGCGGTCGGAAACGGTCCGAGCGGACCGGGCGGAAACAGCCCCAGCGGGCCGGGGGGAAACAGTCCGGCCGGCCCCGGCGGGAACAGCCCCGGCGCGCCCGGCCGGCCGGGTAGTCCAGGCGCTCCAGGCGCTCCAGGCGGTCCCGGAGTGCCAGGCGGCCCCGACGGAGCCCAGCAGTGGGCTCCGAACGAGGGGCCGTTGCGCGTCGTGCCGGCGGAGCAGGCCAGCGCGCTGTTGCGGATCAAGCTGCCGGACACCCCGCCGGTCCCGGCCACCACGCTGCGCTCCGACGCGCCGATCGAGACGGTCGTCGAGGCGGCGCAGATGCTGCACCATGTCAGCCCGGCGCGGCCGAACGCGCTGCCCGGCGACGTGCTGGCGCTGACCACCGCGACGATGGTGGTGCCGATGCCCGGCGCGGCGTTCGGCGGCGTGCGGGCCCCGCAGCGCTCGGCGCGGCTCACCGCGTCGGTGCCGCCGGACCTGGCCAGCCGGGCCGAGGCGGACCTGCTGTCGGACACCGTCGAGCAGTTCTTCGGGGACTTCGACGCCATCGGGCGCGAGCTGGAGGCGCAGCGGGCCGGCGGAGCGGTCGAGGCCGGGGCCGGTGCGGCCGGCGTCGCGGGCGTTGCCGGTGGCGTGGGTGCCGGTGCGCGAAGCATCGGTGGAGCAGCCGGTGTGGGTGTCGGTACCGGTGCTGGTACCGGTGCTGCGGGCGAGTTCGCAGCCGGGGCCGCGGGTGCCGCCGCGTCGCAGACCCCTGCGGTCCCCGGGCAGTACGCCCCGGCCGCCCCGGCCGCCGGCCGCTA
>JABFXP010000638.1 GCA_013361685.1 Catenulispora sp.
GCGGGTCGCGATCGTCACCGGCGGCTCGCGCGGCATCGGCGCGGCGGTCGCCCGCCGGCTCGCCGTCGACGGGCTGCGCGTGCACCTCGTCTACCGTGACGCCGAGGGCGCCGCCAAGCAGGTGGTCGAGGAGATCCTCGCCTCGGGCGGGTACGCGGTCGCGCACCGGGCCGACGTCGCCGACGAGGCGGCGGTCGAGGAACTGGTGCAGACCGTCGCCGGCGCCGAGGGCGGGATCCACGTCCTGGTCAACAACGCCGGCGTCATCGATGACAACCTTCTGATGCTCACCAGCACCAAGCGCTGGGAGCAGGTGATCCGCATCAACCTCACCGGGCCGTTCCTGCTGTGCCGGGCGGTGCTCCCGATCATGCTGGACGAGGGGTGGGGCCGCATCATCAACGTGTCCTCGAACTCCGTGCGCATCCCCGGCGCGGGGCAGACCGCCTACGCCGCGTCCAAGGGCGGCGTCGAGGCGCTGACCCGGGGGCTGGCCATGGAGGTCGGGCGCAAGGGGATCCGCGTGAACTGCGTGGCGCCCGGCCGGGTCCGGACCGACATGACCGGGCCGGTCGCCGACAAGCTCGGCGGCGACGACGCCGCGGGGCCCCGCTGGGGAGTGCCGGAGGACCTGTCCGGTCTGGTCGCGTTCCTGGCATCGGATGAGGCCGACTACATCCAGGGGCAGACCATCACCGCTGATGGCGGGCGGTTGGTCATGCGGCCCCGTGGCAAAGGCGGGTCCTGATATGTCCGACGTCAAGTACTGGGAGGACTTGGCAGCCGCGCCCGTCAGGACGTACGGCCCGCTCGAGTTCTCCTCGGCCCTGCTGGATCACCTCCTGGACCTGATGGGGGAGAAGCACCCCATCCACGACGACGCCGAGTTCGCGGCCAAGGCCAAGCGCACCCGGCCCATCGTCCCCGGCGGCTTCATCCACTCCATCACCTCCGGCTGGACCGTCCAGCACGGGGCGCGCGCCGCCATCGTCGGCATGCGCTCCATGCACTGGGACTTCGTCAAGCCCCTGTATCCGGACGTCCCTTTCTACTTCACCACCGAGACCGCGCACGCTGAGGCGATCGACGAACGATTCGGGCTGGTCAACACGGTGCGCCGCGTCATCGACGCGGACGGCGCCGCGTATGCCATCGGCCGGATGAGCGCCGTCGTCCTGCGCCGCGAGCGCCGACCGCAGGAGGCGGGCATCGCATGACCACCACGGACTCGACCATCGTCCCCACCACCGAATTCCAGCCGCTGCGCGGCCGCGTCGCCCTGGTCACCGGCGGCTCGCGCGGTATCGGCGCCGGCATCTCCCGCAAGCTCGCGGCGTGGGGCTGCACCCTGGCCGTCAACTACGTCGACCGCGCCAAGCCGGCGCGGGAGCTCAAGGCCGAGCTGGAGGAGCAGGGCACCAAGGTCTCGCTGCACCAGGCCGACCTGGCCGATCCCGCGGACATCAGCCGTCTGATGGACCAGATCCAGGCCGAGCACGGCGGGCTGAACATCGTCGTGCAGAACGCCGGCGCCACCAAGTTCTCGCGGCTGGAGACCGCCACGCTGGACCAGTGGCAGTTCGTGCAGGACACCAACTCCCGCGCCACCTGGCTGCTGGCCAAGGAGTCGATCCCGCTGTTGAAGGGCCGTCCCGGCGCGCGGTTCATCACCATCACCAACTCCACGACGACCCGGATCATCCCGCGCGCCGGCCTGTTCGCCGCCGCCAAGGCCGGTCTGGAAATCATCACCGAGTACCTGTCGTACGAGCTGGCTCCGTACGGCATCGTCTGCAACTGCGTGCGGCCCGGACTGGTGCAGACCGGCGTGTTCAACGTGCGGCCGGACTTCAACAACGGGGTGCGGCACGAGGCGGCGATCTCGCCGTGGCCGGACGACCGCAGCACGACGGTCGAGAACAGCGCGGACGCCGTGGCGATGCTGTGCCTGGACGAGGCCGAGTGGATCGCCGGGCAGACCATCACCGTCGACGGCGGATACCGGCTGTGGGGCGGCGTGGGGCGGACCTCGGGTGAGCAGAATGCCTAGGATCCTGATCACCCGGACCGGGCTGATCACCGCCGCGGGTGCCGGGGTCGACCCGGTGCTCGCGGCGATGGAAGCCGGACGGTCGCACATTCCCTCCGGGGTCGGCACGGGTGCGGGCGCCGGCCCGGCCGGTGCCGCTCCCGCCGCTCCTGCTGCCGACGGCACGCAGTCCCCGCAGCACCGGCGCACGCCGTGGCCCACGGCCACCCTCGACCCGGCCGACACGCCGTGGCCCGGCGGCAAGCTGTGGGACAACGCGAAGAAGTACGCGAACACCGCCGCGTTCGGCGCGGTCGCCGCCGCGGTGCAGGCCATGGCCGGTGCCGAGCCGGTCACCGGCGACACCGCGATCGCCTCCGGCGTGGTGATGGCCGTCGGCTGCAGCGGCTCCGACGAGCTGAACGAGGCCATGGCCCGGATCGCCGTCGCCGCGCAGACCGACCCCCGGCCGCTGCCCAAGCTGCTCTACGACGAGGTCCCCGACTTCTCCTACATCCGGGGCATCCCCTCGCAGATCGGCCAGTTCGTGGCCATCGCGACCGGGTTCCGCGGCTCGAACGTCGCCGTCTACGGCGAGGGCGGCGCCGGCGGGCTCGGGGCGCTGGCGCAGGCCTCGCGGCTGCTGCGCAGCGGGGAGTTGGACCGGGTCATCGTGGTCGGCGTGGCGCCGCCATTGTCGACGACGATGCTCGTGGCCTACGACCGCGAGGACCGGCTCGGCACGGCCGCCGTGCCGGGAGCAGGGCCCTTCGACGCCGGCCGGTCCGGGGCCTTCCCGGGGCAGGCGGCGGTGGCGTTGCTGCTGGAGCGGGAGGACGTGGTGCCGGTGTTCGGGGCCGACGCCGTGCCGGTCGAACTCGTGTCCTGCGAGAGCCGGTGCACGCCGGAGCGGTCCGGCGCCTTCGCCGCCGCGGCCGGGGCCGCGCTGAGCCGGCACGGTGCCGTGCCGGACGTGTGGTGGGCCCACGGCTCGGGCTCGACGGCGACCGACGCCGAGGAGTGCGCCGTGCTGGGCGCGCTGGCCGCGGGCGCGCACGTGACGTCGAGCAAGGGCACGCTGGGCACCGCCTTCGAGTGCGGCGGGCTGGTCGACGTCGCGCTCGCCGCCGAGAGCCTGCGGCGGGGCCAGACCCCGCCGGTCGGGCTGCTCGTCAAACCCGATCCGGACCTGGGGGACCTGGAGTTCGTCGTCGGCACCGCCCGCCCGGCCGCCTCGGCCCGGACCGCGCTGGTCACGGCGGCGAGCCACGGTGCCAAGGCGGCGACCGCCGGGGCGGCCGTGCTGTGGGGAGGAGCGCTGTGAACCCGTCGATATCAGACCTCGACGACGACGAGATCGTCATCACCGGCATGGGCGTGGTGACCCCGATCGGGGCCTCGGTCGCGGACTTCTGGGAGGCGAACCTGCAGGGCCGCTCCGGCCTGCGGTACGAGGACCGGATGGACCTGTCGCAGCTGCCCTGCGGCTGGGTGGCCGGGATCATCCCGGACGCCATGAAGGACGAGGTCCGCGAACGCTCCGGCGCCGAGGGCCGCTCCTGGGGCGACACCCTCATGCACGACGCGCTGGACCAGGCGCTCACCGACGCGCGCCTCACCAGCGCGCCGGCCCGCGCGGCGGCGCTGGTCTGGGCCCGGGTGTGGCCGGGGCCGAGCGGCTCGTTCCCGCAGGACTACGCGCCGCACCTGCAATTGCAGGCCGAGCGGTATCAGGCGGTCGGCACCGATCCGGCGGCGGTCGCCGAGTACCTGGCGGACCGGCCGATGCCGCCGGAGCTGACCGACGTGTCGGAGTTCCAGGCCGAGGTGGCGGCCCGGATCGGCACCCCGGTCCTGGGCACGCGCCTGGAGGCGACGTGTTCGGGCGGTCTGCGGGCCATCGCCGAGGCGGCGCGGCTGCTGCGCCTGGGCGATGCGGACGTCGCGCTGGTGACGGCGAGCGTGTCGCGCAGCACGCCGTATGTGCTGTCGCAGTACGGGCAGCTCATGGCCCTGTCCCGCTGGAAGGGCGAGGACCCGGCGCACGCCTCGACGCCGTTCGACGCGCGCCGCTCGGGCATGGTGATCAACGAGTCCGCGGGCGCGCTGGTCATCGAGACCGCGGCCCACGCCCGCTCCCGCGGCGTCGGGCGGTTCCACGCGGTCATCGGCGGCTGGGGCCTTGCTGTCGGCACCGGCCACGTCACCGCGCCGGACGTCACCGAGGTGGAGCGGGTGATCCGCACCGCGATCGACCGCTCGGGGCTGACCCCGGACGACATCGACACGGTCAACGCGCACGGCACGTCGACGAAGCTGAACGACGTGACGGAGGCCGGCGCCCTGCGCCGGGTGTTCGGCGACCGGCTCTCCGAGATCGACGTCTGCGCCGTCAAGTCGCTCACCGGCCACGGCTCGGCGGCCTCCGGGGTGGTGGAGACGGTGGCGGCGGCGCTGACGCTGACCCACGACGTGGTCCCGCCGGTGGCCACGACGACCGAACCGGACCCGAAGTGCGGGGTGAAGACCTCGCTGACCCCGGTCGAGCGTCCGGTCCGCACGGTGCTGAAAAGCTCGTTCGGATTCGGCGGGCAGTACGCCTCGATGGTGTTCCGGAAGGCCGCGGGGGCTCCGGGCCGATGAAAGTCGACGACCTGGAGGCCGTCGAGCTGGCGGCGCACGGGACCGAGCGGCTGTCGGTGATCTGGCTGCACGGCATGGGCCAGGACGCCGAGGACGCCGCCGCGATCGTGGACCGCCTCGGGCTGGCCGGGCTGGGGGTGCGCGCGGTTCTGCCGCGCGCGCCCGCGCAGGTCGAGTCGCCGGTGACGGGGCTCCAGACCAGGGCCTGGGTCGACCAGTCGGTGCTGAAGCTGGGCCGCTCCGATCCGGAGACGCTGCGCACCAGCGAGCTGGCGCTGCGGCGGCTGGTCGCGGGGGAGTCGGCGCGGGTGGGCTCGCAGCGGGTGGTGCTGGCGGGCTTCTCGCAGGGTGCCGCGATGGCGCTGCACGTGGCGTTGCGGTACGACGAGCCGCTCGGCGCGGCGGTGCTCTACGCCGCGTTCCCGTTCGGGGACGCGCCGGTGATGGAGAGCCGGACCGCGGCCAACGCCCGGTTGCCGGTGTGGATGGGGCACGGTCGCCGGGACTGGGCGATTCCGTACTTCATCGGTATCGGGGTCAGGGATCTGCTCGTTGAGAACGGCCATCCCGTTGAGTGGCATAAGTATCCCGGGGCGCATGAGGCGTTTCGGGGCGTCGGGCCGGAGCTTGGAGAGTTTCTGGCCCGGCTGGCGGGGTGACGTTCGGTGGCGGGGTGGGGGTCGGCGGCGTGGTGACGGCCGGCGATGCGGGGGCCGGGGCCGGTCCGTAGACGGCGTCCAGCTTCTCCAGGGCCGCGTCCAGGTCTGCGAGCGCCGCGGTCACCGGCGACCCGGCGCCGGTGACAGACCGCTGATACGGCGCGCCGGGCTTGCGGCCCATCGCCCGGCGGACCGCTCCCACGTTGCCCGCCACCGCACGCCGCGCCGGTTCCCAGGCCGGGTCCGGGTCTAGCAAGGCGTCCGCGAGCGTGCCGACCGGCTCGACGCAGTCGTGGACGGCGTCGATGACGTCGGCGCGCTCCGTGCCCAGCA
Source organism: Catenulispora sp. (assembly GCA_013361685.1). Lineage (GTDB taxonomy): Bacteria > Actinomycetota > Actinomycetes > Streptomycetales > Catenulisporaceae > Catenulispora. Next base: position 5,665 of record JABFXP010000638.1, read on the forward strand.
TCAGCAGCCGCTGAGTCCGCAGCGGCTTGGCGATCTGCTCCACCAGCGTGACGGTGTGCAGGAACACGCCCTGCCGCCGCCGGATCTCGCCCCGGTCGCCCGCCGGGGCGCCGAGGAAGTCGCTCAGGGCGGCGAGGACGTCGGCGACCCGGCGCTTGAGCACGTCGCGGGTGCGGACCGGAAGCACGGACCAGGACGCTGCGATGCCCAGCGCCGCGCCGACGAGGATCGCTTCCAGGCGGGTCTGGAGCAGCGAGGAAGCGCTCTGGCCGAAGTAGCCGTACAGCAGCGACAGCGCGGCGGTCACACTGCCGGCCCACAGGGCGTAGCTGATCTCCCGCAGCCAGCTCGCCAGCCCCAGCACCGCGAAGATGATGACGACGGACCAGCGGTCGTTCGGCGGGAACGCGTCGGCGATCGACGTGGCGATGACGGTGCCGAGCGCGGCGCCGACGGCTCGCAGGACGCCCTTGTGAAGTACGTCGCCGCGGCCGCGGGCGCCGCTGCACACGATGAAGGCGGTCAGGACGGCCCAGGGCCAGTGCTCGTGGAAGGCACGGTGGCCGACCGCGAAGGCGGCGGCGAGGGCGACGGCCATCTGGCAGGCCATGCGGGTGCTGGCGGGGATGCGGCGGGGGGCGGGTGGCGGTGCTGCCGGTGCGGGAGCTGCCGAAGTCGCCGAAGCCGCCGAAGCCGGTGCTG
>JABFXP010000711.1 GCA_013361685.1 Catenulispora sp.
CTACGAGCAGATCCGCAGCGCGCTCACCATGACCTTCCCCGACGGCAGCCCGGTCGCGGAGTTCATGCTGAACGTCCATGACGACGGCACAGCCGACTGGCGCTGGACCGACGAGCCCTTCGACGTGGATCGGCAAAGGGCTCGGACACTGGCCGGCCGGGCTGGACCGGGTCTGAACCGTGACCGGCCGCATCGAGCGCTTACCTGAGCCACCTGGACCGATGGTCCGGCGGCACCGAGCCGACCTTCACACCGTTCCGATCCGACGACCCCGCCAACGCGACCGTCACGGTGGTGACCTTCGGACAACCCGGCCTGGACCACCTCCAAGCCGGAACTGTTCGCCAGCGTCCGCTCCACCGACACCAGGTGGACGATGGCCATCGGAGATCTCGCCGACCGGCTGCGCTACCGCGGATGCCCGTTCACCCCGGGGATCACCCTCGATTTCGGCGCACCGATCGTCGTCGGCCTGTTCCCGATCCTGCTTCGACGTCACCCGCCCGCCGGCAGTCTGACAACCCGCTCCCCTAGCAAGCCAGGTCGGCAACCGGCCACTCCCGATGGCGTGACGAACCAGGCCAAAGCCGGAGCCAGAGCCGTTGTTTTTAGCGACGTTCTTGTAGTGGAGTGCCGCCGAAGGCGGCTCGATATTGCTTGTGCTCGATGTCGAGGTGAGTCAGTGTAAGAAGAGAGGTTTAGGGCCTGTTATCCACAGAATAACAGCCCCCGCATTCCCTCGCACGTCCGTTCGCCAGTAACTCTTACGCCACAGCCCAGTGGCGGAACCGCCCGCGGCGATCTCTAGTGGTGCCCAGTGGAGGCCGCCCGATGGCGTGGTGGCCGCGAGGAAAGGGCGTCACTATGTACGACCAGCGCCAGTCGCGCCGTGGGCGCGCGGTCCGCGTCGCCGGATGCGTCGCCGCGGCGGCCGCCCTCGCGGGGCTCGCTGTGGGGTGCGGTTCCGCCAAGTCGAGCAACAAGAGTTCGTCGGGTGGGACTGCCGGTGGGTCCGGGAGTGGGGCGGGGATTCGGGTGGGGATCCTGCTGCCGGAGTCGAAGACGACCCGGTATGAGGCGTTCGACCGGCCGCTGTTGCAGTCGGAGTTGGAGGCGCGGCTGCCGGGGGTGCAGATCGACTACTACAACGCCGGGCAGAATGCGACGACGCAGCAGACGCAGGTGGACACCGCGCTGACCAAGGGCGACAAGGTGTTGATCCTGGATGCGGTGGACTCGAAGTCGATCCAGACCTCGGTGCAGAAGGCGCATGACGCCGGGGTGAAGGTCGTCGCGTATGACCGGTTGGCCCAGGGGCCGGTGGACGCGTACGTGTCGTTCGACAACGTCAAGGTCGGCGAGTTGCAGGGCACCGCGCTGCTGGAGGCGCTGGGGCCGGACGCCGCTCAGAAGCAGATCGTGATGATCAACGGCTCCCCCACCGACCCGAACGCGGCGCAGTTCAAGCAGGGTGCGCACAATGCGCTGAACGGCAAGGTGAAGATCGGCAAGGAGTACGACACGCCGGAGTGGGATCCGAACACCGCCAACCAGGAGATGGCCGGCGCCATCACCGCCCTGGGCGCGGCGAACATCCACGGCGTGTACTCGGCGAACGACGGTATGGCGGCCGGTATCGCCACCGCTTTGTCCGCCGCCGGGATGCATGTGCCGCTGACCGGGCAGGACGCGCAGCTGGACGCTTTGAAGCGGATCCAGGCCGGGACGCAGACCATGACGATCTACAAGCCGTACAAGCCGGAGGCCACTGCCGCGGCGGATGTCGCCGCCGAGTTGGCGCAGGGCAAGACTCCGGGCACGGACCTGCTGCCGGACAAGGTGACCTCGGGGTCGGGGCATCAGGTGCCGGCCAAGCTGATCACGCCGATCGTGGTCAACAAGAACAACATGTGCGACACGGTCGTCAAGGACGGCCTGTACACCGCGGCCCAGATCGGCATCACCTGCTGAGCCGCGGCGGTCTGGTCCCGGTGCGGGGCGGGACCAGACCGCCGCAGAGCCCGGCTGCCGAGCCTGGAACACACCCTGACGATCCCGACGACCCTGCCCAGCGGCGACGCGGAGGACCCCATGCCCGATTCGACTAGCGCTCCCGTGCTCGAGCTGCGCGGCGTCTCCAAACGGTTCGGTGCCGTGCAGGCCCTGACCGGCGTCGACCTGGCCGTGCACGCCGGCGAAGTGGTGGCGCTGGTCGGCGACAACGGCGCCGGCAAGTCCACGCTGGTGAAGACGATCGCCGGGGTGAACAGCCCGGACGAGGGCGAGATCGTGTGGCAGGGCCGGCCGGTGACGATCCGGGGCCCGCACGACGCCCAGAAGATCGGGATCGCCACCGTCTACCAGGACCTGGCGCTGGCCGACAACCTGGACGTGGTCGGCAACCTGTTCCTGGGCTCGGAGATCTCCGGGGCCGGGATCCTGGACGAGATCTCCATGGAGGGCCGCTCGCGGGAGCTGCTCGACACGCTGTCGATCCGCATCCCCAGTGTCCGGATCCCGGTGGCGTCGCTGTCCGGCGGTCAGCGGCAGACCGTCGCCATCGCCCGCTCGCTGATCGGCGACCCCAAGGTGGTCATGCTCGACGAGCCCACCGCCGCGCTCGGCGTGGAGCAGACCGCACAGGTGCTGGACCTGGTCGAGCGGCTGCGGCACCGGGGCCTGGGGGTGGTGCTGATCAGCCACAACATGGTGGACGTGATGGCCGTCGCCGACACCGTCGCGGTGCTGCGGCTGGGCCGCAACAACGGGTTCTTCGACGCCCGGCGCACCAACCAGGAGGAGATCATCTCCGCGATCACCGGCGCGACGGACAACGCCGTGACCCGGCGGGCGGCCCGGACCAGTGAACACGGCAGCACCGAGGCCGGGTTCGACGCCTCGTTCGACGCCGACTTCGGCCCCGACGACCGGCCCCCGGCCGGCCCGTGACCGGCCGCCGACGACACTGACACGGCCGGCGACGCAGCACCAGGGGGGCAGCGACGGTGGAAGGACAGGACACCCGATGAGCCAGAACCCCAACAGCTCCCCGGAGGAACCCGGCGGCGCGGGCGAGCGCCGCGACTCCGGCGCCCCGTTCGGCACGCCCGGCAGTGCCGGCGGCCCCGGCGCGCCCCCGGCCGGGGCCGCCGGCAGCGAGTCGGAGGCGGCCCGGGAGACGGTCGAGACGATGGTCCCGGCCGCCGGTTCGGCCGCCGACCCCCGGCTGCTGGCCCGGGAGAGCGGCGTGTCCGGCTACTGGGCGGAGTTCATGCGCCGGGTCAAGGGCGGCGAGCTCGGCTCCCTGCCGGTGATCGTGGCCCTGGCCGTCATCTGGATCGTGTTCTGGGCTCTGAACTCGACCTTCCTGTCCGCGCAGAACCTGTCCAACCTGTCCCAGCAGATCGTCGGCACCGGCATGATCGCCCTGGGCATCGTGTTCGTGCTGCTGCTGGGCGAGATCGACCTGTCCGTCGGCTCGGTGTCCGGCCTGGCCGCCGCGGTGTTCGCGGTGTCCAGCGTCAACAACGGCGTGAACCAGTGGCTGGCGCTGCTGCTGGCCCTGGCCACCGGCGCCGGCACCGGGCTGATCCACGGCTTCTTCTTCGCCAGGATCGGCGTCCCGGCGTTCGTCGTCACCCTGGCCGGCAACCTGGCCTGGAACGGTCTGATGCTGAACGTGCTGGGCACCTCCGGCACCGTCAACCTGCCCAACGACGACATCGTGTCCAAGCTCTACAACACCTTCTACGGTCAACTCGCCGCCGCCTACTCCGTGGCCGCCGTCGCGGTGGCGCTCTACGCGGTCGTCGCCTGGCTCGGCCGCGCGCGCCGGGTCAAGGCCGGCGTTCCGGCCCAGCCGGTGGGCGAGATCATCGCGCGCACCGTCGTGCTGGCGATCGTGGCGTTCGGCGTCGCCTACGTGTTCAACCAGTACAAGGGTCTGCCGCTGGCCCCGCTGATCTTCCTGATCTTCATCGTGGTCGGCGACTTCATCCTGCGCCGCACGGTCTACGGCCGGCGGGTGTTCGCCGTCGGCGGCAGCATCGAGGCGGCCCGGCGCGCCGGTATCAGCGTGCCGTTCATCCGGATCAGCGTCTTCACCATCTCCGGCTTCATGGCCGCTGTCGGCGGCCTGTTCCTGGCCGGCCAGATCGAGTCCGCGTCGCAGACCTCCGGCGGCGGCAACCTGCTGATGAACTCCATCGCCGCGGCCGTCATCGGCGGCACCAGCCTGTTCGGCGGACGCGGCAAGACCTGGTCCGCCCTGCTCGGTGCGCTGGTCATCGGCTCGATCCAGTCCGGGATGAACATCCAGGGCCTGTCGAACAGCATCCAGTACATGATCACCGGTGCCGTGCTGCTGGCCGCGGTGGTCATCGACTCGGTGGCGCGGCGCACGCAGAAGGCTTCGGGCCGGGCTTAGGATCCGGGGCCTTCTCCCCGCGGCATCTCAGGCTTCGAAGGAAGTCGAGTGTTTAAGTGTACTGAGATGCTCCGGACCGGTACCATCGCGGAGGTCGGCGGGGGGAACCGGTGCGGGAACTCATCACGGGGAGACGGTGCGCGTCGTGGACGGTGCTCGGAATGCGCGGCGGCGGGTGGGCATGATCGTCGTCGCGGGGGTGTTCGTGCCCGCCGGTTCGGTCGATCTGGCGGCGTGCGCCACGAGTTGTGCGGCCGACCCGACGATGGGCTCGCCGGGGGTGATCATCGACTATCGCGAGGTGGCGGCGGCGCATCCGGGCCTGGTGCACGTCCGGGCGTGTTTCGGGACGGTGTGCCGGGAGGGGGACTCCGATCAGGGGCAGGGGCCGAAGGTCGTCATCGCGCTGGACGACAAGACGTCGCCCGCCACGCAGGTGGAGCTCACCGCCAGCAACGGGTCCGGAGTGCTGCTGAGCACCAGCCGGGTCTTCACGGTTCCGCGGGTGTCCGACGGCGCCACGTGCGGGGACGCCAAGCAGTGGCAGCTGAACCTGGTGGTGCGGGGCGGGACGTTGGTGGAGGTCGGGCCGTCCTCGCAGGCACCGCCGGTGGCGGCGACGGGTTCGCGCCGGTGAGTGAGCCGGCGATCAGCCCTTGATCGCCACTCCCCCGTCGAGCCAGATCGTCTCCCAGTCCGCCCGCACCGGGCCGTCGGGGCGCCACTGCGGCAGCTGCACGACGCCGGGGCTGACGAGGGCGAAGTCGCCGAACAGGGCGGTGATCTCGGCGCGGTCGCGGACCACGAGCTGGGATGTGGCCCGGTCCCAGCCCTTGCGGGCGGCGGCGGAGACTTCGGGCTGGCCGCCGTCGGTGCCGTGCGAGATGACCAGGGCGCTGCCGGGGGCCAGGGCGTCGCGGAAGGTGGCGACGATGCCGGGGACGTCTTCTTCGACGGCGACGAAGTGCAGGAGGGCGACCATCAGGACCGCCACCGGCTGGTCGAAGTCGAGCAGGGCGCGGACGTCGGGGTGGTCCAGGATGCTCTTGGGTTCGCGGACGTCGGCCAGCACGACGGTGGTGCGGCTCTCGTCGCCGGAGAGCAGGGCGCGGGAGTGGACGGCGACGATGGGGTCGTAGTCGACGTAGGCGACGCGGGCTTCGGGGCGCACGGCGCGCGCCACCTCGCCGGTGTTGCCCGCGCCGGGCAGGCCGGTGCCGATGTCCAGGAACTGGGTGATGCCGGCCTCGGCCAGGTGGCGGACGGCGCGGCCGAGGAAGGCGCGGTTCTCGCGGACCATGGCGCGGGCGGTGGGGGCGGCCTTGAGCACCACCTCGGCGGCCGCGCGGTCGACCTCGAAGTGGTTCTTGCCGCCGAGCATGTAGTCGTACATGCGGGCCGGGTGCGGCTTGGTCTGGTCGATCTCCGGCGGCAGCCAGCCCGGCAGGAGCGGCGGGTGTTCCTGGCCCAGGTGCTCCTCGGTCATCGCCGCCCCTTCTGCCGTCCAGTGCTGGCCGCGCAGCGTCCCGCGGCGCGTAGCGATCAGGGTAGCGGATGATCATCGAGGGCTGATACCGCCGGTTGCGGCGTCCGGCGGCGTGGGGCACGGACGCGTCTGCCGGGTGCCGGGCAAGCCAGCCCACCGACCCCACCTGCCGCACCGGCCCCGCGGAGATCCGCCGGGCCGGCGGCGTTCCGGCGCGCCCCGGCTGTTGTGTTGGTATCCAATGGGGATGATCCGCCGGATCGCCCGGCGACCACGAGGAGGAGCACGATGGACATCGTCCTGTTCGGCGCCACCGGCATGATCGGCTCGCGCATCGCCGCCGAGGCCGCCGCCCGCGGCCACCGCGTCACCGCCGTCTCCCGCTCCGGCGGGCAGCCGCCGACCGTCGGCGCGGACACCGGCGACGTCAGCCCGGCCGCCGC
>JABFXP010000697.1 GCA_013361685.1 Catenulispora sp.
ACCGGCGGACGGAGGAAACGCGCATGAGCGACTTCGAACCGGCACGGCACCGACTGCGCCGCCGGCTGTTCGGCGTCCTGGTCGGCTCCGGCTTCCGCGCGGCCCCGGGCATGATGACCGTCTCGACCATCATGAGCCTGCTCGCCGCCGCCTCCACGGTCAGCTACCCGATCGGCTACCGCATCCTGGTCGACGCCGCCCTGGCCCACGACGCGGCCCGCGTACTGCTCGGCGTCGCCGTGGTCGCGGTGCTGTTCAGCCTCGGCTGGCTCCTGCAGATCCTGGCCGTGGCCCAGGGCTCACCACTGACCGACACCGTCAGCGTCTACCACGCCGAACGGATCGCCCGGCTGGTCAACGAAGTCCCCGGCCTGGAGCACTACGAGAACCCCGCGGTCCTGCGCGAGTTCGAGCAACTGCGCGACGGCCGGCGCGGCCTGTCAGCGGCGCCACGGCAGCTCACCGCCATGCTGTCGAACGCCATCCGGATCGGCACCATCGCGGTGCTGCTGGCCACCGTGTATCTGCCGGTGCTGCTGGTACCCCTCGCGGCAGCCGCCCCGGCCTGGGCGTCACGGCGCGCGTCGAAGATCGCCAAGCAGAACGAGACCGACGTCGCCGACGACCGGCGGCTGCTCGGCGACCTGTTCACCATCGCCACCTCCGCCGACACCGCGAAGGAGCTGCGCACCTACGGCATCGCCGACGACCTCGCGACAAGGCACCACCAGATCGGGGACACGGTGCGCGCCTCCTCGGTGCGCGCGGCGCTGCGCGGGGCGGCCTGGGAAGCGGCCGGATGGCTGTTCTACGCGGCGTTCTTCATCACCGCGATCGTCGTACTGGTGCTGCGCGCCACCCACGGCCAGGTGTCACCGGGACAGATCGTCATGGTCGTCAGCCTGCTGCGCCGCGTGCAGACCCAACTGTCCACCGCCTCGGACACCGCCGGGAGCCTGGCGATGTCGATCCGCAACGCCCGGCGGCTGCTGTGGCTGGAGGACTACGCGCGCGAACAGCGGCCGACCGGGACGCTCCCGGCGCCGCAGACGCTGACCGACGGGATCCGGCTGGACGGGACGACGTTCACCTATCCCGGCTCGGACAAGACCGTCCTGAGCGAAGTCACCCTGACCCTGCCGGCCGGCTCCACCGTCGCGCTGGTCGGCGAGAACGGCGCCGGCAAGACCACCCTGGTCAAGCTGCTGACCGGGATGTACGCGCCCAGCGGCGGCCGGGTGCTGGTGGACGACACCGACCTGGCGGCGTTCGACCTGGCCGCCTGGCGCGGCCGGGTGACGGCGACGTTCCAGGACTTCGTCCGCTTCCAGACCCCGGCCCGGCAGGCCGTCGGCCTCGGCGACCTGCCCCGGATGGACGACGACGAGGCGCTGAGATCGGCGGTGCGGCGCGCCGAGGCCACCACCGTGGTCGAGCAACTCGCCGACGGCCTCGACACGCAGCTGGGACGCCATTTCGCCGGCGGCCGGGAGCTGTCGGGCGGGCAGTGGCAGCGCGTGGCGCTGGCCCGCGGACAGATGCGGGAGCAGCCGCTGCTGACGGTGCTCGACGAGCCGACAGCCGCGCTGGACGCGCTCACCGAGGCGGCGGTGTTCGACCGGCACGTGCGGATCGCGGCCGAACGACGGGAACAGGGATCGATCACGCTGTTCGTGTCGCACCGGTTCTCCACGGTACGGGCCGCCGACCTGATCGTCGTGCTCGACGGCGGGCGCATAGTGGAGACCGGGAGCCACGATGAGCTGATGGCTGCCGGAGGCCACTACGCGCAGCTGTACACGCTGCAAGCCCAGGCTTATCTGGATGACCGCAAGTAGGTCCGACTCGGCATTGCCGCCCCACATCAACCTTGTCTCAAGCTCACCTCACTTCACCTCACCTCGCCTCACCTCTTCTCACCCGTTCGGCGGACGGATTCTCCTGACGGCTGAGGTGCGGCGTGCGCCGTATGGGTGGCCGCCGACCAATACCGAAGTATGAGTTGTCTGATCAACGGCAATCGTCACGTTCGTGACACCCGGATCCCAAGCGAGCCACCAGGCGCCGTGTCCGACGTGTCCGAAAGGGTTCGACCACATGCGTTCTCCCAAGACCGTGATCTCCGCCGCCGTCCTCACCACGGGCCTCCTGCTCGGCGCCCCGGCCGCAGCACAGGCCGCCGCCGCGCCGCAGGACCACTCGACAGCGTGCCGGACCGCGGTGGGCGCGGCACTGAAGGCCGAAGCCGCCTACAACGCCGCGGCCGCCGACCTCAAAAAGCAGATCGCCGCAGGCGGCCACCCCGGCACCGCCGAGGAATCGAACGTCGCCAACCTGCTCACCGAAGCCAACTCCCTGGCCTCGACCGCCGCCCGCGTCTGCGGCCACGTCGGCCCGCGCCCCCACGGCGGAATGCACACCGGCACCGGCAGCACCAGCCAGGGCATCGCCGCCGGCGAGACAGCCGCCGGCCTGGGCCTGCTCGGCGCCGCAGGAGCCGGAGCACTGGCCCTGCGCCGCCGCCGGACCGGCACCGAGGCCTGAGGCAGCAGACGATGCGGCGGCCGACGAAGCGAAGCGGTGAACCCAAGCCCCAACGACGCGGCATGTCACCACGCGAAGTGCTGACGGCATCACTGATCTCGCTAGGGGCATGCGCGGGAATCGTGCTGGTGGCAGACGGCCTCCACACCCCCAAGCCACCCCCGCAGCCGACCGCCGCCCAGGCATTCCAAGCCCCCGCGGCGGCCCCGACCCCCACCGACACCACGAAGTTCCAGCCACTCCAACACCCGATCCTCGCCCCCGCCACCCCGACCCGAGTCCGAATCCCGGCCATCCACGTCAACGCCCCCCTCACCGGCCTCGCCCTGGAATCCGGCCGCCACCTCGCCGCACCCCCCGCCAACGACCGCAACCTGGCCGGCTGGTACCGCGACGGAACCTCCCCAGGCGTAGTCGGCACCGCCGTGATCGCAGGCCACGTAGACACCCGACAGGGCCCAGCAGTGTTCTACAGCCTCGGCGCCCTGAAGAAGGGCGACACAGTATCCGTCGACCGCACCGACGGGCAAAGCGCGGTGTTCACCGTCGACGGAGTCGAAGCCTACGACGCACGCGCCTTCCCCGACGAGAAGGTCTACGGCGCCTCGGCGCGCGCCGAGCTGCGGCTGATCACGTGTGGTGCGGGATTCGACAAGCGGCACAATCGGTACTTGGGGAACGTCGTCGTGTATGCGCATCTGACGGGGGTGCAGCGGGTGTCGGGCGGGCGGTGACTTCGGTTGGTGGCCGGGGCCGCTTGCCTGCTCCTGCTGCCGACTCAGCCTTTGGACTGGTCGCCGACTTAGCCTGCCATCCCAGTCTTCTGCCTCACCTATCTGCCTCAACCTGTTCGTTCACCTCAACTTGTTCGCCTCAGCTTGCCCTTTCCACCCTTTCCACCCTTTCCATCTCTTCCACCCTTCCCACGCCTCCCACCGTTTCCGCCGTCGCCGCAGTGCCTATCGCGTGGTCGTCGTCAGAGGACGGAGCGCCCGAGACGCCGAGCGCGCCGATCACCGCATCGCCGGAGCGGATCAGCACTCCGCCGCCGTAGGGGACGAACGAGCGGGTCTGCGCGAACGTCAGCCCGGTGCCGAACAGCGGCGCGCCGGGCTGGATCGCACCGGTGAGGTTGACGGTGTCGGCTCCGACGCTCACCGCCGTATACGCCTTACCGATCGCGGTGTCGATGGTGATGAGCGCGGCACCGTCCGTGCGACTGAAGGCGACGAGGTTGCCACCGGTGTCGACGACCGCGAACGCCGCCCTGACCCCCGCAGCCTCGGCATGCTTGCGGGCGGCGGCGATGGTGGCGTCCGCGGCGGCGTGGTCGATGTTCATGGTTCTTTCTCTCCACTTCCTGTTCCTGCCTGGCGATGCCTCAAGCTTCGCGGACAGCCGACAGCCGTGGAGAGACAGTGTTTGTGGTGGTGTCACGACCACCAGGTTCGCGCCGCTAATTCGATTGGCCGAGATGCGCGGTCCGGGTCTAATGGCGCCATGACTGCTTCGGAGCGTAGTTCCGGCCATGTGGTGTTGAACCGACGGTATTGGGATGAGCAGCGTGCGGCGTGGCATGGGCCGCTGGCCCGCGACCAGTGGAGCGCGACGGACGTCTCGTGGGGCCTGTGGAACACACCGGAAGCGCAGCTGAACTTGATCCCGGACGATGTGGCCGGGATGGACGCGGTCGAGCTCGGCTGTGGGACGGCGTACGTATGCGCGCGGCTGGCCCGTGTCGGCGCTCGCCCTGTTGGAGTCGATATCTCGCGGGAGCAGTTGGCGACCGCTTACTCGATGCAGCAGGAGTTCGGCATAGCGTTCCCGCTCTTGCTCGCCGATGCTGAGCGTTTGCCACTACGGGAGTCCAGTTTCGACCTCGCGATCAGCGAGTTCGGCGCCTCCTTGTGGTGCGATCCGTATCGGTGGATCCCGGAGGCCGCGCGCGTGCTCAGGCCAGGCGGGCTTCTCGTGTTCGTGAGGCGTTCGCCGCTGTACGCGTTGTGTACTCCGAGCGGCGGTCCGGCCGGCACGACGCTGCTACGGGCGCAGTTCGGTATGCGGGAGCGCGGCGAGGGATCGGGCGTCGAGTTCGCCCTCCCGCACGGCGAGATGCTTCGGCTCCTGCGCTCGTGCGGCTTCACCGTCGAGGATCTGATCGAGATCCAGGCGCCTGAACCCCCGCATCGCGACTACTCGGATGTCCCGGCGGCCTGGGCACAACGATGGCCCAGCGAGGAGATCTGGAAGGCCCGACTTCCTCCTCACCGCGACATCCATCCGCATCACTGACGAAACGCCAGCCCGCTTACTACTTCTCCGAATCGTGCGGCAGGAGCGGAAACAGCCGGGTGATCAGCGCAACGGGAAGCGCACCATCGGGGCGCGCCAGAGGACGCTGCTCACGGTGCTGATAACGCGCCACCAACTGCCGGATCGCGTCGGCGACCTCACGCATCTCCTCAGAGGTCAGATACGCGACGGTACTGAACGCCTCCTCATGCCGCCACCCCACCGGCGCATCGTCACGCTGACCCTGCCAACGCTGCCAACTCTCATCCTCAAGCCCGCGCGCCAAGTCGCCGAACTCCTGCCGCACCGCCGCACCCGCCGCCACACCAGGCCGCTTCAGCCGCCACGGCCGAGCCCTCCCGCCACCGTGCGGAGCCTCCTCGATATGCCCGTGCCGCGCAAGCTGCCGCAGGTGGAACGAGCAAAGGCCCGAGCTGTACCCGAGACGAGCCGCAGCCTCAGTCGCAGTGACGGTGCCGACCTCATCGAGCAACCCGAGCAGCGCCGTACGGACCTGATGGTCACGCAGATCACCAACGCCAGCCTCAACCTCATCATCGCCCACTTTGCAAAGCCTGATACTTTGCAAACTAAATGGCAAGCCGGCCAGGAAGGACAGCCGCGATGTTCGTACGCGTACAAGGTCAACTCGTCGACTCATACCCGACGCCGTCACCCCAAGCAGCGCGCGGCACCCTCCTCCGCATCACAGAGATCGGCGAAGAAGTCCTGAACCGCCCCTGCCGCGAGATAACCGAATTCGGCACCCCGGAACTGGCCAAGCTGATCGACGACATGTTCCACACCATGCACATCGCCGAAGGCGCAGGCCTAGCAGCGAACCAAGTCGGCATCGACCTCCGCCTCTTCGTCTTCGACTGCCTCGACGGCCAAGGCGGCCGCCACGTCGGCCACATCCTCAACCCGGTCCTGGAACAACCCCCCACCCCAGAACGCCGCCTCCTCGACGCCCCCGAAGGCTGCCTCTCCGTCCCCGGCGCCCGCATGACGGTCCCCCGCACCGACCGGGCAACCGTCCACGGCTTCGACCAAAACGGCACCCCCCTCACCATCGAAGGCACCGACTACTTCGCCCGCTGCCTCCACCACGAAACCGACCACCTCCAAGGCAGCACCTACCTCGACCGCCTCTCCAAACGCGACCGCAAAGAGGCCCTACGCCAAATGCAAGACCGCCGCGAACAGGTCTACGCAGAACGCACACGCCGCGAAGCAAAAATGACCGCAGCCCTCAGCACCTAACACCCGCGATCAGCACCCACACCCCAACCAGCCCCATCTCACCTGCCCCGCCAACCAGCCGGACGCCCTTGCCACCGTTTGTGCACCCCGTGTGGCACAACCGAAGACAGAACAAGGGCGTCCCAGACCAGTCCACAAAACCCTGCGAAGCACCAGCCGCAGTCCCCACCCCGGCCGAAACCATCGTCAATCCCCGCCCACCCCACCCGCTACGCCTTTTCAGCACCATGCAAAAGCCGTGTCACC
>JABFXP010000094.1 GCA_013361685.1 Catenulispora sp.
CGGCCACGAAGACCAGGCCGAAGATCCAGTGCACGCCGCCGGTCAGCAGCGTGTCCAGTGCGGCGGCCAGCACCGTCGGGACGCTGACCGCCAGCAGCACCCCCCACGCGGTGAGCGCCCGGCGCCGCCGGGGCCGGTACGCGGCGGCGCTGCCGACGCCGACTCCGGTGCGGCTCAGGCCGGGGCCGATGTGCGCGCGCCTTGGGTCGGCCGGACGGGGTCGGGTGGCGGCCGCCCGGGCGGGGTCGGCGGAGCGGAAGTCCAGGGGCGCGGTCATGCGCTCCCTGCGAAGGGCGTCGCGTTCGCGGCGGGTCTGTGTCTGCTGATTGAGAAGCTGTGTTTGCTGATCGCGGAGCTGGGCCTGCTGATCGCGGAGCTGGGCCTGTCGACCGCGAGTCGACGCCTGTTGATCGGGAACTGCCGGGATCCGGGCGGCCGGACGCGGCGCGAGGCGGCTGGTTCCTTGGTTCACGCGTCCGAACCTACGACGCGATTGGGTACATTTCGGGTAACGAAACGCCGGGCGCGACAGCGTCGCCGATAGTGCTGACAGTGTTGATGGTGCTGATGGTGCGGAGAACGGTTCAGTCGGCCAGCGCCCGGCTCTGGATCTCGACCTGCGCCGGCACCGTGAGCTCGTCGTCCACGAGGCCCAGCTCGTTGAGCCGGCGTGCGGTGACCAGCACGCGCGTCTCCAGCGACCCCACGGACTGGTTGTAGGCGGACACCGCCGAGTTCAGGCTCCGGCCGACCCGGTCCAGGTGGCCGCTCATCGTGTTCAGCCGCGCGTACAGCTCCCGCCCGAGCTCGAACACCTGCCGGGCGTTCGCCGCCAGCGAGTCCTGGGTCCAGGCGTAGGCGACCGTCCTGAGCAGGGCGATCAGCGTGGTCGGCGTGGCGATCACGACCCGGCGCGCGGCGGCGTGCTCCAGCAGTTCCGGATCGATGTCCACAGCCTGTGAAAGAAAGGCTTCGCCCGGGACGAACAGCACCACGAACTCCGGCGTGGGCCGTCCGCTGGCGCCGAGCGCGCGCCAGTAGGCCTTGGACGCCAGCTGGTCGACGTGGGTGCGCAGGTGCTTCGCGTGCGCGGCCAGGAACTGCTGCCGCGCGGCCTCCTCGGTGGCCTCCGCGGCGTCCAGGTAGGCGGCCAGCGGCGTCTTCGCATCGACGACCACGTACTTGTCGCCCGCCAGGCGCACCACCAGGTCCGGGCGCAGCATGCCCTCGCCGCCGGTGGCGCCGTCCCGGCCGGGCAGCACGGTCTGGGTCTGGAAGTCGCAGCGGTCGACCATGCCGGCCAGCTCCACCGCCCGGCGCAGGTGCATCTCGCCCCACTGCCCCCGCACCTCCGGCCGGCGCAGCGCGGTGACCAGGGCCGCGGTCTGGGTGCCCAGGGCACCGGCGGCGTCGCGTACGTCGTCGATCTGCCGGGCGAGCGCGGCCTGCGCGGCGGCCCGGCCCTGCTCGATCTCCCGCAGCCGGTCGTCGAGCCGGGACAGCGACTCGTTGATCGGCCGGCCGGCCGCGTCGAACTGGGCCCCGGCCAGCGCCAGCAGCCGGTCGGCGGAGCCGTCCAGCGCCTGGGAGCTCACCGCCAGCCGCCGCGACCGCTCCCACAGCACGCCGATCAGCGCGCCGATCGCGATCCCGAACACCAGCAGCAGCACAGGCATCATGAGTCCATAGTGTCCCCCGCGGCCCGCCGGCGCGTCCGGTCGGCGCGCAGGGCCGCGACGGTCGGCAGCGACGTCGGCGTGCGCGCCGTGCTTCCGGCCACCGGCCCGGCCGCGACGATTTCCCTCCTTCGGCCTAGGCACTCGGCCAGGCTGCGATAATCGGGGGTGGGCCGCCTCCGGCCCGCATCACCGCTACGTCGATAGGACAGTTGGACAATGGCGCTCACCATCGGAATCGTCGGACTCCCGAACGTGGGCAAGTCGACCTTGTTCAACGCGCTCACCAAGAACGACGTGCTCGCCGCGAACTACCCCTTCGCCACCATCGACCCCAACGAGGGCGTGGTCGGCGTCCCGGACCCCCGCCTGGCGAAGCTGGCGGAGATCTACGGCTCGCAGAAGATCCTCCCGGCGACCGTGACCTTCGTCGACATCGCCGGCATCGTCCGCGGCGCCTCCGAGGGGCAGGGCCTGGGCAACAAGTTCCTGGCCAACATCCGCGAGGCCGACGCCATCTGCCAGGTGATCCGCGTCTTCACCGACCCCAACGTGGTCCACGTCGACGGCAAGGTCTCCCCGGCCGACGACATCGAGACCATCAACACCGAGCTGATCCTCGCCGACCTCCAGACCATCGACAAGGCCCTGCCGCGCCTCCAGAAGGAGGCCCGGATGAAGAAGGAGACCCAGGCCACCGTCGCCGCCATCGAGGAGGCCAAGAAGATCCTCGACTCCGGCCGCACCGTCTTCGCCGCCGGCCTGGACCGCGAACCCCTCCGCGAACTGCACCTGCTGACCGCGAAGCCGTTCCTCTACGTGTTCAACGTCGACGAGGACGAACTCACCAACGAGGCTCTGAAGGACGAGATGCGCGCCCTCGTCGCCCCGGCCGAGGCCATCTTCCTCGACGCCAAGATCGAGCACGAACTCATGGAGCTCCCCGACGACGAGGCCCTGGAACTGCTGCAGGGCATGGGCCAGGAGGAGTCGGGCCTGAACCAGCTGGCCCGCGTCGGCTTCGACACCCTCGGCCTGCAGACCTACCTGACGGCCGGCCCCAAGGAGACCCGCGCCTGGACGATCCGCAAGGGCGCGACCGCCCCCGAGGCCGCCGGCGTGATCCACACCGACTTCCAGCGCGGGTTCATCAAGGCCGAGATCGTCTCGTTCGAGGACTTGGTGACGTGCGGATCGGTGGCCGAGGCGCGGTCGAAGGGCAAGGCCCGGATCGAGGGGAAGGACTACGTCATGGCTGACGGGGACGTGGTCGACTTCCGGTTCAACGTGTAGCTCATGACCCCTCGATCGTCCGCCGGTCGATCGCCGGTCCCAGCGCCGCGATCCCGGCGATCGCCGCCGCGCCGGCGCCGAGCATCCCCCACCAGAGGAAGGCGGGGCCGGCGAGGGTGTAGACGGTGGTCCCGAGGGTGAGGGCGAGGAAGCGGGCGACGCCCCAGGTCCAGCTGAAGGCGCCTTGGTAGCGGCCGCGGGCCGCGGTGGGGGCGAGGTCGGCGATCAGGGCGCCGGCTATGCCGCCGACGGCTACTTCGCCCAGGGACCAGATCGCGACGGTGGCGGCGTAGGCGGGGGTGGTGTGGGCGGTGCCGGTGAGGGCCACGCCGAGGGCTATCAGGATGCTGCCGGTGATGTAGACGGGGGTGCGGGGGAAGCGGGACAGGTAGGTGGTGGCCAGGGGCTGGAGGGCTACGACGAGGCCGGCGTTCACGGCGGCGGCCAGGCCCATCGCGGAGGCCGGGAGGCCGTCGGTGCGGATGGCGAGGGGCAGGGCGCTTTCGGTGAGGCTGTAGATGAACAGCTGGATGCCGAACAGGGGCAGCAGCTTACGGGCCAGGCGGTCGCGGAAGACGACGCCGTAGCCGGAGCCGCCTGCGGTCGCGGTGCCTGAGGCCTCGCTCGGCGCCGCAGCTCCCGCCGCCCGATCCGCCACCCGCGCCGCCCGGTCCGACGCCAGCTGCGTCGCCACGATCACCGCGTACGTCACCGACGTCCCCGCGTCCAGCGCGAACAGCAGCCAGTACCCGTGCCCCGCCAGGTATCCGCCGAGCACGCCCGCCGCCGCGGTGCCGATGTTCACCGCCCAGCCGAACAGGGCGAACGCCTCGCGGCGCCGAGTGGGGGCCACCGTGTCGGTCAGCGTCGCGTACGCCGCCGGGCCGACCATCGTGGCGGTGGCGCTCAGCGCGGCCGCCGCCAGCGCCATGGTGGCCACGTTCGGGGCCGTGAACAGCGCGCCCTGGGCGGCGGCGGTGCCGAGCAGGCCGGCCAGCATCGTCAGCTTGCGGCTGTGCCGGTCGGCCAGCCAGCCGCCGACCGCCGGGCCCACCAGGTTGCCCGCGCCCAGCGCCCCGAGCACGTACGGCGTCTGGTCCGCGGAGACGCCGCGGGAACCGAGGAAGAACACGAGGAAGGGGCCGACCAGGAAGCCGATCCGGTTGACGACGGTGCCGGCGAAGATCACCCAGATCGCCTTGGGGAAGCCGGTGAAGGCCGCGAGGGGGTTGGCGCGGCGGGTGCGGGCCCGGGGGCACTCCGCGGGACGGACGCTCGTGGTGGTCATGGCGGCAACAGTGGCGCTCCGCGGCGATCATGGGACAATGATTCGGCTCCGTCCGAATCCACGTGCCGAACCGGTTGTCCGGTCGGCGCCGGACCGGGTGCGGCGCAGGTCGGGCTCAAGTCGGCGGAGGCCGCGGGCGACACCGGGGCAGCACCCGGGCAAGGCTGGGGCGAGGCCTGAGCAAGGCAGGGGTAAGGCAAGGTAAGGCTAGGGAGAGCCCGGCACGTCCGGGAAAGTCTGGGAGGGGTGCCGCGTGCCGGCCACACTGTCGTTCACCGCCGAGGAACTCGCGCTGGTGCGGTTCTCCGTCTCCCCGATGTGGCAGGTGGTCACCAGCTTCCGCGTCCTGAGCCAGCCGGGTCTGTATCCGGTCCACGGCCCCTGGTTCGACCAGGTCCGTCCCCGGCTGGCCGCCGCCGGGCTGCTGACCGGCCGCCTCGCCGCGCTGTTCCAGGCCGAGCGCTACATCCCCGACTTCCTGAACCCGGTGCCCGGCGCCGCCGGCCCGAGCCTGGCCGACGAGCTCGCCGCCGTTCGGGCGACGCCGGAGCACCACCTTTCGGCTGATCTCGACTACTACGACAGCCGGCTCGCCGACCGCTCCCGGGCGCCCTTCGTGGACCGGCTGCGCACCCATCGCGACGCGGCCCTGTCCGAGCTGACCGGGGAGATCGAGCAGTACTTCCAGATCGCCCTGGCGCCGTACTGGGCCCGGATCAGGACCCTGCTGGACGCCGACGTCTACCACCGCGCCCGCCAGGTCGCCGAGTACGGCGCCGCCCGGCTGTTCAACGAACTGCACCCGGACGTCAGCTGGAACAGCGGCACCCTGCAGATGCTGCACCGGCAGCGGGTGCTGTGCCGCGACGACAATGCTCCGGGCCTGATTCTCGTGCCGTCCGCATTCGCCTGGAACAAGATTCTCACCCGGGCCGCGCCCGGCGACGTCCCCCAGCTGTGCTACGGCGCCCGCGGCGTCGGCACCGTCTTCGCCCGGCGCGCGCCCGAGCCGTCCGAGGCGGTGGCCGCCGTGATCGGCCGCTCCCGCGCGCTGCTGCTGGCCGAGCTGGAATCGCCGGCCTCCACCACCGAACTGGCCGCGCGCACCGGGATGTCGGCCGGCGGCGTGTCGGAGCACCTGACCGCGCTGCGCGGCGCCGGCATGGTCAGCGCGCACCGCGCCGGGCGCTCGGTGCTCTACGCGCGCACCTCGGTGGCGGACTCCTTGCTGGCCGCGGCGGTTTGACAGCACGTCCAACAGCACCTTCGGATCGGGGGAATTCGTAGAAAGATGCGATGCGCCCCTGGCGCGCCGGTGGCGGTCAGTGCTTCATTTGTAGGCGGGGAGAGAACGGAGCGCTGTCAGCCATTAGCTGAACGGAGTCAAGGCGATGCCGCGATCACGCCGCAAGTTCGACATCGACGAGTTCGTCCGCGAGTGTTTGGAGGCCTGGGAGGCCGACGGAGCCGACGCGGTCAAGGACGTGCTGGACCGGACACTCGGGCGCGGCTGCGCGCCGGTGCGGGAGTGTTTCGGCGACCCGCGCGACGCCCACCTGCAGGTTCTGTATCCGGGCCCTGAGCTGGTCATAGAGAACATGGTGTGGGCGCCGGGGATGTCCTACCCCGCGCACAACCACAACACCCCGGTCATGACCGGGGTCTACGCCGGCCTGGAGGTCAACGACTTCTACCACCCCAGCCCCCACGTCGGAGGCCCGTTACAGCGGACCGGAACGGTCGACATCGGCGAAGGCGATGCCGTGTTGATGGGCTACGACGCCATTCACCGGATAGCCAATCCCAACCGCCGTAGTTTCACCGGGGCATTCCACATATATATGGGGGATTATCTTCACTCCTCTCGATCCATCTGGTACCCCGACGAGGCTTCGGAGACCGCGGCCTCGTTCGCGTTGACGAAGGACATCTTCGCCGCCGCGAACCGGGACTTAGTCGCGGCGCGCGTCGTGGACGACGAGCCGCGGCGGCGCAAGCGCACGGGCGCGGCCGAACTCACCGGAGCGACCGTCGCCGCGGCATCTGCGGCGCCGTCCGCCGCCGGGGCGCCGGCCGCCTCGG
>JABFXP010000082.1 GCA_013361685.1 Catenulispora sp.
GGCGCGGCGATGACGGACTGGTACCGGCAGGCCGGCGCCGACCTGCGCTGCTCGGACCCGGTCACCGGACCGCCCGACGGCGCCGACCACGTCCTGGTCGCCATCGGCGCGCGCCCCGACACCCGCTGGCTCGGCCCGGCCTTCCACCGCGCCTCCGACGGCTCGCTGCTCACCTCCGAGCACCTGGAGACCAACGTCCCCGGCGTCTACGCCGTCGGCGACGTCGCCGCCTACCTCAGCCCCCGCTACGGCGGCCGGCACATCCGCGTCGAACACTGGGACAACGCGCTGCGCGGCCCGGACGCCGTGGTCGCCAACGTGCTCGAAGGCGTCGGCACCGAGGTCTACGACCCGGTGCCGTTCTTCTGGAGCGAACAGTTCGGCCGCCTGGTGCAGTACATCGGACGGCACGGCGAGGGCGACCACGTGATCCTCCGGGGCGATCTCACCGGCCCGGCCTGGAGCGTGGTGTGGCTGGACGCCCTGCACCGGCCCACCGCCGTGCTCGCCGTCGGCCGCCCCCGTGACCTGGCGCAGGGCCGCCGGCTCGTGGCCGCCGGAACCGTGCTCGACGCCGCCCGGGTGGCGGACCTCGGGACGCCGTTAACGTCGGCGGCTGTCTGATTCTGCTGGCATGCTTGAGGGGTGACTGACAAGAACACCGCTGCTGGGGCCACCGACACCGAGGCCCAGCGCGACGCGCTCGACCCCGCGACCGACGCCCTGGTGGGGGAGTGGCTGACCCTGCCGGACGTCGCCGAACGGTTCGGCGTCCAGGTGACCCGGATCCGGCAGCTGCTGCGCGACAACCAGCTGATCGCCGTGCGCCGCGGCGAGAACCACGCCCTGCACATCCCGGCCGGCTTCATCGTCGACGACCACACGGTCAAAGGCCTGACCGGCACCCTGACCCTGCTCAAGGACGCCAAGTTCACCGACGAGGAAGCGCTGCGCTGGCTGTTCACGCCGGACGACACGCTGCCCGGCACCCCGGTCGACGCGCTGCGGGAGAACCGCGGGACCGAGGTGCGGCGGCGCGCGCAGGCCGAGCTGTGACCGCTGCCGGCCGCGCCCGCCTGGCCGACGCCCGCCTGTACCTGTGCTGCGACGCCCGCGAACGGCAGGGCGACCTGCCGCAGTTCCTGGACGCCGTGCTGGCCGGCGGCGTGGACATCGTCCAGCTGCGGCAGAAGGGCATGGAGGCGCGGGCGGAACTGGCCGCGCTGGAGGTCTTCGCCGACGCCTGCCGGCGCCACGGCGCGCTGCTGGCCGTGAACGACCGCGCGGACGTGGCGCTCGGCGCCGGCGCCGACGTGCTCCACCTCGGCCAGGACGACCTGCCGGTGCCGCTCGCGCGTTCGATCGTCGGGGCCGGACCGGTGATCGGCCGCTCCTGCCACGCCGAAGCCGAAGTCGACGAGGCCGCCGCGGCGGACGGCGTCGACTACTTCTGCACCGGCCCGGTGTGGCCGACGCCGACCAAGCCCGGCCGCCCCGCACCGGGCCTGGGACTGGTCGCCTACGCGGCCAAGCTCGCGCCGCCGTTCACCGAAGGCGCGCGGCCCTGGTTCGCGATCGGCGGGATCGACGCCGGCAACCTCGGCGAGGTCCTCGAGGCCGGCGCCCGCCGGATCGTCGTGGTCCGGGCCCTGACCGAGGCCGCCGACCCCGGCGCCGCCGCCGCCGGACTGGCGGGCGCGCTGCGCGGCTTGTGAGGTTACGGTGCTGACGTGATCACCGTACGTTAAGGTTCGACGGTGACCACGTCAGCACCGAGCCGCCGGCCCCGGGCGATCGTGGCGGCGGTCGCCGGGGTGGTCACCAGGACAGGCGCCAGGACAGGCGCCAGGGTGATCGCGGTGCTCGCCGTGCTCGCCGTGGCGCTCGTCGGGCTCGCCGGCTGCGGCGGCTCGTCGGGCAAAGGCGCGGGACAGGGTTCGACCCAGAGCTCGGCCACGGCCACGGCCCCCGCCCCCTCCGGCGCGAACGGCGTCCGCACCGCCGACCCGGCGCTCAAACCAGCCGGCATGGCCACGATCGCCGAATCCGCGCTGCCCGAAGAGGCGCGCGACGTGCTCCGCCGCATCGACGCCGGCGGCCCGTTCAAATACCGGCAGGACGGCGTCACCTTCGAGAACCGCGAACGCCTGCTGCCCGCCGAACCGCGCGGCTACTACCGCGAGTACACCGTGACCACACCGGGCGCGCCGGACCGGGGCGCGCGCCGGCTGATCCAGGGCCGGGAGGGGCAGCTCTACTACACCCCGGACCATTACCGGTCTTTCTTCTGGGTGGTACGAGGGGGTGGAACATGACAGCGCTGGCTCATGTGCTCGGCGAAGTCGGTCCGGGGGTGCACGTCTGGCACTCCGAACGGCCGGCTTCGGCGATCCGGGCCGAGGCCGAGGAGATCGCGTGGCGGTGCGTGGTCCTGGACGGCTCGGTGGTGGTCGACAAGACCTCGTTCCTGAACGAGTGCGACCGGGCCTACAACTTCCCGGTCTACTTCGGCCGGAACTGGGACGCCCTCGCCGACTGCCTCGCCGACCTGCAGTGGCTGCCGCCGCCGGGGTGCGGCAGCGGCGGCGGCATCCTGACGGTGTTCGAAGCCAGCGACGTCTTCGCCCGGGCCGATCCGGACGCCTACGCCGTCGCGCTGGAGGTCTTCGAGCAGTCCGCGCAGGCCTGGGCCGGGGTCAAGGTGCCGTTCACGGTGTTGTTGCGGCCGGCAGCGTGATCCGCAGGAGTGCCCCACACTCCCGCGGCACCGCCTCGGCCCATCCCCGGTGGGCCTCCGCGATGTGCTTGACGATGGCCAGCCCGAGTCCCGACCCGGGCAGCGCCCGCGCCGCCTCGGCGCGGTGGAAGCGGTCGAAGATGTAGGGCAGGTCGGCGGCCGGGATGCCCGGTCCGTCGTCCTGTACTTCGACGACGACCGTGCCGAGCCCGGCCCGCACCGAGATCCGCGCCGCCGTGCCGAATTTCAGGGCGTTGTCGACGAGGTTGGTGACCGCGCGTTCCAGCGCGGCCGGGTCGCCGCGGACCAGGAACGGCGTCGGCGTCGGCTGCGTCCCCCGTTCTCGTTCCAGGTCAAGCGGCACGCCCCGCCGATCGGCAAGTTCCGCGCACACCTGGTCCACGTACACCAGTTCGTCCCGGGCCGGGGCCTCCCCGTACCGCGCCAGGTCCACCAAGTCGTTCGTCAGCAGCGTCAGCTCCCGCGCCTGCCGCAGCGCCTCGTCGATGAGCCGCGGCGCCTGCGGGTCGTCGGGCCGCTCGGCCAGCAGCTCCAGGTTCGTCATCATCGACGTCAGCGGCGTCCGCAGCTCGTGCGAGGCGTCCGCGACCAGCCGCCGCTGCGCCCCGACCGAGCCGTCCAGCGTGGTGGTCATCGCGTTGAACGCCAGCCCGAGCCGGGCCACCTCGTCGCGGCCGGTCACGGCGATCGGCGTGGCCAGATCGCCGGTGGCCGTCACGTGCTCGACCGCCGACGTCAGCCGCGCCACCGGACTGAGCACCCGCGCCGCGAGCAGCCGCGCGCCCAGCGCCGCCAGCAGCCCGGCCGCCGGGATCAGCGCCGCCAGCAGCCACCCGAACTGGTGCAGGGTCTTGGTGCGGTCCGACTCCGGCTGGGCGATGCGGACCGCGGCGCCGGGGTAGCCCTTCAGCGCGATCGGCGCGACGTAGACCCGGTACAGGACGTTCTCCAGCCGCAGGTCCTCGAAGTAGGGCGGGCTCTTGCCCGCGCCGACCGCGACGTCCCGGGCGGTGACCGGCGCGAACTTGTCGAAGACGCCGACCTCCGGCGTCAGCAGGACGTCCAGCAGCCGGCTGCCGAGCGGGACCATGATGGTCGGCACCTTGGCCCCGTTGACGTCGTCCAGGACCGCCTGGAACTCCTTGTCGGTTTCGGGGTCGGCGCTGCTGGAGCTCAGCTGGCTGTCGATGTTCTGCCGCATCTGCGCGTCGAACGCCGGGTACATGACCGCCCCGACCACCGCCAGCGCCGCGACCACCGCCCCGGCGCCGCTGACCGCGACTCGCGACCGCAGGTTCACGGGTCCTCCCGCAGCACGTATCCCAGGCCGCGCACGGTCTGGATCACCCGCGGCAGCCCGTCGGCCTCCAGCTTGGAGCGCAGGCAGCTGATGCTGACCCACAGCGCGTTGGAGTCCGGCCCGAAGTCGTAGCCCCAGACGGTCTCGAAGATCTGCGTGCGGCTCAGCACCCGGCGCGGGTTGCGCAGGAACATCTCCAGCAGCGCCAGTTCGGTCCGGGTCAGCGGCACCACCGAGCCGGCCCGGGTGGCGCGGCAGGCGGCGGTGTCCAGCTCGACGTCCGCGAACCGCAGCGTCTCGGTGCCGGCCGGGCCCGGTCCGCCGGCGCCGGTCCGGCGCAGCAGGGCCCGCAGACGCGCGCGCAGCTCCGCGAGCGCGAACGGCTTCACCAGGTAGTCGTCGGCGCCGGAGTCCAGGCCCGCGACCCGATCGTCGATCAGGTCGCGGGCGGTCAGCAGCAGGATCGGCGTGCCGTCCCCGGCCGCGCGCAGCCGCCGGCAGATCTCCAGGCCGTTGGGCTCGGGCATCATGACGTCCAGCACCAGCGCGTCCGGCGCGGCGCGGGCGTGCTCGGCCAGCGCCTCGGTCCCGGACGCGGCCTGCGAGACCTGATACCCGTCCCGCCGCAGCGCGTGCTCGAGCGCGCGCCGGACCGCGGGGTCGTCGTCGACTACCAGGATGCGCATGGCACGGAGTGTGGCGCCGAGTGCTGAGACGGTGCTGAGAGCGTCACGCCGCGGTCTTGTCCGGAGCCTTGGCGACGCACTTGCCGGGGTTGGTGTCGGAGTTCTTGTCCGGCGTCTTGTCCGGCGCCGTGCTCCCGGTCTTGTCCGTCTTGCCCTGTGTCTTGTCCGGCTCCTGTCCCTTGGCCTTGTCCGCCTCGGCCTTCTTGGCCTTGTCGGCGTCTGATTCCTTGGTCTTGTCGGCGTCCTGGCCCGGCTTGCCCGCGGTCTTGTCCGTGTCCTCCCGGAACACCCCGGCGTCGTACAGCACGGTCTTCACCGTGGCGACCGGCTGGTGCAGCAGATCGGCCACGTGCTGGAGGAAGGCCTCGGGCGTCTCCGTCGGGTGGGTCTGCTGCCCGAGCCAGATCTTGGTGTTCATCAGGGCGTCCTGGAGGTGCTGGGCGTCGGTGCCCAGCTTCGCGGCGATCGCGGCCCAGTCCGGCTCCTTCTTCTGCTCCGGCGACTTCCCGTCCTTCGCCTTGTCGTCGGTGGCCGTGCTGTCGCACTTGACCACCACCTGCCGCCCGGAGACCGGCACCGGCTTCAGCGTCGGGGTCGGCGTCTTGGAGCTGTCGGCGGCGGCCGCCGCGACGCTGGCCGCCGAGGTGCCGAGCGCGACGACCAACGCCGTCAGCGGGATCAGCTTGGTGCGCAGGGTCATGACGAGTCCTTTCACGAGTGGTTGGAGCCTGCGTCGATCACGCAACCACCCGGCCTTCTCGCCGACCGCTGGCGAACCTTTGCATTCCCTTAGGAATCGCATGGCGTCCGGACTCTTGACACCCTCTCTGGTCTACACCATTTTGAACACAGCCCCCGTGGTTTAGACCACTGGCTGAATTCCGTCCCGACTCTGTCCCCCGGAGAGGTGTGCTTTGACCTGTGCAAGAACGCGCCTCCGCGCCGTCGCGGCGCTTTTGGCCGCGACTCTGATCGCCGCCATGGTCTCGCTGGCGACGGGCGCCACCCACGCCCGCGCTGACAGCAACCTGGTGGTGAACCCCGGCTTCGAGACTGGAAGCCTGAGCCCTTGGACGTGTACCGGCGGTACCGGCAGCGTGACGTCCACGCCGGCCCACACCGGTACTCATGCGCTCGCGGGCGCCGCCAGCAGCACCGACGACGCGCAGTGCACCCAGACCGTCGCGGTGCAGCCGAACTCGGCGTACACGCTGTCGGCGTATGTCGAGGGCAACTACGTGTACCTGGGCGCGACCAACTACAGCTCGACCTGGACGCCGGGTGCGAGTTCGTGGCAGCAGTTGTCCACGAGCTTCACTACTGGTGCCGGGGTCACAAGCGTCCAGATCTACCTGCACGGCTGGTACGCGCAGGGTACTTACTACGCCGACGACGTCTCGCTCGTCGGACCGGGTGGCACGGCTCAGGTGCCACCCGCTCCGACCGGGCTGGCGGTGACGGGGACGACGTCGAGTTCGGTGTCGTTGTCGTGGGGCGCTTCGAGCGGGGCGACCGGGTACAACGTGTATCGGGGTGGGACGAAGGTCGGGAGCGCGACGGGGACTTCGTACACTGACA
>JABFXP010000279.1 GCA_013361685.1 Catenulispora sp.
CGCCGGGGCGGCGGCACCCCGGGCCGCCGCCCGGCCCGCCGGCCGCCGGAGTGTGCCGGCTCAGCGGCGGTGTGCTCGATCACTGTCCCGCCTCCCCGTCCGGCCGGATGCGCCGGAGCAGATATGCGTACGCCGCCGCGAACAGCACGACGATCAGGAACATGGCCCAGGCGATGGCCGCCGCCCGGCCCAGGTGCCGGTCGGCGAAGCCGCGTTCGTAGAAGTACATCGACAGGGTCTGGTACTGCCGGTCCGAGCCGCCCAGTTCCGGGCTCGGTCCCCCGCCCTGGAACAGCATCGGCTCACCGAACAACTGGGTGGCCCCGATCGTCGACACCACGATGGTGAACAAGATCGTCGGCCGCAGCCCGGGCAGCGTGACGTCGCGGAACAGCCGCCATCGGCTCGCCCCGTCGACCGCCGCGGCCTCGTAGCGTTCCACCGGGATGGTCTGCATGGCGGCCAGATAGATCAGAGCGTTGTACCCGGTCCAGCGCCAGACCACGATCGAGGCGATGGCGATCTGCCCGGGCCACTTGGTGTTGACGAAGTCGACGTTGCCGATGCCGAAGAGGGTGTGCAGGACGTAGTTGACCGCCCCATAGTCCCGTCCGTAGAGCTCGGCGAAGACGATGGTCACAGCCGCCACCGACGTGGCGTACGGCGCGAGGACGGCGACCCGCCAGAACAGTCCGGCGCGCAGCCGCTTGTTCAGCAGATGCGCCAGACCCAGCGCCATCAGCAACTGCGGAACGGTGGACACCACGCCCAGCGTCATGGTGTTCCAGAACGCGTTCCAGAAGTATCTGTCGTGAATGAGATAGGTGTAGTTGGACAGCCCCACCCAACTCGACTTGTGCAGGTTCGTCAGCTCGACGCGATGCAGCGAGTCCCAGGCCGTCCAGATGAGCGGATACAGACCGAAGGCCGCGAACAGCACGAAGAACGGGGCGATGAAGCCGTAGGGCGAAAGACGCTCGCCGAGAGTCCGGCGCAGCGGCGCGGCCGGCTCGGTGCGGACGCGGGGCCGCGTCAGGGAGGGGACGCCCATCAGCCGGTCGCCGCCGTCACGTCGCGCACGACCTTCGCCCAGGACTTCGCCGGATCCTGGCCCTGCGCCTCGACCCGGGTGATGCCGCCCTTGGTGATCAGGTCTTTGACGACCGAGTCCCGGGCGCCCAGGACGGCGGCCGGCAGCCGGCCGGCCGCGTCGCCGAAGATCCGGCCGATCGGCGCCGGATCGGCGACGTCGCCGAAGTAGGTGTCGCTGAAGTCCCGCACCGCCGGGTCGGCCGCGGCCAGGCGGTTGGACGGGAAGTTGCCCGTCTTCTCGAACACCGCCACCTGCTGCGGCGCCGAGGCGAGCCAGACCGCGAGATCGGCCGCCTGCTGCTGGTGTTTGCTCGCCTTGGGGACCGCCAGGTAGGAGCCGCCCCAGTTGCCGGTGCCGCCGGGAGCGGTCGTGACGTCCCACCGGTTGGCCAGCGAGCCGGTCTGCCCCTTGATGAAGCCGATCATCCAGGAGGGACAGGCCACGGTCGCGAACTGGCCGCTGGTGAACGCCTGGTTCCAGGCCGGCGTGAACTGCGTCAGCCGGGCCGACAGCCCGCCCGCGGCGATCTTCATCGCCTCGGCCCAGGCGTTGGCCACCGCCGGATTGCGGTCGTAGATCAGGCGGCCGGAAGCGTCGTAGTACTGGTCCGGCGACTGGCCGATCATCGCGTTGAACATGCCGGAGGCGGTGTCGGTCCACGACGACCCGGGCAGTCCGGCGGCCTTGAACCGCTCGCCGGCCGCGACGTACCCGTCCCACCCGTTCTTCCACAGCGCGGCCACGTCCGCCCGCGCCGTCGGCAGCCCGGCCTTGGCGAACAGGTCCCGCCGGTAGCACATGGCCTCCGGGCCGATGTCCGTGCCCAGGCCCAGCACCTTGCCGTCCGGGGTCAGGCCCTGCGCCCACTTCCAGGGGTAGTACTGGTTCTGCAAAGCATTCGCCCCCAGCGGGCCCAGGTCCACGAACGAGTCGGCCATGTTGACGGTGGCGTCGGTGATCTCACTGACTTCGATGCCCTGGACGTCTCCGAGCCCTGATTCGGTGCTCAGCGAGGTCTGCAGAGCCGTCCAGTACTGGCCGGAATCCTGGATCGTCGAGTACTCGATCTTGATGTCGGGATGCTCGGCCATGTACTTGTCGAAGAGACCTGCCTCCTGGTAGCCGAACGTGCCGAACAGCCGCACCTTCAGCGTGGTCCGGCCCGCGCCGGCGCCGTCGGCGGAATCGGCGCAGCCGCTCAAGACCAGGGCCGCGGCGACGGCGACGACAGCCGCCACCACCTTTGCGCGCACACCACCCATCGCCCCTCCCCATCGAGTCGGGCATTCGTATGAGAGCGCTCTCATTAAAGGATGCGCCGAGTTTGCCGGGCGGTTACGGCCGCGTCAAGGGGTCATTTCATGATTCTTTCAAAGCTCCCGCCCCTCGGTGCGCGGATCCGTGCCGACACACCGCCCGGCCGGGCCGGTCCCAGCAGATCAGGACCCTGCGACGGGACCGCTGGATTCCCGGACCACGAGCCGGGTGGGCACCAGTAACGGTTCGGCGGCCCGACGCTCCTCCGATCGCTCGGCGCCGTCCGGCGACCAGCCCTCGATCGTGCGCAGCAGCAACTCCACGGCCCCCCGGCCGATCGCCGCGTGGTCCTGCGCCACCGTGGTGAGCCCGGGCCGCACCAGGGACGCCGCCTCGACGTCGTCGAACCCGATGACCGACATCTCGCCCGGAACCGCGACCCCGGCGTCGGCCAGAGCCTGCAAAGCCCCCACCGCCATCCGGTCGTCGGCGGCGAACACCGCGGTCGGACGCTCCGGCAGCGCCAGCAGTCGCAGCGCACATGCATACCCGCTCTGCTGCGCGTATTCGCCGGACACGACGTACTCGGGCCGGACCGGCAACCCCGCCCTGGCCATCTCGAAGCGGTAGCCGACGAGCCGCTCCACGGCCGGCATCAGCGACAGCGGCCCGGTGATCGTGGCGATGTCCCGGTGACCCAGGGTACGGAGATGCTCCACCGCCGAGACCGCGCCGGCCCGGTTGTCGGAGGCGACATAAGTGGTGTGGCTCCTATATATAGGCAGATCCACGGCCACACAGGGCAGGCCGGAGGCGGTCAGCGCGGTGAGCGCGGGGTGGCCCTCGTCGACGCCCATGACCAGCACGCCGTCCAGTCCGTGGCGGCGCGCGGCGCGCACGTAGGCGTCCACGCCGTCCTCCGGGCGCGCGGCGGAGAGCAGCACCAGGTCGGCGCCGCGTGCCGACAGGTGGCGCCGGACGCCGACGAAGACGTCGACCAGAAGCGGATGCCGGCGGCCGGCGGTGGCGGAGTCCGCGTCCCAGACCATGCCGAGGGCTACGTCAGCGGGCTCCGGGTCGGAGGTTTCGGTCATGGACGCCAAAGGTATCCGGCCGGTCAGCCGCGTCTCAAGCAGGTGTCGGGGGCCGCTCGGCGTCTCGTATCGCGAGACAGAAGGTTGACGGTGTGTCACGGGCTGCGCCAGGCTGTCGAAACGCTTCGCAGGTTATTGAGTTCGATCACAGCGGGGACGGTGTCATGGTGCCGAAAATGAGAGCGCTCTCACATCACTGCTCGTCACACGCGAGAGCGTTCTAATGAGCGTCGCGACCGAGACGGGGGATACGACCGCGAGCGCCGGGGCCGTGGTCAAGGAGTATGTCGACGATCTGACCCAGGCGCTGGCCGGGCTCGACGTGGCCTCGGCGACCGGCGTGCTGACCACCCTGACCGCCGCGTTGCGCGCCGGTCGCACGGTCCTGATAGCCGGCAACGGCGGCAGCAGTACGGCGGCCGTCCACATCGCCGCCGACCTGGCGGCGGCCTCGGCCGGGCTCGACGCGGCGCCGCACGCCGCGGCGTTGACCGAGAACGTCGCGCGGCTCACGGCCATCGCGAACGACCACTCCTTCGAGGAGGTCTTCGCCCGACAACTCGGGGGCCGGGGCGGGCCCGGCGACGTGTTACTGCTGTTGAGCGTCAGCGGCCAGTCGGCCAACCTGGTCCGGGCCGCCGAAACGGGGCGGGCACAGGGGATGACCGTCCTGGCGGCGCTCGGCTACGCCGGGGCCTTGGCCGGACTCGCGGACCGGACGGTGATCTTCGGGCAGGCGGACTACGGTCTCACCGAGGATCTGCATGTGGCGCTCGGCCACATGGCGGTGCGCATCCTGACCGGCGGCGAAGCATGCCGCTACCGGCCCGGCGGCGCCGAAGCCGGCTCAGCGGACGAAGCCGCCGGGGCCGCCGGCCCGACCCGAGGCCGGCGAGCGCCGTGAACCGATACTCTTCCCGGCTCTTTCTCGCCGTCCGGTATGTCATCGGCCTGTTCGGAGTGACCCTGACCCGGACCTCGACCGAGCTCACCAGCTTCCACCTGCACCCCGGCCACGGCCGCCACGACACGTCCCGGCCGCTGCCGACCGGCATGGCCGCGGTGCTCGACGACCGGAATCCGGACCTGGAACGGCTGCGCACGCGCTACCGGCGGCTGGCCTCCCCGTTCCGGCCCGGCAGCTTCTGGCGGCGGAGCCGACGGCTGCGCGACCTGAATCTGAAGTACTTCCGCGGCGACAACGCCTATGTCTGGCAGCTGCGACAGCTCGGCAGTGAAGCCCGGCTGAAGTTCTTCCTGCTCGCGCAGTACATCAGGTCCTTGGACACCCACAAGCTCCTGGAGAAGACCGGCGAGGACGGCGCGTTCGGCTGCTGGACCTTCGACTTCGAGGGGACGCCGACGCTCAGCCGCGACCTGATCGACTCGATCAACGAGATCTACTTCCTGGACCGGCACTGGGATCTGCTGTCCAGGACCGATTTCACCGTCGTCGACATCGGGGCCGGCTACGGCCGGCTCGCGCACCGGATGGTGGAGTGCGTTCCGGGCCTGAAGCGTTACCTGTGCGTCGACGCGATCCCGGAGTCCACGTTCCTCAGCGAGGTGTACCTCCGCTACCGCGAGGTCGACCACAAGGCGACCGTCCTGCCGCTGGACCAGGTCGCGAAGCGGCTGGCGGCGGAGCGGCCGGACCTGGCGGTCAACATCCACAGCTTCTCGGAGATGCCCCTCGCGGCGATCGAGGCCTGGGTGGGGCTGCTGGCCGAGATCGGGGTGCCGACGCTCCTGATCGTGCCCAACGAGGGTGACAGGCTGCTGAGTCTGGAGGACGACGTGGTGCGGCGGGACTTCGCACCGGTGCTCCGCAAGCACGGATACGTCCTGGCCGCCCGGGAGCAGACCGTCGCCGACCCGGACGTGCGCGAGCTGGTCGGCGTCGGCGACTGGTTCCTGCTCTACCGCCGGTCGGTGTCATGATCGATCTGGCCTCGCGGGAACGGTCCGTGCTGGAGTTCGCCGGCCTGGGCGGCGGCGTCGGCGAGCTGACCTGGGGGCAGCGGTTCGTCTGGGACATCCTGCAGGCGCTGGCCCCGGTGAACCACTACATCAACGTCCGGCTTCGGGTGCACCTGCCGACCGATGCCTCCGGCGAGCGTGTGCTGGACGCCCTGCGCGCTCTGGTGCGGGAGCACGAGATCCTGCGGACGCGGTTCCCCGTCGATGAGGACGGCGAGCCCCGGCAGCAGTGCGACCGGGCAGGCGAACTGCCGGTGGATCTGTGCCAGGCCGAGCCCGGCACGGTACGCAAGCTGGCGGATGCCGAAGAGGAACGGCTGTGGCGGGAGCCGTTCCAGCACGATCGCGAGTGGCCGCTGCGGGTGAGCGTCGTGGCCGCGGGCGGTCGGCCCCGGCAAGTCGTGTTCGTGTTCTCCCATCTCGCGGTCGACGCCTGGGGATGCGGGGTGTTGCGCACCCGGTTCCTCGATCTGCTCCGGACGAGCGGGACCGCGACGACGGCGGCGCTCGCCACGGCCACGGAGCCGTCCGGCTGGCAGTCGCGCGCCCGGGCCGAGTTCGAGCGGTCGGCGCCGGCCCGTGAGCTCAATCAGCGTTTCGCCGCGCACTGGCAGCGGTTTCTGGACACCGCGCCGCAGACCGCGTTCCCGGTCAGCCCGGAAGCCGGGGAGACACCGCTGTTCCCGGGCGTAGGACTGCACTCGGTGGCCCTGGCCGCGGCGGTGCGGGCGCTCGCTGTCCGGCTCCGGGTCGGTCCGGCCGCGGTCCTGCTGGGCACGGCGTCGGCGTTCCTGGGCATCCGGACGGACACCGGAGCCGTGCCGCTGCTGCTGGCCACGGGCAATCGGTTCAGCGCCTCGGACGCCGCTTCGGTGGGGACCTACTACCAGGTCGCGCCGGCCTTGATCGGCCTGGACGCCGGATCGCTGGCCGACACCATCCGCGCCGCGGACCGGACTTCGAAGCTCTCTTATCTGCGCGGTCAGGGCGATCCGCGCGAGGTGGCCCGGCTCGTGGCCGAGACCACCGTCGGACGCGGTGTGACCATCGATATGGCGACCACTGTGAACGTCGTCCCCGAACCGGACGCGGCGGCGGCCGCGACGCTGAGCGTCCCGGAGATCCGGGAGCTGACCGGCGCCACCCGGATATCAGAGCTCGAGGGCCGGGACAGCGAACAGCTGAAGTTCTACCTGCATGCCAAGGCTCTGCGATCCCGCGCGATCATCGAGCTGTTCTGTGACAGCCGCTACCTGGACCGGTCGACGGCGCGGAAGGTCCTGGCCGGCCTGGAGCAGGTGTTGATCGAGGTGCTCGACGCGGGTGACCTGGACTTCGGCCGCGTGGCCGAGCTGACCGGGATCAGACCGCTGACCAGGCCCGAGGGCAGCGTTCTGAGCGACGGCTGCTGGGTCGATCCGGAGGCGGTGCGGCGCATGCTGATCGGCGTGTGCGGCACGACGCAGGCGCAGGTCTTCGTCACCGAAGCCGAAGCCCATGCCGGCGCCGAAGCCGAGGGCGCCCCGGCCCGGCTGGTCGCCTACGTCGTGACGGACCAGCCCGCCACGCCCGAGCAGCTCCACGACGCCCTGATCCGCAGACTCGACGGGAATCTGACCATGACGCCGCACTGGTACGTCCTCTGCCGCCAGGCACCGGCCCGGCCGGAGTCCCGGCCCGAGTGGCTGCGGCAGGCGGTCGTGGCCCAGGGCAGCGGCCGCATCGACGCTCACTCGGGGGCCTAACGTGCTGTCCGTCATCATCCCGACTTACAACCAGGCGGAGTGTCTGGACCTGACCCTGGCCTCGCTCGCGAACCAGAGCGTCCCGGCGAACCGGTTCGAGGTGATCGTGGTCGACGACGCCTCCGTGCAGGACGTCCGCGCGGTGGTCCGCCGCCATGAGGACAAGCTGCGGCTTCGGTACGTGCGGCAGGTGTCGAACAAGGGCAGAGCCGCCGCGCGGAATCTGGGCGTGGCCCAGTCGGAGTCCGAGCGGCTTCTCCTGATGGACGCGGACTCCTACGCCGCCCCGGATCTCATCGCGCGCCACCTGCGGCCGGAGGACGACGCGGGGCCCGAGGTCGTCTACGGCAGGCGGATCGAGCCCAGTTGGGGGACGTTCGCACGGCTGCGGCAGTCGTTGCCGGCCGAGGGCGACCTGCTGCCCATGGAGGGCGACCACCGGGACCTGCCGCGGCCTGCCGGCGGCGCCGACGCGCAGGACGGCGCGGACGACGGCCAGGGCTTCGACGTCTACCGCCGTTCGGCGTGGATGTTCGGCTTCACGCACAACCTGTCCCTCCCCCGCGACCTCTACCGCCGGGTCGGCGGATTCGACGAGGCATTCGTTCGCTGGGGGTACGAGGACACCGACTTCACGTACCGGATCTACCGGCACTTCGGACGGGACAGCAGCCGCTTCCGCTACGACCCCCAGGCGCTCTGCTACCACATGCCCCACTTCCGGGACTGGGCGACCGAGTGGGAGAACACCAAGCCGGTGCTGCCCTATCTCGTCGACAAGTACCGGCACTACGACGTCGAGTTCTTCACGCACCCGTCGGACAACCACCGGCGCGTCGCGCGGACGCTGCCCTTCTACGAGGACTGCCGTGAGTTCATCCGCGACCATCCGGCGCGGGTGGACGCGGAGCGGGTGCGCAAGGCCATCGGCCTTCCGGATTCGGCG
Source organism: Catenulispora sp. (assembly GCA_013361685.1). Lineage (GTDB taxonomy): Bacteria > Actinomycetota > Actinomycetes > Streptomycetales > Catenulisporaceae > Catenulispora. The sequence continues at coordinate 8,116 of JABFXP010000279.1, forward strand.
ACCGCTCTGTGGATCGGATTCGACGTCTCGGCCGAGGCCGCCGACGGCCGCGCCACGAGCATCGACCATGCCGCGCCGCACGGTCCCGGCAATCCGCACCTGTTCGGCGTCCGCACCCCGTATCCGGACGGCTCCTTCGACCACGTCGTCCATCTCGACTTGTGGCGCATGCTCACACCGATCGACTTGTCAGCCCTGATCATGGACAGCCTGCGCATCGCCGGCACGGCTCTGTTCGTCCAGTCCAAGGGAGTGCGCCGGGTGCCGCCGGGCGCGGACCCCGCCGACGAGATCGGCATGATCGACGACCTGGACTACTTCCTGTCCATGGTCAATCCCCGATACGACGCGGCGATCTGTTACGAGGACGCGGAGTCGGCCGTCGTCCGGCTGGCGCGGCGGAAGGACAGTGGACAGTGAAGACCGACCGGATCGCGGCAGTCGCGTTCGACCTCGACGGCACGCTCGTCGACCTCGAGCGGTTCCACCACGAGGCCTGGCTACGGGCCGCCCGCAGCGCCGGGGTCGAGCTGACCTGGGACCAGGCGCTGCGGCAGCTCCCGAACTTCATCGGCGGACCCGACGCCCGGGTGGCGGCGCAGATCATGGACCTGGCACCGGCCGGCGCCTCGCCGGAGCGGACGCTCACCGCCAAGGAGCGCTGGTTCTCCGCGCTGGTCGACGCGGTCGAGGAGATCGTGCCGCGGGCCGGCGTCGCCGAACTGCTGGACGGGCTGCGCAGCCGCGGCATCCCGGTGGCGGTGGCCACCTCGACCGAGCGCGGGACGGCGCTCACCATCCTGCACCGGGCCGGGCTGCTGCCGTTGTTCGGCGCGGCGCGGGTGGTGTCGGCGCAGGACGTCGCGCAGCCCAAACCCGCCCCCGACGCCTACCGGATCACCGCCTGGCGGCTCCGTGTGCCGCTGTCCGCGCAGCTGGTCTTCGAAGACTCCCTGGTCGGCATGTCCGCGGCGCGGGCGGCCGGCTGCCCGTTCGTGGCGGTGCCGACCGTCACCGACCCGGGCTACCTGGCGTCGGTGACCGCGGCCGGCGCCGTGGGGGTGTTCGACAGCTGGCAGGATCCGGACCTGTCGCTGCTGCTGGAGCGCCTGCTGTCGGCCGAGGCCGCGGTGGGCACGGCACCGGGAGCCGCCGGTGTCCGGCCTTGACCGCGGCCCCCTGACCGACCAGCAGCGGCGGCTGTGGTTCCTGGACCGGCTCGATCCCGGCGACCCGGCCCACCACATCTCGACCACGGTCCTGCTGCGCGGCCGCCTCGACGCCGACCGGCTGGTCCGCGCGTTCGACGCCGTCGTCGCCCGGCACGAGTGCCTGCGCACCCGGTTCGCGGACTCCGCGGGCGTGCCGGTCGCCGAAGTGCTCCCGCCGCGGCGCACGCCGGTGCTGCGGGCCGACGTGCCGGACGAGGACGCGGCGCGCCGGGCCGTCACCGAAGTGCTGCTCGCGCCGTTCGACCTCGCCGAGGGGCACCTGATCCGGATCGCGCTGTTCCGGCTCGACGCGGACCGGCACGTGCTGTGCACCGTCGCGCACCACATCATCGGCGACGGCTGGTCGCTGAACCTACTGTTCAGCCAGGCGGCGGACGTCTACCGGGGCGCCGAGCCGGCCGCGCCGGCGATGCGCTACCTGGACTACGCCCGCGCGCATCAGGGCTCTGACGAGGCGGCGCTGGCGTACTGGCGGACGGCCCTGGCCGGCGCGCCGGAGCTCCAGCTGCCGCCGGACCGGCCCCGTCCCGCCCGGCGCACCTCGGCCGGGGTGGTGGCGTCGCGGGTGTTCGACGGCGGCGTGTGGACGTCGGTGCAGGCGGTGGCGCGCGAGCTGCGCTGCACGCCGTTCATGGTGCTGATGACGGTCTACCAGCTGGTGCTGGCGCAGGTGAGCGGGCAGGACGAGGTCTGCGTCGGCACGCCGCTGGCCGGCCGCGACGAGGTGGCGACGGAGTCGGTCTTCGGGTACTTCGTCAGGATGCTGATCCTGCGCGGCGACCTGTCCGGCGACGTGGGCTTCCGCGAGCTGACGCGCCGGACCCGCACCACGTTCCTGAACGCCTTCGCGCACTCCTGGACGCCGTTCGAGGAGCTGGTCGCCGCCGCCGGGGCGCGGCGCGACCCGAGCCGGAACCCGCTGTTCCAGGCCGCGTTCACGCTGCACACCACGATGGACACCTCCGCCAACGGCTTCGAGGGCTTCGAAGGGGTCGCGGTCGAGGGCTTCGGCGAGGGGGCGCGGCGCACCGTCACCGACGTCGCGATGGACGTGTTCGTCAGCTCGACGGCGATCAACGCGCGAGCCGGCCGGGACCGGATGGAGGTGGTGCTCACCGCGAGCGCCGACCTGTTCGGCCAGGCCACCGCCGACGGGCTGGCCGAGCGGTTCGCCGCGGTGCTGCACGCCGTCCTGGCGGACCCGGACCTGCGGGTGTGGCAGCTGCCGCTGGTGTCCGAGGCCGAGCGGGCCGACCTGCTGCGGATCGGCGCGGGACCGCCGGTCGCGACGGACGCCGGCGCCTCCCCGCTGGCCCGCGTCGAGCTGGCGGCGGCGCTGGCGCCGGAGGCGGTCGCGATCCGCTGCGGCGACGGCGCGGAGATGAGCCGCAGGGAACTGTGGGCACGCTCCGGCGAGCTGGCCGAAAAGCTGGGCGCGGCGGGCGTCGGGGCCGGGAACCTGGTGGGGGTGAGCCTGCCGCGCGGCCCGGAGCAGATCGTCGCGCTGCTGGCGGCCTGGCGCTCCGGCGCCGGCTACGTGCCCCTCGACCCGGAGCTGCCCGAACAGCGTTTCAGGATGCTGATGGAGCAGGCCGGGGTCGCGGTGGTGATCACGCCGGACGGCGTCAAGCCGGGGGCGGAGCTGCCGACGGTCGCGGCCGATCCGGCGTATGTCGTCTTCACCTCCGGTTCGACGGGCACGCCCAAGCCGGTGCTGATCGGGCGGACCGCGGTGGCCGAGCGGGTCGCGTGGATGGTCCGGGCCTATCGGCTGACCGGCGACGACCGGGTGGTGCAGTTCGCAGACCTCGGCTTCGACACGCACGCCGAGGAGATCTGGCCCGCCCTGGCGGTCGGCGCCCCGCTGGTCCTGCTGCCGGACGGGCCGCGCTCGCTGCCGGAGGTGCTGGCCGCCGACCCGGCGATCACGGTCCTCGACCTGCCGACGGCGTACTGGCACGCGCTGCTGGACCTCGACCCGCACTGGCCGGCGGCGCTGCGCCTGGTGATCCTGGGCGGCGAGCAGGTGGACGCCGCCGCGATCGGGCGCTGGCGGGAACGCCACGGCGACCGGGTGCGGCTGGTGAACACCTACGGGCCGAGCGAGGCGACGATCATCGCGACCGCGACGGACCTGACGGCGGCTGACGCGCTGAGCGGATCCAGAACTGGAACCGGAAGCGTCGCAGAGGTCGAGGTCAGCGCCGAGGTCGCGACCGGGACCGGGCTCGGCACCGCAGCTGGGGGCGGTGCCGAGCCCCAGACAGAAGCCGGTGCCGAGGTCGGTGGCGCAGCCGGAAACGGCGCAGCAGGCGAGGTCGCTGCCCTGGCCGCTCCCGAAGCCGCCGCCAGAAGCGCCGCCGAGCTCACCACCGCAGCCGGTACCGCGGCCGGAAGCGGAACCGCCGCCGAGCCCGGGGTCCGCGCCGAGCCCGGGGCAGCAGCCGAGGCTGCTGCCGTGGCCGGTCCCGAAGCCGCCGCCGAGATCGAGGGCGGCACCGAGGCCGGCGTCAGAACCGACACCGGCGCAACGGCCGAGGTCAGTGCCGCACCCGCGCCCGGCCCCGAAACCGCCCCCCGCCCGCCGATCGGCCGCCCCATCGGCGGCGTCCGCGCCTACGTCCTCGACGCGGCCGGCCGTCTTGTGCCGCGCGGCACGGCGGGTGAACTGTGCCTGGCCGGCGGGCTGGCCGACGGGTATCTGGGCCGGCCGGAGCTGACCGCCGAGCGGTTCCAGCCCGATCCGTATGGCAGCGGCCTGATGTACCGGACCGGCGATCGGGTCCGGTGGCGTCGCCGGGAACCGGTGCTGGAGTTCCTCGGGCGGCTGGACGGGCAGCTCAAGGTGCGCGGGGTGCGGATCGAGCCCGGCGAGGTGGAGGCCGTGCTGACCGGGCATCCGGAGGTGGGGCAGGCGGTGGTCGCCGCGGCCGGGGAGGCGCTGGTCGCCTACGTGACCGGCACCGCCGACCCGGAGAAGGTGCGCGCCTTCGCCGCCGAGCGGCTGCCCGCGCTGCTGGTGCCCGGGGTGGTGGTGCCGTTGGCCGAGCTGCCGTTGACCGCGCGGGGCAAGGTCGATGTCGCGGCGCTGCCGGTGCCGGCGGCCGATGCGGTGCGCACCGTCTTCGAGGCGCCGCGGACCGAGGCCGAGGAGCTGGTCGCCTCGATCTTCTCCGAGCTGCTGCCGGTGGAGCGGGTCGGCGCCCACGACGACTTCTTCGGGCTCGGCGGGCATTCGCTGCTGGCCATCCGGGTGATCGCGCGGGTGCGGGCGGTCGTCGGGCTGGAGGTGCCGGTGCGGGCGCTGTTCGACAGCCCGACGGTGGCCGGGTTCGCCGAGGCGGTCCAGGCCGCGCTGGTCGCGGAGATCGACCAGCTCACCGAGGCCGAGGCCGAGGCCCAGATGGCCGCGCGGGCGGAGGCGGGATGACCACCTCCGCCGATCGGCTCTCGCCGGCCAAGCGGTCGCTGCTCGCCGCCCGCCTCCGGCCGCAGGCCGCGCCCGCGCAGAGCGTGCCGCCCCGGCCGGCCGGGACACCGGTGCCGCTGTCGCCGGCTCAGGAGCGGCTGTGGTTCATGGAACAGTTCGCCCCCGGCACGGCCGCCTATACGGTCCCGGTCGTGGTGCGGCTGCGTGGAGCGCTGTCCGTCGCCGAGCTGAGCGCCGCGCTGAACACGGTCGTCGGCCGGCACGAGAGCCTGCGGATGCGTTTCGAAGCCACCGCCGACGGCCGGCCGGCGCTGTTCATCGACGACGACGTCGCGGTCGACCTCGAGGTCCACGAGGCGGTCGGCGACGATCCGGCCTCACGGGAGGCGTGGATCCGTGACACGGTCCGCTCCCGGCTGGCCGAATCGTTCGATCTGGCCCAGGCTCCGCTGCTGCACGCCGCGCTGTACGCCGTCGCGCCCGACGACCACGTCCTCGCGCTGACCCTGCACCACATCATCTGCGACGGCTGGTCGGCCGAGATCCTGATCGGCGAACTGCTGACCCTGCTGGCCGGCGGATCCCCACCGCCGCTGCCCGCACAGTATGGCGACTACGCACTCTGGCAACGAGAACGCCGCAAGCAACGCCTCGCCGACGGCACGCACGAACGCGACGTCGCCTTCTGGCGGGAGCGACTGGCCGGGGTACCGCCCCTGGATCTGCCCACCGACCGGCCGCGTCCCGCGCGGCCCAGCTACCGCGGCGCGCCGGTCAGCGTGAATCTGAGCGCTGAGACCGCCGAAGGCTTGCAGCGCTTAGCCGTCGACCACGGCGCGACCCTCTACATGGCGGTGCTCGCCGCCTACGCCGCGGTCCTGGCCCGCTACGCCGGACAGGACGACTTCGCCGTGGGGTCGCCGCAGGCCGGGCGCACACACGCCGAGCTGGAACCGATGATCGGCATGTTCGTCGACATGCTGGTCACCCGAGTCGGCACCGCCGGCGACCCGACGTTCACCGAACTGCTGGCCCGGGTCCGGGACGCGGTGCTGGACGGATACGCCCACCCCGACGTGGCGTTCGAGGACCTGGTCGCGGAGCTGGACGTGGTCCGCGACACCGGCCGCGCCGCGATCTTCCAGGCCGTGCTGTCGATGCGGGCGCCCGGCGTCGCGGCGGCCGGGACCGCCCCGCCGGCCGGACTCACGGTGGCGCCGTTCGTCGTCGACGTGGTGTCGACCAGGTTCGATCTGGAGCTGGACCTGATCTCCGCGGACGGGTTGTCCGGAGCGTTCATCTACAACCGCGATCTGTTCACCGACCAGGAGATCGAGCGCATCGCAGAAGCCTTCGTCGCGTTCGTCGACGCGGCGGTGCAGGATCCCGACCGGTCGCTGGGCCGCCTGTTCACCGCCGCCGGACGACCCGACGAACAGGTGCTCGCCGCCTGGAACGACACCGCCGCCGACTTCTCTTCCGACCGGACGCTGCACGGTCTGATCCAGGACCAGATGGCGGCCACACCGCACGCGCCCGCGGTGACCTGCGAAGGCAGCACCCTGACCTACGGCGACCTGGCGGCGCGCGCCTATCGCGTCGCACACCGGCTGCGCGAGCACGGCGCCGGGCCGGGGCAACTGGTCGCGGTGTGCGCACAGCGCAGCCCGGAGCTCGTCGTGGGTCTGCTCGGCGTGCTGTTCTCGGGGGCGGCGTATGTGCCGCTGGACCCGGATCACCCGGCCGAGCGGCTCGGGTTCATGCTCGACGACGCCGACCCGGTCGCGGTCCTGACCACCGGCGCGGCGCAGAGCACGGTGCCGCCGTCCGACCGTCCGGTGTTCGTGCTCGACGACGCGGGCACCTGGTCCGACGCCCCGGCGACCGCGCCGGAACCGACAGCCGGCCCGGAGGATCCCGCTTACGCCATCTACACCTCCGGCTCGACGGGCCAGCCCAAGGGCGTCCTCAACGGCCACCGCGGCGTGGTCAACCGGCTGCACTGGATGCAGCGGCGTTACGGCCTGACCGCCGCGGACACCGTGCTGCAGAAGACTCCGGCCGGGTTCGACGTCTCGGTCTGGGAGTTCTTCTGGCCGCTGCTCACCGGCGCACGACTTGTCCTGGCCCGTCCCGACGGGCACAAGGACGCCGGGTACCTGCGTGAGCTGATCGCGGCCGAGAACGTCACCACCGCGCACTTCGTGCCCTCGATGCTCGCGGTCTTTTTGGCCCAGGAGGGCATCGAGGCGGGCGCCGCAGAGCTCAGTTCGTTGAAGCGGATCATCTGCAGCGGTGAGGAACTGCCGGTCGATCTGGCGCTTCGAACCCTGACAGCCCTTCCGCACGCCGAGTTGCACAACCTCTACGGCCCCACCGAAGCCGCCATCGACGTGACCGCCTACCACTGCACCTCCGAGGCACTGGCCGGTCGTGCCCGAGTTCCGATCGGCGCCCCGATCGACAACATGCAGATATCCGTGCTCGATGAGCACGGTGAACCGCTGCCGGTCGGCGTGCCGGGCGAACTGCACCTGGCCGGGGTGGGACTGGCGCACGGTTATCTGCGCCGCCCCGAGTTGACCGCCGAGAAGTTCGTCACCGGTCTGTCGGGGCAGCGGCTGTACCGCACCGGCGACCTGGGCCGGTGGCGCCCGGACGGGACGGTGGAGTTCCTCGGCCGCATCGACTCCCAGGTCAAGGTGCGCGGTCTGCGCATCGAGCTCGGCGAGATCGAGGCCGCGCTGCGGGAGCAGCCGGGCGTGCGCGACGCCGCGGTCGCCGTCCGGGAGGACGTCCCCGGCGACAAGCGGCTGGCGGCGTACCTGGTCATGGCCGCCTCGCCCGACGCCGCCGCCCTCCGCTCCGCCCTGCGGCAGCGGCTGCCCGAACACATGGTGCCCTCCACCTTCGACGCGATCCCCGAGCTGCCGCTGAGCCCCAACGGCAAACTGGACCGCCGCCGCCTGCCGGCGCCGGTGCGGGTCCGCGACGTCGAGGCCGAGTACGCCGCGCCGAGCACAGCCACCCAGATCCTGGTCGCGGACCTGTGGAGGGAACTGCTCGGCGTACCGCAGGTGGGCATCGACGACGACTTCTTCGACCTCGGCGGGCATTCGCTGCTGGCGGTCCGCGTCGTCGCCGGCCTGCGCCGCGCGATCGGCGCCGGGGTGTCGGTGATGGACGTGTTCCAGCACCGCACCGTCCGCGACCTGGCGCAGTTCATCGACGCCCCGGCCGAGCAGCGCGGGCCCCGGGCGCTGCTGCACGAACTCACCAAGCCCGTCCCGGTCGCGCAGCGCGTGCGCAGCATGGTCTGCGTGCCCTACGGCGGCGGCAGCGCCGTGGTGTACCAGGCGCTGGCCGACGAGCTTCCGGCCGGGCACCGGCTGTTCTCCGTCGCGATACCGGGTCACGACATCGGCGTGGACGACGAGGGGCTGCCGCTGGAGGAGCTGGCCGAACGCTGCGTCGCCGAGATCCTGGAGAAGATCGACGGCCCGATCGCGCTGTACGGGCACTGCGGCGTGGGCTCCGCGCTCATCGTCCAGATCGCCCGCCTGCTGGAAGGACACGGCCGCGAGCTCGACGCGGTCTACATCGGCGCGATCTTCCCGTTCGCCCGGCCGCGCAACCCGCTCTGGACGACGATGTCGCGGCTGTCGCGCTGGGAGCGGCTGCGCTCCCACCAGGCCTACGCCAACTGGCTCACGGGGCTGGGCGTCGAGGTGAACGAGCTCGACCCGGGCCAGGCGCGCCGGATCATCCAGAACATGCGCCGGGACTCCGATCAGGCCGAGGAGTATTTCACGGAGCTGATGCACACCGGCACCGGGCGACTGCGCGCGCCGATCATCGGCGTGGCGGGGACCCGGGACCCGGCGACGGAGTTCTACTCCGAGCGCTTCACCGAGTGGCACTTCCTGACCGACCGCACCGCAGTCGTCGTGCTCGACGAAGCCGGGCACTTCTTCCTGAAGTGGCGGGCCGCGGAGTTGGCCGAGATCGTCACCACGGTCGACGCGGCCCTGGCGGCGGAGCGGACGGAGCCGCTGGCCCGGCCGGCCCGAGGCGACCAGGCGACGTGGTGGCTGCACGGCACCTCACGATCAGCCGGACCCGGCGCTGAGACGGGTGCCGAGACAGCTGCCGAGACAGCTGCCGAGCCAGGCACCGGCCCCACGGCCGACCCGGACTCCGGCCGCGCCTCCGTCGCGGCCACCGGCCCGGCGCCCAGCATGAGCCGGTTCCTGGTGGTGGCCTGCGCCCAGCTGATCTCGCTGCTCGGATCGACGCTCACCGACGTGGCCCTGCCGCTGTGGGTGCTCAAGCAGACCGGGTCGCTGCTGAACTTCGCACTGCTGGCCGTCGTCGGGCTGCTGCCCAGTCTGCTGACGCTGCCGATCGCCGGCGCCGTCGTCGACCGGCGGAGCAGACGCGCCGTGATGCTGTGCGGCGACATCGGCGCGGGCAGCACGCAACTGGTCCTGGGCATCCTGCTGTGGACCGGGTCGCTCCACACGTGGCACATCTACCCGCTGCTCGCCGTGCTGTCAGTAGCGCTGACCTTCCAGCGCCTCGCCTACAGTTCGGCGGTCCCGCAGCTGGTCCCCAAACAGTATCTGGGCCACGCCAACGGTGTGGTGCAGATGGTCGGCGGCGTCGCCACCACGATGATGCCGCTGATAGCGGTGGCGCTGCTCGCGGCGATCGGCCTGGGCGGCATCCTGCTCATCGACGTGCTCAGCTACGCCGCCGCGATCAGCATCGTGCTGCTGGTGCGGTTCCCGCGCACGCTGGCCTGGCGCCGCAAGGAGAGTCTGGCCTCGGAGATCCGTGAGGGCTTCCGCTTCTCCTGGGGACACCGCGGGTTCCGGGCCATGCTGCTGTTCTTCATGGCGTTGAACGTGTTCCTGTCGCCGCTGTTCCTGATGATGGCCCCGCTGGTGTTGGCGTTCGCCGGCCTGCACCAGGTGGCCGAGGTGTCGGTCGCCGGCGGCGTCGGGGCGGTCCTCGGCGGCCTGGCCATGGCGGTGTGGGGCGGGCCGCGGCATCGGCGGCTGCGCACCGTGCTGCACTGCGCGCTGGTGCTGGCGGTGTTCTGCGTCGTCATCGGTTCCCGGCCGACGCTGTGGGTGATCGCGGCGGGCGCCTTCGGGATGTCGGCCGCGCTCGTGCTGCTCAACGGCGTCTACACGACGATCGTGCAGGTCAAGGTCCCGCAGCGGTTCCACGGCCGGGTGTTCGCGGTCAACACCGTCATCGCCTGGTCCACGCTGCCCGTCGGCTGGGCCCTGGTCGGGCCGGCCGGCTCGGCGCTGCTGCAGCCGCTGCTGGCCCCGGGCGGGGCTCTGGCGGGCAGCGTCGGGCGGGTCATCGGCGTCGGGCCGGGCCGCGGCATCGGGCTGCTGTATCTGCTGCTCGCCGTCGCCATCACGGTCGTGGTGCTGGTGGCGCGGCGGATGCCGCGGACCGCGCACTTCGACGACGAGGTGCCGGACGCGCGAGCGGACGACGAGTTCGGCGTGGAGGCCGTTCGCAGCCGCCTCACGGCACAGCCGGCGGAGCGCCGGCTGGTGGGTGCGGAAGCCGCAGAGAGGATCAGCTCATGACCGTGCGTTCGCCGGCGGCGGGTGCCTCCGTGGCGCTGACCGTGCCCGCACTGCTCGCCGCCCGGGCCGAGGCCGAGCCCGGACACGTCGCGATCAGTCAGGGTTCTGACACGCTGGACCTGGCCGCCTGGCAGGCCCGGACGCAGGCGATCGCCGCGGGGCTGCAAGCCGCCGGAATCCAGCCGGGCGAGCGTGTCGGGCTGCTCTACGGTCCGCGCGACTGGATCGCCTACGCCTGCTCCTACACCGGCGTCCTGGCGGCCGGCGCGGTCGCCGTGCCGCTGTCCACCCGCAGCGCCCCCGCCGAGCTGGCCTATATGCTCGAACACTGCGACGCCCGCGCACTGCTGTACGGGCCCGCCGCGCAACCGCCGGACGTCTCGATCAAACTGTGCTGGGGCCCTGAGCAGGTCAGCGCCCTGCCGGAGGCGGCGCCGGTCCGCGGGCCGCGACCGGGCGATCCGGCGCAGATCCTTTACACCTCCGGCACGACCGGACGGCCCAAGGGTGTCGTCGCGGCGCACGCGAACCTCACGCACGGCGCCCGGCTGAAGCCGCCGCTGCGGGCCCTGGCGCACTCCCGGCACTTCCTGCACGCCTTCCCGATCGGCACCAACGCCGCGCAGACCATGCTGTTCAACGCGCTCACCGCGCACGCCGGGATGCTGGCGACCGCCCGGTTCGTCCCCGAGCACTTCGCGCGGCTGATCGAACGGCACGCGGTGGGCACGGTGTTCGTCGTGCCGGCGATGGCGATCGAGCTGCTGCGCTCCGGGGCCCTGGACCGGCACGACGTCTCCAGCGTGGTGCTGTTCGGCTCGACCGCCGCCGCGCTGCCGCCCGCCGTGGCCGCCGAACTCGCGGCGGCGCTGCCGACGGCCACGCTCGTCAACTACTACACCTCGACCGAGGCGGCGCCGACCCAGACCAGCATGGTCTTCCACCCCGACCGCCCGGCGGCGCTGGGCCGGGCCGTCACCGGCGGCACGCTGCGGGTGTGCGACCCGGACGGAGAGCCCTGCCCGGCCGGGGTGGTCGGCGAGGTGTGGATGCGCGGCGCCGGGATCTCCCGGTCCTACCTCGACGACCCCGAGACCACCCGGCACGTGTTCCGCGGCGGCTGGACCCGGATGGGCGACGTCGGATACCTGGACGCCGACGGCTACCTGTTCCTCGTCGACCGCGCGGGCGACGTGATCAAGAGCGGGGCGGACAAGGTCTCCACGATCGCGGTCGAGGCGGCACTGCACGAGCACCCCGAGATCGTCGAGGCCGCGGTGTTCGGGCTGCCCGATCCGGTGCTCGGCATGGCTCCGGTCGCTGTGCTCGTCGCCACCCGGGAACTGCGCCTGGCCGAGGTGCGCGCCTTCCTGGCCACCCGGCTGGCCGGACACGAGCAGCCCAGCCGGATCGTCCACGTCGACGACCTGCCGCGCAACGCCGGCGGCAAGGTCGTCAAACACCGGTTGCGGGAGCTGTTCGGCGCCGCGCCGGAGCCCGCGCGTGCAGAAGCGGACCCCCGTGCGTGAAGGAAAGGAAAGCGGATCCATGGAGCAGGCAGTGACCGGCATCGCGATGTCCCCCGCTCAGCAAGGACTCTGGTTCGCCGAGCGGACCGGGACAGCGGCGGCCGCCTACCTGGTCCCGGCCGTGGTCGTGGTGCCGGAGCCGATGGAGCGGGCGGCGATCGACGCTGCCTGGACCACGCTGGTGCGCCGGCATCCGCTGCTCGCCGCGCGCGTGGTCGAGAGCGGAGGCGAACCCCGGCTGATCCGCGCCGCCGGACCTGCCGGTGAACCGCTGCCGGTCGCACACCGCACGGTCGGGGCGGCCGGCTTGATGGCCGTGCTCGCCGAAGAACTGGCCGTCACCTTCGACTTCACGGGTGCCGACGGCGCCGTCGGCCCGCTGGCGCGCTGTGTGGCCCTGCGGGTCGACGACGGCCGCACGGTCGTGATGATCGTCGGGCACCACCTCGTCCTGGACGCCTCGGGCCGGGACCTGGTCGGCGCCGACCTGGCCGCGGCGTTGTCCGGCCAGGACCTCGGCACCGGGTCGCTGGAGCGCATCGGCGAACTCGTGCGGGCGCAAAGTGATCGCATCGCCGAGGCCCTGCCCGCGGCGCGCGCCTTCTGGTCCGACCGGCCGGCGCCGCCGGCCGAAGTGCTCATGCCGGGACTGGCGGCCACGCCGACCGTCGCCGAAGCCGCCACGCATCTCGACATCCGGTGGAATCCGCAGCTGGACGCCGCGATGACGGCAGGCGCGGCGGAGCTCGGGGTGACCCGGTTCGAGATCCTGCTCGCGGGCATCCACGCGGTGCTGGCCCGCTATGGCAACACTCTGACCTCAGTGGCCGTGGACGTGACCACCCGCCGTCCCGAGACCGCCGGGGAGCTCGGGATGTGGGTCAACGAGGTGCCGGTCACGATGAGCGTGGACGCCAAGGTGTCGTTCTCCGACCTGGTGCGGGCGGTGCGGGCCGAGGCGCGCGCCGCCTACGCCCACCGCGAGGTGCCGCCGGCTCGGGCCCGGACCGGCCTGCCGCCCCGGCTCGCCCTGGCTCCGGTGTCGACCAGCTATCTGCTGCTGAATCTCGAGGACTCCGGAGTGGACCGGCTGTTCG
>JABFXP010000759.1 GCA_013361685.1 Catenulispora sp.
ACCACCGCCGACGAGGGCGGCACGGCCGCCGACGCCGCGACCGGGATGCAGACCCTGCTGCACGGCGGCGCGCAGGCGGTGGTGGGGCCGCTCGGCGGCACCGGCTTCGAGGCCGCGGCGCCGCTGGCGAACGACGCGCACGTGCCGCTGGTCGGCGTGGTGGCCCGGCCGGACATGACCGACATCCGCTACGTGTGGAACGTCGCGTTCATGTCCACCGACCCCGGCACCGCGATCGCTCCGTATATATACGCACACACCAAAAGCCAGGTCTACGCGATCGGCGGCAACTACCCCGGCGGCTGGGAGCAGATCCGCGGCTTCACCGACTACTACACCTCCCTGGGCGGCCGGCTGGCCAACCCCTCGGGCCGCGCCGAGTTCACACCCTCGGACACCGTCGACTTCTCCCCCTATTTCGCCATGATCAAGGCTTCCGGAGCCAAGGCCGTTTACTGCTCGTTCACCGGTGAGGAGGCGGTGCGGTTCGTCCGGCAGTACGCGCAGTCGTCGGTGCGGGACGTGCCGCTGTTCGCCGCCGGGTTCGTCACCGACGGCCCGCAGCTGGACCAGGAGGGACCGACCGCCGCCGGGATCACGTCGGTGCTCGACTACTCCCCGGACATCGACACCGCGAACAACCGCGGCTTCGTGGCGGCCTGGTCGGCCGGACACGACGGCCGGCAGCCGAGTGTGTACGCGCTGACCGGGTATGACGCAGCAGCGCTGCTGGACGAGGCGGCGGCGAAGGCCGGGCCGCGGGCCGGGGCCGAGGCGATCAACGCGGCGATCGGGGCGCTGGGCCGGATCGACAGCCCGCGCGGGGTGTGGCAGCTGGCGACCGCGACCCACGCGCCGATCCAGAAGTGGTACCTGCGCAGGGTGCAGACGGACGGGACGACGCTGGCGAACGTGGAGATCCAGGAGCTGGCGACGTTGCCGGACTGACGGGGCCGGGCTGACGGCGCCGGTGTCGCTGCCGGACTCGCGGGGCCGGACGGAGACCGGGTCCGATCGCCTCGTCCGGTCGCGCACGGCCGAAGGAACAGACGCGCACGCACGGGCCCGGACGGGCATCGTCGGAACTGAGAAGAGGCATGCGATGAAAGGGGCAGTACGGGTCGGGGTCGTCGGCGGCAGCGTGGCGGGCTGCGCGGGGGCGCTGGCCGTGGCCGAGGCGGCGCCGGAGGCGTCGGTCGTGGTGTTCGAACGCTCGGCCGGCATCCTCCACGACCGGGGAGCAGGCATCGCCATCCACCGCCACCGCTTCGCCGAACTGGCCGCGGCCGGCTTCCTGGACGCCTCCCTGACGGGCTTCCGCGCGGAGACCCGCCGGTGGTTCGCCCGCGAGGGCACCGCCGAGGACCCGCCGATGGGCAAGGCGCTGGGCTCACACCCGTTCCCGTTCACCAGCCACAGCTGGGGCGAGCTGTACCGGCACCTGCGAGGCCGGCTGCCCGAGCGCGTCGACTACTGGTCCGACGCCCAGGTCACGGCGGTACGGCCGACCGCCGCCGGCGCCGACCTGCTGCTGGCCGACGGCACCGCAGAGTCCTTCGACCTGGTGCTCGGCGCCGACGGCTACCGCTCGACGGTCCGCGAGGCGATGTTCCCGGGCGTGGTGCCGCAATACGCCGGCTACCTGTGCTGGCGCGGCCTGGGCGACATGACCCGCATCGCCGGACTCCCCGAGGAGTCGTTCTTCACGGTCGGCCACGCCACCGGGCACCTGGTCGCCTACCCGATCCCGGCCGACACCGGCGACACGGCCCTGAACTGGGTCCTGTTCTCCACCGTCCCGCCCGAGCTGTCCCCGGACCCGACCACCGCGACCAGCCTGCCACCGGGCGCGGTGTCCGAAGCCCTGCTGGACCACCTGGAGACGGTGATCAGCGACCAGCTGCCGCCGTACTGGGCCGAGGCCATCCGCACGACACCCCACGAAGACATCTTCATCCAGCCCATGTACGACCTCGAAGCCCCCGCGTTCGCCAGAGGCCGCCTGCTGCTGCTCGGCGACTCCGGCGCGGTGAGCCGCCCGCACGCCGGCGCCGGAGCCCTGAAGGCCGTCCAGGACGCCGCCACCCTGGCCACGCTCTGGCCGCAGGCCACCGACCTGGACGACCTCGCCCTCCGTTACGACGCCGCCCGCCGCCCGGCCGGCCACTCGGTCGTCGCCCTGGCCCGGCGTATCGGCGAAGCGCAGGTGACGAACGTGCCGGACTGGGCGGCGTTCGAGGAGCCGGAGCTGTTGGCGTGGCTTGAGACGCTGACGCAGGCGGCGGACGGGACGGTCATGGGCGGGCGGCCTTTGTGACCGATGCGCGCTGTGCGGCCGCACGGCCCGACGTTCCTGTGATTCAGGACCCTAACACTCTCGCCTGACCGCACCACGATTAGCGGACGGCGTGCCTTTGCGACCGGCACGCCGCCCACCCGGCCAGACCGACTGACCGACTCTCCAACTCTCCAACTCTCACCGACTGACCGAATCACGCCACCCTGCCGAGCCGCAGGTTTCCCCTCCTTCCCGACCCACCGCCGTCGCAGCATTCTGACACCAGGCTCATCAGTCTTGGCCGTCGGATGCCGCCGGCCGTTCGGGAGGGATCGTGATGTCAGCCACCGCATCCGCGCGCGCCGTCGCACGTCGCCGGGCGCGCCCCATCAGAGTTCTGCTGACCCTGTTCGCCCTGATCGCGGGCACAGTGTTGGCCTTCATGCCCGCCAAGCCCGCGCACGCGGCGCTGCCCGACGTGTGGGGCTACGGCTACCACGACCCGAGCGCGCCCGCGCCGGGGCCGCTGGCCAATACCCTGACCAGTGTCGGGACCGCCGGGCAGATCGTGTCGGCGGGCGGGAACAGCTACGCCGTCCTGTTCCCGAATGTCGGGGCGCCGCAGGGCATCGTGCACGTCACCGCCATCGCCAAGACCGGGAACCCGACGCCGCAGCCGCCGTCGTGGTGCGAGCCGGACGGCTGGTCACCGTCCGGACCGGACGAGATCATCAAGGTGAGCTGCTGGGTGGTCGCCGGCGGGGTGGCCAAACCGTTCCCGAGCGGCTTCGCGATCACTTGGGTGTCGGCGACCTACACCGGCCCTCCGGCGGCCGATTACGCCTACGCGGAATCCGACGGCCTGGGCGGCCTGATCACCCAGTTCGACTCCGCCGGCGCCGGCCTGAGCCCGGCCCACCTGGGCACCGGGGTGTACCAGATCAAGCTGCCCGGGGTGGGGCCGACCGGCTCGACGCTCGGCGGTGATCTGCAGGTCACCGGCCAGGCCGCGCTGTCCGGAGTGCCGGCCCGATGCAAGATCGGCGCGTGGATGAACGCCGGCGGGATCCAGCTGCCGACGATCCTGTGCTTCGACGGCGGCACCGGCGCTCCGGTGGACGCCCGCTGGTCGCTGACCTATCAGTTCAAGCTCGACGTGCGCGGGATGCCGGCCTCGGCCTGGGGCTACTTCTGGCAGACCACCGGGGCGCCGCCGTTGACCAACCTCGACAGCGCGACCGGCTGGACCACCGTGACCAGCGGCTCGGTGCCGCCGGCCGGAATCGCGGTCGCGTTCCCGGCGATCGGCCCGTCCGCGACGCCGTTCTCCACCGCCACCATCACGGCCTTCGGCGGCGGCCCCGGCTTCTGCCGACTCGGCGCGCTCGGCGGCGGGCCGCCGTGGCTGAACAGCGGGGGTTCCTTGCTGATCCGGTCGGTGGATTGCTTCAACGGCGGCGGCGTGCCCGCGGCGAGCGACTTCTTCGCGACGTACACAGCGAAGTAAGGCCGGCAGCCGGTGTCCAATAGCCGACTATCGCAATGATCGAATAAAGCCGCCTTTCCCGAAGCACTCGGGAAAGGCGGCTCTCAGTACCCGCACACCCTCAAGGGCAGGCGATGACCTGCCCCGCATAGGACAGGTTCCCGCCGAACGCGAACAACAGCACCGGCGCCCCGACGGGGATCTCGCGCCGCTCCACCAACTTCGCCAACGCGATCGGGATCGACCCGGCCGAGGTGTTGCCGGAGTCGACGACGTCCCTGGCCACCACCGCGTTCACCGCGCCGAGCCGGGCCGCCAGCGGCTCGATGATCCGCAGGTTGGCCTGGTGGAACACCACCCCGGCCAGGTCCTCCGGCAGCACCCCGGCCCGCTCGCACACCTGCTTCGCCACCGCCGGCAGCACCGTGGTGGTCCAGCGGAACACCGACTGCCCCTGCTGGGAGAACCGCAGCGGAGTGCCCTCGATCACCACCGCGCGGCCCTGCTCGGGCACCGAGCCCCACACCACCGGACTGACACCGGGCTGCTCGGAGGCGGTGAGAACAGCCGCTCCGGCACCGTCCCCTATCAAAACCGCGGTCGTCCGGTCGGTCCAATCGGTGACCGTACTCATCAGATCGGCGCCGACCACCACCACCGTGGCCGCCTGCCCGCACCGGATCGCCTGGTCGGCCAGCGCCAGCGCATGGGTGAAGCCGGAACACGCGACGTTGACGTCGATCGTGGCCGGCGCCGCCATCCCGAGCCGGGCCGCGACCCGCGCGGCGGTGTTCGGACTGGCCGCACCGACGGCGGTGCACGTGGCGACCAGCACCATGTCCACCTCCACCGCCGCGATCCCGGCCCCGGCCAGCGCCTTGGCGGCGGCGACGGCGGCGAACTCGTCCACGGTCTGGCCGGGCTCGGCGATCCGCCGGGTGCGGATCCCCACCCGGGAGGTGATCCACTCGTCGCTGGTGTCGACCATCCGGCTCAGGTCGTCGTTGGTCAGGACTCGGTCGGGCTGGCTGTGGCCGAGGGCCACGATCCGGGAACCGGACACGCGGTCGCTCCTTGTCTGCTCGCGCAACGCTTGCTCCCTACGATCCTCGCGTGCCGACCCTCGGCGCCCCGGTCACGGAAGCCCCAAAGCCAGTCGTGTCGGATCTGGAGGGTTCCGCCATAGCGTTTAGCGCGCCCGTCGGAGCGCGGTCGAGCCCTGGTATACGACGGCTCGCACGCACCGCGCTCTCAACGCGCTCCCGGTGCGCTCCTGGTGCACCCTCGAGGCGCTATCCGATGCGCTATGCGCTATCCGAGCGAAGCAGTGGCGAGTTTCGTGGCGAAGCCCAGGAACAGCGAGCCGACACCGCCGGTCAGGGAGGCGGCCAGCCGACGCCGGCGGCGGAACCGGGCGGCGAGGCGGTCACCGCTGAAGATCAGCGTCGAGAGGTAGCAGACCGACAGGGTCTGGACGATCACGCTCAGCAGCGCGAAGGCCGGCACCGGATGCGCGGCGTGCGGGTCGACGAACTGGCTGAGGAACGCGAGGTCGAACAGGATCGCCTTGGGGTTCAGAAGGCTGACGATCAGGGCTTTGCGAAACGGATACTCCGCTCCAGCCCGCGGCGCCTCCCCAGCAACATCCCCGCCGGACTTCACCCGCGCCCGCAACTCCCGGACCGCCGACCGAATCATGCCGAAGCCCAGGTAGGCGAGATACGCGGCACCGAGGTACTTGACGACGTCGAACAACGCCGGCGACCGGCCCAACAGCGACGCACCACCGAGCGCGGTCAGCGTCAGCAGCACCGTGTCACCGAGGAAGACACCGGCGGCGGCGGTGTAGCCACGACGGACGCCTTTACGCGCGGCGACAGACAAGACGTAGAGCGAATTCGGCCCGGGCAGCAGGACTATGAGCACTGCTCCGAGCAGGAATTCGGGGAGATGAACAGTACCGAGCATGGCCTTAAGTGTTACAGTCGGCCGATCTTCGACGAAGGGGTGTTCATGGGTGTTCCAGCCATTCCGCCGAAAGATCCACGGCGTTCCGCCACTTCCACCGTCGATTCCCCGGCCACCAGAGCAAAACTGGACAAAGTGGACGCCAAAATCCTGGCCGAACTCCAATCCGACGGCCGCGTGACCCTGAGCGAACTCGGCCGCCGAGTGAACCTGAGCCCAGCCGCCGTCACCGAACGCGTCCGCCGCCTGGAGGAGACCAGAGTCGTCACCGGCTACACAGCCCGCGTCGACCCCACCCGCCTCGGCTACGGAATCCAAGCCTTCGTCCGCCTGGACACCGACCGCGGAATCGGCTTCCGCGACGCCCGCCTGGCAGCCGTCACAGCCCGGCCGGAAGTACTCGAGGCCCACCACATGGTCGGCGTAGACGGCTGGATCCTCAAGATCGCCGCCCGCGACGTCAGCCACTTGGAGGAGTTCCTCGCCGAGGTGTCGGCGGTCGGACGGACCGCGACGTCGATCGTGATGTCGTCCCCGGTGACCGACCGGGC
>JABFXP010000558.1 GCA_013361685.1 Catenulispora sp.
CTAAGCCCCCGCCTCCAAATAAGCCAACACCGCCCGCACCCGCCGGTCCCCGGCCTCATCCGGCGGCAGCCCCAGCTTCTGGAAGATGTTGGTGATGTGCTTGCTCACCGACCGCTCGGTGATCACCAGCGAGCCGGCGATGGTCGGGTTGTCCAGCCCCTGCGCCATCAGCGACAGCACCTCGCGTTCGCGCGGGGTCAGCGCGTCGAGGGGGTCGCGGCGGGTCAGCAGCTGGGAGACCACCTCGGGGTCCAGGGCGGTGCCGCCGGCGGCGACGCGCTCCAGGGCCTCCTGGAACTCCGAGACGCGGGCCACGCGGTCCTTCAGCAGGTAGCCGATGCCGGCGGCGCCGTCGCGCAGGAGTTCGGCGGCGTAGGTCTCCTCCACGTACTGCGACAGCACCAGGATCGGCAGGCCCGGGAGCAGGCGGCGGGCCTCGATCGCGGCGCGCAGGCCCTCGTCGCGGAAGCCCGGGGGCAGGCGGACGTCCAGGATCGCCGCGTCGGGGCGGTGCTCCAGCAGGGTCGGGACCACCTCCGGGCCGCTGCCGGCCAGGGCGACCACCTCGTGGCCGACGGTGGTCAGCAGCAGTTGCAGACCCTCGCGCAGCAGGACGTTGTCCTCGGCGATCACAAGCCGCACGGTAGTTCCACCTCCACGGTCGTCCCGCCCCCGTCGGTGCGGCTGTCGATCCTGGTCACGCCGTCCAGGGCGGCCACGCGGCGGCGGATGCCGGCCAGGCCGCTGCCGGCCGCGGGGTCGGCGCCGCCGTGGCCGTCGTCGTGGATCCGGACGGTCAAGTACGGCCCGGTGTGGCGCAGCGCCACCGTGGCGTGGCGGGCGCCGCTGTGTTTGGCGACGTTGGTCAGCGCCTCGGCCACCACGAAGTACGCCGCCGCCTCCACCGCCGCCGGGCAGCGGCGGTGCGGGTCCGGGATCTCGACGGTCACCGGCATCGGGCGGCCGGCGGCCAGCGCGCGCACGGCGCCGGGCAGGCCGCGGTCGCTGAGGATCGGCGGGTGGATGCCGCGGATCACGGTGCGCAGCTCCGACAGGGCGTCCTCGATGCCGGCGCGGGCGTCCAGCACCAGCTTGCGGGCGCCGGCGGGGTCGGCGTCGAACCGCTGGTCGGCCAGCCCCAGCCGCAGCGCCGCGCTCACCAGCTGCGCCTGGGTGCCGTCGTGCAGGTCGCGCTCGATCCGGCGCAGCTCCGCGCCGTGCGCCTCCAGCGCC
This sequence comes from Catenulispora sp., assembly GCA_013361685.1. Classification (GTDB taxonomy): domain Bacteria; phylum Actinomycetota; class Actinomycetes; order Streptomycetales; family Catenulisporaceae; genus Catenulispora. Next base: position 1,234 of record JABFXP010000558.1, read on the forward strand.
TGGGCGCGGGTCTCGGTCAGCGACTCCACGCGCGCCGCCAGCTCCGTGCGGCGGGTCGGGCCGAGCAGCCGCTCGGCGTACCAGGCCTGCAGCCGCGCCAGCCGGGGCTGAATCCACAGCTGCAGCAGGCCGATCAGCGCCACCGAGAACAGCGGATAGGCGATCGCCTGCGGCCAGGTGTGGATCTGCCAGATGGCGCCGAGCGTGCCCGGCGGCAGCGTCCACCACCAGAACGGCAGCGTCAGGTACCACGGGATCGCGAGCCAGGCCTCCACCGAGACCACCGCGATCAGCAGCCCGGCGAATCCGTGCACGAACATCCATGCGATATCCCGCCACGTCGCCGAGGAGCGCATCAGCGAGAAATACTGCTGATAGGCGTTGATCGGCTGCGGTACGGCCGGCTCCTGGATCGGGTGGCCGAGCACCTGCGCGGCCCGGCGGCGCTCGACGTTGGTCAGGACCCGGATCCGCCCGGCCACCCACGGCAGCCCCGGCACCCCGAACGCCAGCAGCAGCGCCAGCGGCAGCAGGCAGACGCCGGCCAGCGCGGGCAGCACCGTGCGCAGCCCGGCGACCAGGTACCAGGTCGCCCGCAGGGCTCGGGAGGTCGCGGCGCGGATCTTCATGACGCCACCAACTCTAAGGCGCTGGTGGCGGCGTGTCGGCACGGCTGGCCCCACCGCGATGGTGTAGCGCGCTACACCCCCAAGAGGGGACCGCGGCTGCTGGGGCGGCCCCGGCGCCGAAACTAGCGTCGAAGGCGTACTGATCCACCGGATCCGACCGACCTCTGATCCACCACCGCAGGAGCGCCTATGACCGCCCCGAACGCCGTGACCGCGACCGCCGGCCAGCCGGCGGCGTACGCCGCCACGCACCACCCCGCCGGCCCCGGCGGCGCCGCCGTGACGCTCGAACGCGTGACCAAGACCTACGGCTCGGGCCGCGGCCGGGTGACCGCGCTGGACAACGTCAGCTGGACGTTCCGCCGCGGCACCTTCACCGCGATCATGGGGGCCTCCGGCTCCGGCAAGAGCACCTTCCTGCACTGCGCCTCCGGCCTGGACCGCCCCACCTCCGGCACCGTCCGCCTGGGCGCCACCGACCTGGGGGAGCTGAAGGAGACCGAGCTCACCCGGCTGCGCCGCGACCGGGTCGGCTTCGTCTTCCAGGGCTACAACCTCGTGCCCTCCATGGACGTCGAGCGCAACATCACGCTGCCGCTTTTCCTCGGCGGCCGCCGCGCCGACCGGCAGTGGCTGACCGAGGTGGTGCACCGCGTCGGCATGGCCGAGCGCCTGGACCACAAGCCCTCCCAGCTCTCCGGCGGCCAGCAACAGCGGGTCGCGGTGGCCCGCGCGCTGGTCACCCGGCCGGAGATCGTCTTCGCCGACGAGCCGACCGCCGCCTTGGACCCGCGCACCGCCGGGCACGTGCTGCGGCTGCTGCGCGAGGCCGTCGACGCCACCGGCCAGACCGTGGTGCTGGTCACCCACGACCCGACCGCCGCGGCCTGGGCCGACAGCGCGGTGTTCCTGTCCGAGGGCCGCATCGTCGACGAGCTCGCCGCCCCGACCGCCGCGACGGTCCTGAACCGCTGGGAGACGCTGTGAGGAAGGGCATCGCCTTCGGCGTCGCCACCGCGCTGGCGGTGGCGGCCATGGTGCTGGGCGCGTTCGGCGTGCTGATCGAGTCCGGCGTGCGTTCGCACGGCCAGGTGGACCGTTACGCCTCCGCCGCCGCGGTCGTCCACGGCAAGCAGAGCATCACCGTCGTCCAAGGCAGCGGGGAGGACAAGAGCAGCGAGTCCCGGCCGCTGGTTGAGAAGAACCGGGTGCCGGTGGCGCAAGCCGCGGCGCTGAAGGCGGTGGCCGGGGTCCGGGATGTGGTCGCAGACTTCTCAGTTCCGGTGGTCCCCGCAGGCGCCGCCGGCGCAGCTTCTGAGCCTGCGTCGGCATCCGCGACAACTCCCACAACGCCGATACTCACCGGCCACGGCTGGGACTCGGCCAAGCTGACACCCACCACCCTCGCATCCGGCACAGCCCCGGCCACAGCCCACGACGTCGTCCTCGACACGGACTCCGCGACCCGGCTCGGCGTCGGCACCGGCTCCCAGATCTCGCTGCAGATCGACGGCGCGCCGGAGCGCTACCGCGTCAGCGGTGTCAGCAACGCGGGCCCGCCCGCAACGCTGTACTTCACCCAGCAGCAGGCTGAGACGCTGTCCGGCCACCCCGACCGCGCCGACGCGCTCGTCGTCCTGCCCGCGCCCGGCGCCCACGTCTCCGCTTCCGCGCTCAGGCACGCCGTGCCCGGTCTCGTCGTCGCCACCGGCGCGGCGCGCGGCGACGTGGAGCACCCGCAGCTCCAGGCCGGCCGCTCCGACCAGCTGGCCGACACCGGCAGCCTCGGCGGCATCGGGCTGCTGGTGGCGCTGCTGGTCGTGTCCGGCCTGCTGGAGCTGTCGGTGCGGCACCGCACCCGGGAGCTGGCCGTGCTGCGCGCCGTCGGCGCCACGCCGCGCCAGGTCCGGCGGATCATCGTGCGCGAGATGCTGCGGATCGCGGTCCCCGCCGCCCTGGTCGGCGGCGCCGCCTCGCTCGGCCTCGGCGCGTTGCTGAAAAACGTCATGACCTCCCAGGGTGTGCTGCCCGACGACTTCGAGCTGACGCTGAGCCCGATCCCGGTCGTGGGGTCGGCGCTGGTGACCGTCCTGGCCGCGGTCGGCATCGGCTGGCTGGCCTCCCGGCGGGTGTCGAAGATCAAGCCGGTGCAGGCCCTGAGCGAGACCGCCGTCGAGCCCAAGCGCCTGCCGCGCTGGCGGGTCGTCACCGGCGTGGTGTTCACGCTGCTCGGCGGGGCGATGCTGGTGGTGACGCTGGCCGCCGGCGGCCAGGCCGCCGCCTCGGCGCTGCCCGGCCTGGTGATCTCGCTGATGTGGGCGGTGGCGCTGCTCGGGCCGTGGATCGCGCGCGCCGGGACCCGGCTGCTCGCGGCCCCGCTGCGCCGCCTGTCGCCGATCGCCGGCGCGCTGGCGGCCGGGTCGGCGCGCGCCGCCGCCGTCCGGATGGCCGCCGTCATCACCCCGGTGGCGCTGGCGGTGTCCTTCGCCGGGGTGCAGCTGTTCGCCCAGACCACGACCGCGAACGCCACCACCGTCCAGAGTCGCGACGGCCTGCGCGCCGACCGGGTGCTGTCCTCGGCCGGCCCCGGCATCCCGCATGCCGCCTACGACGCGGCGAAGGCGCTGCCGGGCATCACCGACGTGACGGCGGTGAAGCGGACCACGGTGGTGATGCCGGTGTGGAACCTCGACACGTCGCCGCAGTCGCTGGCGGCGCAGGGTCTGGAAGGCGGGGCGGCCCGGACGTTGGACCCGCTGGTCACAGCCGGTTCGCTGGCGGGCCTGAACGAGCCGGGCACGATCGCGCTGAGCTCGGCGGTCTCGCACGACACGAAGGTCGGCGACACCAAGGACCTGTGGCTCGGCGACGGGACGCCGGTGACGCTGAAGGTGGTGGCGCTCTACGACCGCGGCCTGGGCTTCGGCGACGTGCTGCTGCCCCGCGCGCTGGTGGCCGCGCACGCGACGAGCCAGCTGGACGACTACGTGCTCGTCGACGGAGACGGTGATCTCAGCCCGCTGACCAGTGCGTTCGCCGGCCTGCACACCGCCTCCGCCGCCGACTACGGCCGGAGCCTGAGCGAGCGGGTGCGGCACGACAACCTGGTGGGACTGATCGCCGTGCTGGCGATCGCCGGGTTCATCCTGGTCGGCGTGGTGACCACGCTCGGGGTCGCGACGGCCTCCCGGCGCCGCGAGCTGACGCTGCTGCGGCTGGTCGGCGCCACCCGGGACCAGCTCCTGCGGGCGCTGCGGCTGGAGGCGGTGATCATCCTCGGCACCGGCATCGTGGTCGGCGCGGCGGTCGCCGCAGTGACACTGTTCGCCTACGCGGCCGGCATCGTCGGCCTGGCGAACCTCTCGATCCCGCCGCTGGCTTTGACCGGCCTGCTCACGGCGGTCGCGGTCCCCGGCGCGGCGGCGGTGCTGCTGCCCGGACGGCGGATCCTGCGACGGGGGTCGCCGCGGATCGAGTAGCGCCGCGGAGCCAGGGGCGCCGCGTCGCTCCACGTCAGCGGACCGCCGCCGAAATCGCAGAGCTCATATGAAAGAACCCGGATAGCCGAGCCCGGACCGGGTAACGGGAAACCCGGTCCGGGCCGAGGGCGTCGATCATGAATCGCCCGGATCCCGCGACACGTCACCCCGGTGTTCCGTGTCGCGCCGACGCGCCCTATGACCGGCGTGCCCGTCGAGGAGTTCCAGGCTCCGTTTCCTCCCCGGAGGCGGGCACGTCGCCATGCGCCAGCAGCGCTTGATAGCTCGGGCAGGTGGTGAGGTCCTCGTGGGTGCATTTCAGCCCGGCCTCGATCAGCGCGAGCGCGGACTCCAGCGCCGCCAGTTTGGCCCTCACCTCGTCGCGGTTGCGGCGCAGCACTTCCTTGCGGGCGGGGGTGTGCAGCGTGGCGAGGAAGGTGCCGATGTCGGGCAGCGACATGCCGGCGCGTTTCAGCGCCACGATCGAGGCGACGCGGACCAGGTCGTCGCCGGTGTAGCGGCGGCGGTCGGCCACGGCGCGGGCCGGGGAGAGCAGGCCGACGGACTCCCAGTGGCGCAGGACGTGGGTGGGGAGGTCGAAGCGCGCGGCGACTTCGCCGATGGTCATCGGGGTCGGGGTCGGGACTTCCGCCGATTTCCGCGTCGGACTCGCCGATCGGCTCGTCATCGGGGCCGGCACCGAGTCCGGCGGCGCACTTGACTTCATGTCGACATTAAGTCGGAGCATGGCGGGCATGTCCAGTCTGCTGACCGTCCTCGACGCCGGCGACGCGCAACCGCAGGTTGCCGCGCTGCGTGCCCGCTCCTACGAACTGCTCGGCGACTACGCCGGCCGCACCGTGGTCGACGTCGGCTGCGGCGGCGGCCGCGCGGTCGGCGAACTGGCCGCCGGCGACCGCCGCGCCGCCCGCGCGATC
>JABFXP010000150.1 GCA_013361685.1 Catenulispora sp.
ACCGAGACCGAGACCGACGCTGCCGCTGCCGACGACGCCGTGGCCGGGTTCGCGGCCGGCGCCGACGCGGCCAGCACCGACGCGGCCAGCACCGACGCGGCGGCGGCCGAGACCGCGCCGGACGCTCAGAGCACTGCGAACGGTGCCGGTCCGGACCCGCAGACCGCTGCGAACGGCGTCGAGCCGGCCGCCGCGGCCGGCCCCGCCCTCGGCCTCGGCGTGTACCGGACCGACCCCGCCTCGCCGGCCGGGGACCCCTCCCGGCCGGCCCCCGATACAGTGCCCGAGACCGCCGCCCTCGCGGACGGCGCGGAGGAGGAGGCGGAGCCCGCCATGCCGTTACAGCTGGCCTGCCCGAACTGCGGGGCCACCGACCTGGTGATGGACTCCGGGTCCCGGTTCTGCGAGGAATGCGGCTACGCGCTGGCCGAACCGGTCACCGGCGAGGAGGAGCCGGCCGTGGCCGCCGGGCCCCGGCCCTGCGTGTCCTGCGGCGGCACCGAGATCGACGCCGAGGGCTACTGCGTGGACTGCGGCGACCTGCAGCCGCGCCGCCGCGACCGGATGGAGGTCGACCTGCGGGTGGTGGCCGGGATCAGCGACCGCGGCCGCCGGCACCACCGCAACGAGGACTCGATGGCGCTGCGCCCGGCGGTGACGCCGGACGGCCGCACCGTCATCGTCGCCGTGGTCTGCGACGGGGTGTCCACCTCCGAGCGCCCCGACGAGGCCTCGGCCGCCGCGGTCTCGGCCGCCGCCCGGCTGCTGCTGACCGCGGTCCAGGCCGGCGAGGGCGCGGCCGAGGAGCTGACCGCGCAGGCCGTGCGCACCGCCGACGCGGCGGTGGCGGCGCTGTCCCGGGACTCCGACCACGGCAACCCGCCGGCCTGCACCTACGTCTCGGCCCTGGTCGGCGCGGACACCGGGATCACCGTCGGCTGGCTCGGCGACAGCCGCGCCTACTGGCTGGCCGCCGACGGCGGCTCGCGCCAGCTCACCCGGGACGACGCCGAGGAGGGCTCGCACGCCATCGAGGCCTGGCTCGGCGACGACTCCGGCGCCCCGGAGCCGCACGTGCTGTCCTTCGTCCCGTCCGGCCCCGGCGTGGTGCTGGTGTGCAGCGACGGCCTGTGGAACTACGTCGAGGCGGCCGCCGACCTGGCCGCGCTGGCGCTGCCGGAGGCCCTCACCGAGCCGATGCCCGCCGCGACCCGTCTGGTGCGCACCGCCCTGGACGCCGGCGGCCACGACAACATCACCGCCGTCCTCGTCCCCTACCCGGTCCCGGCACCCGCCGACCAGAGCGCATGAAGGAGCAAGCCGCAGCCATGAGCCAGTACCCGAACTTCGCCTTCGAGATCAACCAGAACGAGTTCCTGGCGGCCGGCGTGCGCGAGGTGCACGCCGTGGTCACGCTGACCGCCGCGCCCGGCGCCGGCGGGTCCTCGGCGCCCCAGGCCTACGGCTCCTCGGCCGCCGGCCCCGCCGGCAAGGACAACGTCGAGGTCATCATCGTCGACTGCTCCGGTTCGATGGACTACCCGCGCACCAAGATGATGGCCGCCAAGGAGGCCACCAAGGTCGCCATCGACACCCTCAGCGACGGCGCGTACTTCGCCGTGGTGGCCGGCACCGAGGGTGCCCGCGTGGTCTACCCGACCGGCGGCCACCTGCTGCGCGCCGACTACCAGACCCGCGCCCAGGCCAAGGACGCGGTGTCCCGGCTGGCCGCCAACGGCGGCACCGCGATGGGCCGCTGGCTGGCCCAGGCCAACCGGATCTTCGACGCCCACCCGCACGCCATCAAGCACGCGATCCTGCTCACCGACGGCAAGGACGAGTCCGAGACCCCGGCCGACCTGGCCCGCGCCATCCAGGCCAGCATCGGCAACTTCACCGCCGACTGCCGCGGGATCGGCGAGGACTGGGAGGTCAACGAGCTGCGCAAGATATCCGAGGCGCTGCTCGGCAGCGTCGGCATCATCCGCGAGCCGGCCCGGCTGGCCGAGGACTTCCGCGAGATGACGGCGAACAGCATGGGCAAGGAAGTCGCCGACGTGGCGCTGCGGCTGTGGGCGCCCAAGGGCGCGGTCGTGCGCTACGTCAAGCAGGTCAGCCCGACGCTGTCCGACCTGACCGGGATGCGGATCCCCGGCGACAACCCGCTGACCGGCGACTACCCGACCGGCGCCTGGGGCGCCGAGACCCGGGAGTACCACATCTGCGTGGAGGTGGAGCCCGGGAACATCGGCCAGGAGAAGCTGGCCGGCCGGGTGCAGCTGGTCGCCAAGGACTCCGGCGGCGCCACCCTCCTGGGCGAGGACAAGATCCGCGCCGTCTGGACCGAGGACGAGGACCTCTCGACGCGGATCAACGGCCGGGTGGCGCACTACACCGGGCAGGCCGAGATGGCGGCGGCGATCCAGGAAGGGCTGGACGCGCAGAAGGCCGGCGACCTGGACACCGCCACCGCGCGGCTGGGCCGGGCCATGGACCTGGCCGTGGAGTCCGGGCACGAGGACACCGTCAAGATGCTGCGGAAGGTGACCGAGGTGGACCCCGCGACCTCCAAGGTCCGGGCCAAGGCCAAGGTGGACAAGGGGGACGTGATGGAGCTGGACGTGGTGTCGACGAAGACCGTGCGAGCCAAGCGGAACTAGGTCCAGGAGTCTCGGGTTCTCGGGGGACAGGACGACGAACACTGATACGGGCCCGGGCGGCCGCTGCCGCCGACGGGCCCGCGGGGAGATGACGACGATGACGACGGGTAACGGCCGGCGGCGCGACACCGCGTCCGGCGTGAAGGCGGGTGGATGACCATGGCCACGTGTCCGGACGGGCACCAGTCGGTCGCGACCGACTACTGCGACGAGTGCGGTCTGTCGATCGGCGCGCCGCCGCCGATCCCGACCGGGGGCGGCTCCTCGGGCGGCTCGGGACCGGCGGCCGGCGGCTCCGGCGCGGGCGCGTCGGTGTACGGGTCGGCCGGCGAGCCGTGCCCCAACTGCCTGCTGCCCCGGCAGTCCGGCGACACCTTCTGCGAGGGGTGCGGGTTCGACTTCGCGAACGAGCAGCCCGCGCCGACGATGACGGCGCCGACGCTGGCCGGTGCCGGTGCCGGGCCGCAAGGCGGCACGGGTGCCCTGGGGACGTCCGGCACGAACGGCGGCGCCTCCGCGTCGCAGGGCTCTGCCGGTTCAGACCCGATGGCCGACCTGGAGAAGGAGCTGCGCAAGGCCGAGGAGGCGGCGCGGGCGGCGGCCCAGGGCTCGGGGAACGGGTCGTCCGGGTCGTCTGGCGCGTCCTCCTCGTCCTCCGGCCAGTCCGGGCCGTCCGGCCGGTCGGCGGGTCCGGCGCCGGCCGGCACCTCCGACCCCCGGGCCGGCACCATCGCCGCCGACCCGTTGACCCCGGCGCTCAGCACCCCGGTCAACGGCACGGCGGCCGGTTCGGGCACCGCGACCGGCTGGGTCGCGATCGCCAGCGCCGACCGCGCCTACTACGACGCCGTCGTCGCCGAGGGCGAGATCGACCCCGTCGCCTACCCCTTCCCGGCCTACTGCCCCGACCGCCACTTCACCCTCACCGGCGACACGGTCCGCATCGGCCGCACGGGCAAGCGCGGCACCGTCGAGATCGACCTGTCCGGCCCGCCCACCGACCCCGGCGTCTCGCATCTGCACGCCGTGTTCCAGAGGCGGCCCGACGGCGGATGGTCGGTGGTGGACCTGGAGTCGATGAACGGCACCGTGCTCAACGACGACACCGCGCCGATCCCGCCGAACCAGGCGTTCCCGGTGGAGGCCGGGTTCCGCGTGCACGTCGGGGTGTGGACGACTCTGACCCTGATCCAGACGTCCTAGAGCATAGCGAGGGAAACCCGGCCGAACCGAAACGGTCCGTCATACGTGCCACCTATGGAGGACGAATCCTCCACGGACCCAAGGGGGCACGATCATGTCCAAGCCGGGTTTCCCCGTCAGCGCCCGGCGCACCACCGCCCGGCGCACCACCGCCCTGGTGTCGGTGGCCGCCCTGCTGACCCTCGCCGCCGCCTGCTCCTCGAGCAAGAGCACGCCGTCGTCGTCGACGGGCAGTCCGCCGTCCACCTCCGCCCCGAGTTCCCCCGCCGCGGGGACGACCGTGTCCACCGGCATGGCGAAGGTCAGCGGCACCCAGACGACGGTGCTCACCGCACCCGACGGTCACACGCTCTACTACTTCACCCCGGACACGGCCGGCGGCCAGCCCACCTGCACCGCCGACTGCGCGGCGCTGTGGCCGCCGCTGGTCTCGGCCAGCCCCACCGAAGCGTCCGGAGTGACCGGAAAGCTCACCGTGGCCACCGGTGCCAACGGCAGCCAGGTCATCTACAACGGCCACCCGCTGTATGAGTACAAGCCGGACACCGCCGCCGGGCAGGCCTCCGGCGAGGGTGTGATGGGCAAGTGGTACGTCGCCACTCCGGGCCTGGCCGCCGGTGCCACCACTCCGGCGCCGTCGAGCCCCTCGACGTCCGGTGGCGGATACGGCTCGGGCGGGTACTGATCAAGCCACGCCGGCGTGGCAGCACGCCGGCGTCCGGGCGCGGGGCCGGCCGTTCGCGGCCGGCTGCCGGCGCCACGTGTCACTTGTCGCGTTTTCGCACGGTGTCGAACCACAGGGCTCCGGCCCCCGTCGCCGCCAGCACGATCAGAATGATCCCGAGTACGTTCGCGTTCATAAGAAAGCGCTCCCCTCTCGCTACCGGAACAAAGGTAGCGATAGGGGAGCGTGAGGGCGAGAGTATTCGAACTCAGCGACTGTATACGGCCACGAAGTCGCGCTCTTCCGTGGAGAAGTACCGCCGCTCGGTGCGGGCGAAGTCCAGCAGTTTCGTCGAGGCGGGGTTCATCGGGTCCTTACTCCCGTCGTACGTCATGTACGACACCCACTGCTGGTTGATGTCCAGCTCCATCGCCCGGACCGCGCCGGCGCGCTGCAGCAGTTCGGCCAGGGTCCGCACGGACAGCGCCGGGCCCATCGCGTACACCACGTTCCCGTCGGCGGTGATGCCTATACCGCTGCGCCACACGAAGTACGCGTTCTTGACGGTCACGCCCCACAGGTTCTTGTCGTCGCTGTCCACGCTGGGGTTGATCTGGCCGTTGTCCACCAGCAGCGTCAGGTTCTGCCGGACGCCGACCACGTTCGGGCCCAACTGGAGGTTCGGGCCGGTGTTCCAGGGCCCGACGTTCATCGTGCCGTCCTTGTAGAACACCTCGGAGGCCTGGCCGTCGACCAGCTTGCCGAAGGTCTTGCCGTTCAGGTAGAAGCCGCCGTGGGCGTCGTTCGGCTTCAGCAGGAAGGCGCCGTTCCAGGTGGCGATCAGGTTCTTCAGCTGGTCCCCGGACAGGTGGTCGGTCTGGTTGTAGCCGGCCGTTCCGGGCTGCTGGGAGCCCGGGTGCAGGACGAAGCTGGCGTGCTTCTGGTCCATCCACGCCACCGCCGACAGGTACTGGAGGTGGTCGGGGTCCGAGCGGAGCTGGGCGGTCTGGACGACCGGGATGCCGTTCACCACGACCGTGGGATGCCACTGGCCCTCGCCGGGCACCGGGTTGGGGACGAACGGCTTCATCGGCGGGAGCACTTGCTCGTTCTTGGCCAGCGACGGCGCGGCGGACGTCGGCGGGGCCAGATCGGCGAGCTGCGAGGGGGACAGGTTGCCGCCGGTCTTGGGCTTGTCGTTCTGGTACTGCTGGTTCTCCAGCCAGGTGACCGCCCAGCCCATCCAGTGCCCGCGCGCCCACTCCGCGACGCGCGCCTGCGCGCTCATGTTGCCCGGCTCGGTCAGCGCGCCGTACAGCGAGTAGCCCGTCACCAGGAAGAAGAGGCCGAACACGCCCGCGACGCAGCGCCGGATGAGCTTGCGGCGGCGGCGCTGCGCCGGGGTCAGCCGGTCCTTGCGGCGCTGGCGTCGGCGGCGGTGGCCGTCGGTGCGGGCATCGGGGTCGTCCGCGCCGTCGGTGTCGTCGTCGGCGTCGCCGTACGCGGCGTACTCGCCGTAGTCCTGGTCGAGGCCGCCCTGGAAGCTGCTCGACAGATCGTCGCGGTCCAGGGCCCCGCGCCCGCCGCGGGGCCGGCCGCCGGGCCCGGCCACGACGGCGGCACGCGGTTCCTCAACATCCTGAGGTACCCGGCGGCGGCGGCCCCGCGGGACGTGCGTCTCCTCCACCGACCGCATGTCCCGGGTCGCGCCCTCCAGGCGCTGGAAGCTCGGGTTCTGCGGCTGCTGGCCCGGCTGCTGCCGGGGCTGGCCGGTCTGACCGGGCTGACCCGGCCCGGGGGCGCGGTGCCCGGGACGCGGCTGGTGGCTCGGATTCTGCTGGAAGCTCGGATCGCGCGGCTGGCGCGGATCGTTCCGCGGATCGGCGCGCGGATCCCGGCCCGGCTGCTGCCGCCCGGGCCGCTGCGGGCGCGGGGGAGTGGCGTAGTCGTCCCAGGGCGTCCGGGGCTCGGCCACCGGACCCTGGTCCGGGCCGGCCGGGCCCTGGCGCCGGTCCTGCGGCGGACGGGGGCGGGGGACCTCACGGCCTCGGGGCGGCCCCTGCGGCCGGTCCGAGCGCGGTGGCACCCCGCGCCCCGGATACCCGTCGCCGGTCCTTCCCGTCGGTGCCGGTGTCATTCACAATCCTCTCGCTCCGGTCCCCGATCCAGCCACAGAGTATGGCCATTCATTGATGGGTGCCGCCAGCTTGCCAGTTTTCGCGTCTGGATCTCAGACGCGGAAACCACCGCCGACGGTTCCGGATCAAGGGGGCGAACAGGTGTGTTCTGGCGCACGTCGCAACGTCTGAAGGGGCGCGCCGGAACAGGCGCCGATCCCCCCGGGTAACGCAGTGCGTCACACAACACGCCGTCCAGTGCATCACGCCGGGCAACAGAATGCATAACGCTGCGCATCGCGACATCGCTCGGCGAGGCACAAGCTCACTCAGTGCTATGCGCTGCATAACGCAGAGCAGCGCGGCGCATTACGCTACGCATCCCTGCGCGTGTGGAGCGTTGTCCTATAGGGCACGCGGTGTTCAGCGTCGAGCACTCAGCACTCAGCACTCAACGCGCGAGCGCAACCGCCGCAGCATCCGCGCATCGGCGAAACCGACCGCCCGCGCGGCGGCCTCCACCGTCGCCCCGTGTCCGATCAGATGCTCCGCCCGCTCCACCCGCAGCGTCTGCTGATAGCGCAGCGGTGTCAGCCCCGTGCTCTCCACGAACTGCCGCGTCAGCGTCCGCTCGCTCACGCCGCAGGCGCGCGCCAGGTCGGTCAGCCGCAGCGGTTCGGCGAACGAGGCGTCGATCCGGTCCTGGGCCCGGTGCACCGCGTCCCGCAGATGCCAGCGGTGCCGGAGCATCGCGCTGTCCTGCGATTCGGTGCCGGCCCGGCGCGCGTAGACCACCATCGAGCGCGCCACCCGGGCCGCGGCGGCCGGGCCGTGGTGCCCGGCCACCAGGTGCAGCGCCAGGTCGATGCCGCTGGCGATGCCGGCCGAGGTGACCACCCGGTCGTCGGTCACGTAGACCACGTCGCGCTCCACGCGGGTGTCCGGGTAGCGCGCCGCCAGTTCGTCCTGGAGCTCGTGGTGGGTGGTGCAGCGGCGGCCGGCCAGCAGCCCGGCCTGGCCCAGCAGGTCGGCGCCGGAACAGACGCTGGCCACCACGCCGCCGGCGGCGTGGTGCGCGACCACCCGGCCCAGGGTCCGCCGGTCCGGCCGCGGCCCGCCCTTCAGGACCGGGGAGCGCCAGCCGGGCACCACCACGAGATCGTCCGGGCCGGTGGCCGGCCACTCGGTCTCGGCGCGCAGCCCGATCCCCTGCGCGGTGGCCACGTCCTCCTGCTCCGCCACGTAGTGCAGCCGGTACGGATAGCCGAGATCGTCGGCTGTGGAGAACACCTGGGCCGGTCCGGACAGGTCCAGCAGGTGCAGCCGGGGCATCAGCAGGAAGACGACGTTCACGATCCGGTCAGCTTACGCCGACTCCGCCGGCCACGCCGGCCACGGTGGCGATCGTCGCGAACCGCCCGGACAGCGCGAAGACCGTGCGCTCCACGACGGCCTCGGAGGACAGCGTGCGCGGGTCCGCCACGAGCTCCTCCGGCGTCAGGTCGGCCGGCGCGTCGGGGTGCGGGATGGGGTTGGTGGCGGTCGCGTCGACCACGAACGTGACCCGATAGCCCAGGTCGAAGGCCACCCGTGCGGTGGTCTCACAACATTGCTCGGTCCGGATCCCGCAGATCAGCACCTCGCCGACGCCGCGCTCGGTGAGGATTTGCTGCAGGTTCGTGGTGGTGAACGCGTTGTGGGACGTCTTGCGCAGCTCGGGCTCGCCGGCGCGGGGTGCGCGCAGGCCCTCGAGGTAGCGGACGTGGCCGCCGGCCGGGTCGAAGGTCGTCCCGGTGCCCGGCTCCACGTGCAGGACCCAGACCACCAGGTCGCCGCGGTCGCGGGCGTGGTCCACCAGCCGGTTGACGTCGTCGGCGACGTCGGGGTTGTCGATGAGCCGCCACAGCGGGCGGGCGCGGAAGGATTCCTGGACGTCGATGACGATGAGGGCTCGCTTGGTCATGCCTTCATGCTCGCCGCCGCACCGGGGTCCGCGGCAGTCCGGTTCCGGGCCGGATGCGGAACGATCCGGTCACGGTGGCGTCGGGCGGACCGGGCCGCCGGGAGGCCGCCGCGGGGCTTTTCGATCATCCGTGGCACAGCGGCGGTTCACCCTGAAGTCGCTTACAAGCCCTGGATCGCGTCCATCTTTGTCCGTATTTATCAGCGTTCTCAGGTGACGGTTTGATAACTGGTCTATACCTGAAGCCCCTCTGGTCTATACCGCTCGGCGTTTCCGAATTAGCGTGTGCCAGCAGTCGGCCGCCGCAGCCCGGCGTCTGGTTTCCGGACGAGGTCCGTAGACGCTGTTTGACATGGGCTGATCAGCGTAACCGCACGATCCGTAGTCCCTGTTGTGCCTCCTCCCTCACCCTTGACGACAAAGGTGGAACCCAGGTGAAGCGTCTCGCCACCCTCGCCGCGACCGGTCTGGTCGCGTCCCTCGCCCTGAGCGCGTGCTCCTCGAGCAAGTCCTCCGCCGGCGGCTCCTCGACCGGCGGCAACTCCGGCGACTCCGCCAAGCCGGTGACCATCTCGCTGCTCGCGCCGTCCTACGGCAGCAGCGACAAGGACGACACCAAGCTGTACTGGCAGCAGATCATCAACGACTTCCAGGCCAAGAACCCGAACATCAAGGTCGACCTGCAGATGGCGACCTGGGACAACCTGGCCACCAAGCTGACCACGGCGATCCAGAACAACGACGCCCCGGACCTGTTCGAGGGCGGCGGCTACGCCGACGTCGCGGCGCAGGGCCTGCTGTACAAGGCCTCGGACATCGTCTCCGCGGACACCCTGAAGAACCTGATCCCGCACGTCGCCGAGCTGGGCCAGACCAAGGGCGCCGACGGGCAGCAGGCGCAGTACGGCATCCCGTTCACCACCTCCACCCGCGCGTTCTTCTACAACACCGACCTGTTCAAGCAGGCCGGCATCACCGACGCCCCGAAGACCTGGGCCGACGTGGCCGCCGACGCCGCCAAGATCAAGGCGCTCGGCAAGACCGGCTTCGGCCTGCCGCTGGGCTCGGAGGAGGCGCAGGCCGAGACCTACCTGTGGACGCTGGGCAACGGCGGCGGCTACAAGGACGCCTCGGGCAAGTGGGCGATCAACTCCCCGCAGAACGTCGAGACCTTCCAGTGGCTGACCGCCAACCTGGTCAAGCCCGGCCTGACCGAGTCCGACCCGGCCACCAAGAAGCGCACCGACCTGTGGAAGGACTTCGCCTCGGGCAACATCGGCATGATCAACGGCTCCCCGGCGCTGATCCCGATCCTGAAGCAGGGCACCATCGGCGACAACTGGAAGTCGGTGGCGATCCCGGGCAAGACCGGCCCGCTGAGCTCCCCGCTGGGCGTCGCGGACTTCATCGAGGCCTTCAACACCAAGAAGGACCACAAGGCCGCGGTCAGCAAGTTCCTCGACTTCGCGCTGCAGAAGCAGTACCAGGAGCAGTTCGACAACGAGTACATGCTGCTGCCGGCCACCCAGGACGCGGCCACCGAGCTGTCCACCCAGACCCCGTCGCTGAAGCCGTTCATCGACGCCCTGCCGTCGGCGGCCTGGTACCCGAGCTCGGACCCGCAGTGGGACCCGACCTCGCAGAAGATCAAGGACATCGTCGGCAAGGCGGTCAGCAGCGACCCGAAGGGCGTCCTGGACCAGATCCAGGCCGTCGCCACCGGTAGCTGAGCGGCGCCGGAGCCCGGACGTCCGAGATGACGACGCACGCTGAGCGGGGCCGAAGCACTCGGCCCCGCCCCCGCCCCCGCCGCCGCGGGTCCAGGCCGGTCCTGTCCGGCCTGGCCCCGCTGGCCTGGATCGGCCCGGCGATCGCGCTGATCGCCTTCGCCGTGCTGTGGCCGGTGGTGAAGATGGCCCAGTCCTCGACCCGGCACTGGTCCCGCTACGGCGTGGACCTGGGGTCGAACGGGACCGACAACTACAGCAAGCTGTTCGGCGAGCAGGACCTGTCCGGGGTGCTGATGCGCACCGGGATCTGGGTCGTGGTGGTCGTCAGCGTCACCATGGTGGTGTCCCTGGGGGTCGCGCAGCTGTTCAACCAGCGGTTCCCGGGCCGCACCGTGGCCCGCTGGGCGCTGATCGCGCCCTGGGCGGCCTCGGTGATGATGACCGCGATCATCTTCAAGTACATGCTCTACCAGGGCTACGGCTTCATCAACATCCTGTTGGACGACGTCGGCCTGGTGGACCGCGGCAGCCCGACCGCGGACTGGCTGGGGCACTCGACCTCCGGCTTCATCTGGGAGATGGCGGTCGCGGTCTTCGTCTCCATCCCGTTCACCAGCTACACCGTCATCGCCGGCCTGCAGACCGTCCCCGCCGAGGTCTACGAGGCCGCGAAGATGGACGGCGCGAGCAAGGTGCGCACCTACTTCTCGGTGACGCTGCCGATGCTGCGCCCCTCGCTGCTGGTGGCCGCGGTGATCAACGTGATGAACGTGTTCAACAGCTTCCCGATCATCTGGGAGATGACCCGCGGCGGACCGGGCTACGACACCTCCACCACCACCGTTTTCATGTGGGTGCTGAAGAAGGGCGGCCACATCGGTGAGTCCGCCGCGCTGTCGGTCGTGAACTTCCTGCTCGTGATCGTGATCGTCTTCGCCTTCCTGAAGGTGAGCAAGTGGAACAGCGAGGCCGACTGATGACGACGCTGACGACGTCCTCCACCGGCCGCCGCCGGGTGGTCGACGCGGGTCCGCCCAAGCCCCGGGGCGGCCTGCCCGGCAAGAAGATCGCGATCATGGGCGCCGCCTACCTGATCGCGCTGATCTTCATCACGCCCTACCTGGAGATGTTCCTCACCGCGCTGCGGCCGGTGAAGGAGGGCACCGACCCGACGATCATCCCGAAGCACTTCGAGTGGTCGAACTTCACCTCGGTGTTCTCCGGCACCTCCAGCTTCGGCACCAACATGCGGATCACCCTGGAGGTCGCGTTCGGCGCGACGTTCCTGGTGCTGCTCGTGGCGCTGCCGGCGGCGTACTACACGGCCCGCAAGAAGTTCCGCGGCCGCAAGGCCTTCTTGATCCTGGTGCTGGTCACCCAGATGTTCCAGCCCACCGCGATGGTGATCGGCATCTACGGCGAGATGCGCGACCTTGGCCTGATCAACTCGGTCTGGGCGCTGATCATGGTGGACGCCGGCTTCAACCTGGCGTTCGCGGTGTGGATCCTGTCGGCGTACTTCGCGGCCATCCCGGCGGAGCTGGAGCAGGCGGCGATGATCGACGGCGCGACGCGCTTCGGGGCGTTCCGCCGGGTGACGATCCCGCTGGCGATGCCGGGCATCGTGACGGCGCTGATCTTCACGTTCATCGCGGCCTGGAACGAGTTCATCGTGGCCCTGACACTGACGACGAGTCCTGACAAGGCGCCGTTGTCGGTCGCGGTGGACAACTACATCGGGCAGTACACGGTGGACTACGGGCACCTGTTCGCGAGCACGGTCATCGCGACGATTCCGGTGATCATCCTGTTCGGACTGATCGAGCGGAAGGTCGTGGACGGGTTGACGGCGGGGTCGATCAAGTAGACCCCCGCTGTGGCCGTTGAATGAGAGCTCGCCCCACGAGCAGCCCGCCGACATGTCCTGAGCCATGTCGGCGGGCATTTCTCGTCGGCTCGGGGAATCCGGCGACGCGGCTGTGAGCTTGTTCCTTGCTGAGGGGATGGCTTAGAGGGGAGCCGATGATGTCTGGGAGCCCGTTCGAGCAGTTCGCAGCGTTCGCCCGCGAGCGGGTGCCGGGCATGACGGACGAGGAACTGGCGCCGGCGCGGCGGTTCCGGGCGGCGAAGGCGTCGAAGGGGGACTACCTGACGCGGGTGGGGGATGCCAATCCTGGGTCGAGCTTCGTGATGCGGGGGTTGGTCCGGCTGGTGATCTACGGCGCCGGCGGGCGGGAGCGCGTCAACGGGTTCGCTTCGGAGAACGCGCTGGTGTGTCCGTATCGGGCGATGCTGACGAGGACGACCTCTGACTGGTCGATCCAGACGCTGGAGCCGACGTGGTACCTGGCGATCGCACCCGGGGTGCTTCCGGCCCTGGCTCGGCAGAGCCGGAGGTGGCGGGATTTCACCACGCGGCTGACGGAGGAGAAGCTCGTCGCCGCCGAGTTCCGTACCCGGACGCTGCTGCTGGACGACGCGACGGAGCGCTATCGGTCGTTCCTGGAGCAGTACGCGGCGATTGCCGAACGCGTGCCGTTGGCGCAGGTCGCGGCCTATGTCGGCGTCACACCGGAGGCGCTGAGCCGGATCCGGCGCAGGATGTTCGCGGCGGCTTGATCCGGGTCAAGGCCGGCGGCGCCGGGGGTTCGTAGCGTCGGGGCCATGACGATGATGACTGCGATGGCAGTGCACGAGTTCGGGCCCCCGGAGAACCTGGTCCCGGTGCGGGTGCAGGTGCGCGAACCAGGCGAGGGAGAGGTCCTGGTCCGGGTGAAGGCGGCCGCGGTGAACCCGGCGGATCTGGGGATGCGCGAAGGGCGGTATCTGTGGCGGGAACCGGCGCGGATGCCGTTGGTGCCCGGCTATGACGTGGCGGGCGTGGTGGAGGCCGGGACCGAGCGGTTCCCCGCCGGGACCGCGGTGATCGGCTACACGGCGCACTCGAAGACGCAGATCGGCACGTACGCGGAGTACGTGACGCTGCCCGAGCGGCTCGTGGCCGCCGCGCCGGTGAAGCTGGACTGGGCGGCCGCCGCGACGTTGCCGCTCGCGGGACTGACAGCGCAGACGGCGTTGGCGCGGTTGGCGGTTACAGCGGGCGAGACGTTGTTGGTGAACCGGGTGAGCAGCGCGGTGGGTCGATACGTGGCGCAGTTGGCGGCCGAGCGGGGGATCGCGGTGGTCTCCCTGGAGGATGACGGCAGCGACAGCGACGGCGTAGTGGACGTGGCGTTGGACGTCGTCGGCGCCGAAACGGCCCTGGCGACCTTCGCCAGGGTCAAGGACGGCGGACGCTACGCCACGATCGTGCCGGAGCCCTGGATTCCCGGCGGGCAGTTCACCGCCGCACGCGGGATCGATCCGGTGACGGTGGCCGTGAATGAGACCGTCGGCGACCTGGCGGAGCTGTCGCGGCTCGCGGACGAGGGGATCCTGCGTCCGCACGTGGCCCAGACCCTTCCGCTGGCCGCGGCCGCCGAGGCGCACCGCCGCATGGCCGCCGGCGGCGCCCGGGGCAAGCTGATCCTCGAACCCTGAGACACGGGGGCCCAAACCGCATCGCCACGCGAACCGGTCCCCGACAGGCCGGGGGGCAACCTGTCGGGGACCTGCTACCAGGAGGCAGTTCCGGCGGCGACAAGCTCGCGGAGGGCAGGTACGCGGGCGTTGCCGGGGCTGGGCTGCTTACTAGTTGTATCGGCAGGAGCGGGGGAGGGCTTTAGGGTTCTGGTTCAAGTTTTTTGAAGATCTTTTTGAAGCCCCTGATACGTGGCTTCAGGTGGGTGTTCTCCGGGTCGATGCCGCCGAGCCGCCCCGGCGATATGGGGAGATCGCGAAGGCAACATGGGGAGCCGGCACCGATGTGAGGGCACGGGTTCCGATCCGAGACTCGAGGTCGAACGATTCGCCATCGACCTTTCTCAGAAGGATGTGGACCCATGAAGACCACCTCGACCGCCCGACGATCCGCCGCCCGGCGGGCCGCCACCGCCCTGGCCGCCGCGGGTGCGGCCGTGGCGCTGACGGCCGGCGCCGCGTCCGCCTCCGGCTCCTTCAGCCAGTTCGAGGTGCTGACGCAGAACAGCGTCAACCGACTGGTGGCCGAGTTCCCGGCCTCGCAGCTGTCCACGAACTCCTTCGTGGCGCCGGACAGCAGCCCGGCCCTGGCCGACCTGGGCGGCGGCGGCGTGGAGATCGCGTTCGCGGCGAGCGACCACACGCTGTGGCGGGGGTCGCCGGAGTCCAACGCCTTCGTCGCGGGGTTCGAGGTCGGCCGCCACCTGACCCTGGCTCCCGGCACCAGCCCCGCCGTCGCCGGCGACGGCCACGGCGGCTGGAAGATCGCGATCCACGGCTCCAACGGCGACCTGCAGACGATCGACTCCGCCGAC
Source organism: Catenulispora sp. (assembly GCA_013361685.1). Taxonomy (GTDB): domain Bacteria; phylum Actinomycetota; class Actinomycetes; order Streptomycetales; family Catenulisporaceae; genus Catenulispora. The sequence goes on from JABFXP010000150.1 coordinate 14,732, forward strand.
ACCATCATCGACACCGGCGCCGCGATGGCGCCGGGTAGCAGCCCCTCGGTCGCGTACCTGCCCGCGGCCCACGGCTACGAGTTCACGTTCGCCGGCCCGGACAACCTGCTGTGGCGCGCCTTCCCGGACACCAACGCCTTCCACGTCAGCGGCGGGCTGGGCGTGCAGCCGGGCACCAGCCCGGCGATCGCCACCGACGGCAACGCCGGCTTCAAGATCGCCTTCCACGCCCAGGGCGGCGACCACATGTGGACCGCCGCCAGCAACGGCGTCGTGACCGACAGCGGAACGGCCATGTCGGCCGGCAGCAGCCCGGCGCTGGCCTTCCTGCCGATCGCCGGCGGCTACGAGATCACCTTCGCCGGCTCGGACAACCTGCTGTGGCGCGCCTTCCCGGACACCAACGCCTTCCACGTCGGCGCCGGTCTGGGCGTGGCCCCGGGCACCAGCCCGACGATCGCCACCGGCGGCCCCGCGGCCTGGGAGATCGCCTTCCACGCCCCGGGCGACCACCTGTGGACCGCGGACGGCGCCGGCGCCGTCGTCGACACCCAGCTGGTGCTTTCGGCGGGCATCAGCCCCAGCGTGGCAGCCCGCACGTCCTGACCCCGCACGTCCCGGTCCGGCGCGCCGCCCGTGCGGCTCGCCGGACCTTTTGCTGTCCGGGCTCGGAAGCCCGAGCCAGGATCCTGAGGCCCGCTACGAGCGGCAGCTCAGCCCACCGCGGCGGCTCGTATCAGCGCCCCGGCCTGGAAGTCCGAGTCGAGCCTCTGCGTCCCCTTGCAGGCAGCAGCCCAGGCCGCCACCGTGGCGGCTCATATCAGCGGACCTCCGCAGGCGCCTCGTCTCGGAAGCCCGAGCCAGGCTCCTGCGACCCGCTACGAGCGGCAGCTCAGCCCACCGCAGCGGCTCACACCAGCGGACCTCCGCAGGTCTTCGACCGGCCCCGCCCACGCCGCGGGCCCACCTGATCTCCGATCGCGGTCAAGATGGCAGCATGACTGTCACCCTCGCCATCGCCGGGGCGGGCAGCCGGGGCAGAGATCACGCCCGGCATGCTGTGGCCGCCGGGGCACGGATCGCGGCGGTCGCCGAGCCGCGAGCCGACGTGCGGACGGCCTTCGCCGACGAGTTCGGCGTGCCCGCCGAGAACGTTTTCGACACCTGGGAGGCGCTGCGGCTGGCGGGCCGGGTCGCCGACGCGGTCGTCATCGCGACGCAGGACGCGATGCACGCTGATCCGGCCGTCGCGTTCGCCGAGCTGGGCTACGACATCCTGCTGGAGAAGCCGATGGCGCCGACCGAGGCGGACAGCCGGCGGATCGTCGAGGCGGCCGAGCGGGCCGGGATCCTGCTCGCCGTCTGCCATGTGCTGCGCTACACCGCCTACACCCGCGCCCTCAAGGCGCTGGTCGACTCCGGGCGGATCGGGGAGATCGCCGCGATCCAGCACCTGGAGTCGGTGGGGTGGTGGCATCAGGCTCACTCCTACGTCCGGGGCAACTGGGCCGTGGAAGCCGATTCGTCGCCGATGCTGCTGGCCAAGTCCTGCCACGACATCGACTGGCTGATGCACATCATGGGCCGGCGCCCGAAGCGGGTCTCGTCGTTCGGTTCGCTGCTGCACTTCCGGCCGGAGAACAAGCCGGAGAAGGCCGCCGAGCGCTGCCTGGACTGCGCGGTCGAATCCACGTGTCCTTATTCGGCCCGGCGGATCTACCTGAACTTCCTGGCCGTCCAGCCGAATCAGTGGCCGCTCACCGTCCTGACCGACGACCACAGCGAAGCCGGAGTCCTCGCCGCGCTGCGTGAGGGCCCCTACGGGCGCTGCGTCTACAACGGCGAGAACGACGTCGTGGACCACCAGGTCGTGGACCTGGAGTTCCCGGGCGGGGCGACGGCCTCGTTCACCATGAGCGCGTTCACCCGGCTCGAGCATCGCAAGACCCGCGTCTTCGGCACGATGGGCATGATCGAGGGCGACGGGGCCCGGCTCCGGATCACCGACTTCCTCACCGACACCGACGAGGAGATCGATGTCGGGAAGGAGGCGGCGTCGGTGGACGGCCACGGCGGGGGTGATCCGGCGCTGGTGGCCGCGTTCGTGGAGGCGGTCCGGACCGGCGACCGGTCCCACGTGTTCACCGACGCGGTGGCGTCGCTGGCCTCGCACCAGGTGGTCTGGGCCGCTGAGCAGGCCCGGCGCAGCGGGACCGTGGTCGATCTCGACGCGGGCTAGCGCGAGGCGTGCGCGGCAGAGCAGAGACAGGGCACAGGCAGAGGCTGAGCGCAGGCCGGCGGAAACGCCGGCCCGGCAGAGCCCGGCACCCTAGCGGCGCCGCGCCGCCTGCTTCGCCAGCAGCGCTTCCCGCTTCTCGCAGAAGCGCGTCGCGGCGCAGTCCAGGCCGTTCAGGAACTCCACCAGCTCCGCCCGGGCGATCTCGCCGTCCGGCCCCAGGTCGCTCCGCTCCAGGGCGCGGGTCTGGCGCAGGATCGGCATCAGCACCTCGTCGTGGTGGATCCGCAGGTCGTAGATGCCGGCCTTGGCGATCATCACCGACTTGCGGCCGAAGTCCTGCAGGCCGTTGCCGGGCATCTGGAACTCCCGCACGACGTTGGTGACCGCGCGCATCGCCTGGTCGGGGTCGAGCTCGAAGGCGGCGTTGAGCAGGTTGCGGTAGAAGAGCATGTGCAGGTTCTCGTCCTGCGCGATGCGGGACAGCAGCCGCTCGCAGTGCGGGTCGCCGCTGATCTTGCCGGTGTTGCGGTGCGCGATGCGGGTGGCCAGTTCCTGGAAGCTCACGTAGGCGATGGAGTGCAGCGCGTCGTAGCTGTCCGGCTGGGAGTAGCCGTTGGACATGTGCGTCATGCGCTCGCGCTCCAGGGCGACCGGGTCCACGGCGCGGGTGGTCAGCAGGTAGTCGCGGATCGCGATGCCGTGCCGGCCCTCCTCGGCGGTCCAGCGGTGCACCCAGGTGCCCCAGGCGCCGTCCTGACCGAACTGGACCGCGATGGCGCGGTGGTAGCTGGGCAGGTTGTCCTCGGTCATGAGGTTCAGGACCAGGCTGATGCGGGCGATCTCGGGCATGCCGCTCTGGTCCGGGCTCCAGGGCGTGCCGTTGAACGGGCCCTCGAAGTTGGTGCCCTCGCTCCACGGGACGAACTCGTGGGGGAACCACTCCTTGGCGGTGGCGAAATGGCGGTCCAGGTTGCCGGCGACCACCTGCTCCAGCTCGGTGAGCAGGGCGGTCTCGGTCAGCCGGGGCGTGCCGGGACGGCCCTGCCGGGGCAGGTCGGTGATGGTCATCGGGGCTGCTCCTACGAACTCTGGCCTGCTGGTCGGGCCTGGGGGACGGACCCTACGGAGCCGAAACTTACGGCCTCGTAGGTTACGTTAGCGTAAGTCACCGTGTCGGCAAAGGTCCAGTGGCCGGTGGGCGCAGCTGTCAACTGGAATTCCAGGCGGCGTGAGCCGGCTCTCATTGTGGAGGATGGACGGCCCTCGCCACCAGGTCTTTGGCCCACGGGTAGTCCGGTTTCCCGCTCGGGGAGCGTCGTATATCCGCCACCCGGACCACCAGCCGCGGGACCTTGTAGCCCGACAAACGTGACTTACAGAACTCCTCCAGCTCGGCGTCGGTGGTGGCGTCCGCGCCGGCGCGCAGCTGGACGACGGCCGCCACGCGGCTGCCGAAGCGCTCGTCCGGGGCCCCGGCGACGATCGCGTCGAAGACGTCCGGGTGCGCCTTCAGCACCGCCTCGACCTCCTCGGGGAAGACCTTCTCACCGCCGGTGTTGATGCACTGCGAGCCGCGCCCGAGCACCGAGACCGACCCGTCCGCCTCCAGCGTGCCCAGGTCGCCGAGCAGTACCCAGCGCCGGCCGTCGTCCTCGAAGAACGTCTCCGCGGTCTTCACCGGGTCGTTGTAGTAGCCCAGCGGGACGTGGCCGTGCTGGGCCACCCGCCCGACCCTGCCGTCGCCGGGCGTGGCCGGACGCTTCTCCTGGTCCAGGTAAACCGTGGTGCGCTCGTTGACCGTGAACCGCATCCCGCCGGCCGGGCCGCTGCCGGGGGCCGCGTCGCCGTTGAAGCCGCTCTCGGTGGAGCCGAAGTTGTCCCGGATCAGCACGTTCGGCAGCTGCGACTGGAGCTGCTCGCGGACCGTCTCGGACAGGATCGCGCCCGCCGAGCTCACCACGATCAGGCTGCTGACGTCGGTGCCGGCCAGCGGCCCGGCGAGGGCTTCGGCGAGCGGGCGGCCCATGGCGTCGCCGACCATGGAGATGACGTTCGCCTGCTCCTCGGCGACGGTGAGCAGCACTTCGTGGGCGTCGAACCTGCGGTTCAGCACCACCTTCTGGCCCATGTTGAAGCTGATGAACGTCGCCAGCTGCGCGGCCCCGTGCATCAGCGGCGCGACCGGGAAGGTGGCGAGCTGGCCGGCGGCGGGGTCGATGCTGTCGGCGATCTCCGAGGGGGTCTTCATCGGCTCGCCGTAAGGGCGCCCGCCGGCCATGCCCGCGTAGAAGATGTCCTCGTGCCGCCACATCACGCCCTTCGGCATGCCCGTGGTCCCGCCGGTGTAGATGATGTACAGGTCGTCGGCGGAGCGGGGGCCGGAGGGGAGCAGCCCCTCGCGGTCCGCGGACTGACCGCTGACCGCCTCTTCGTAAGGGGTGGCGCCGGGCAGCCGGCCCCCGACCGAGACCACCGTCTTCAGCTTCGGGGTGTCGGAGGCGATCGCCGCCAGGCGCTCCCCGAACTCGGCGTCGACCACCACCGCGACCAAGTCGGCGTCGTTGTAGAGGTAGCGCAGCTCGTCGGCCAGATAGCGGTAGTTGATGTTGATCGGCACGGCCCGGATCTTCAGGCAGGCCAGCACCGCGATCACGTACTCCGACCCGTTGTACATGTGCATGCCGACGTGGTCGCCCGCGCCGACGCCCCGGGCGAGCAGGAAGTGCGCCAGCCGGTTGGCCTCGTGGTCCAGCTCGCGATACTTCCAGCGCTTCGCACCCCGGACGACCAGCGCCTCTTTCTCGGGGATCTTGTCGACGACGCTCTCGAACAGGTCCGCGAGGTTGAACTGCATGGGGAGTCCTTACTCTGCGAGATGTGCGCCGATGCGGAGGAGTTGCCGGGTGGCGGTGCCGAGGGTCTGCTCGATCTGCTTGCCCCGCACGAAGTAGCGGTGCAGCGGGTAGTCGGTGTCCACGCCGATCCCGCCGTGCAGGTGCTGGGCGGCGTGCAGGACGCGCGAACCGGCGTCGCCGGCGTGGAACTTGGCCACGGCGACCTCCGCCGAGACTTCGGAGCGCGGCGCCGGGTCGCCGCCGCGGGTCTCCTCGTCCAGCAGCCACGCCGCGCGCAGCATCGTCAACCGCAGGACCTGCGCGCTGATGTGCGCGTCGGCCGCGCGCTGCGCCACCGCCTGGAACGAGGCGATCGGTTCGCCGAACTGCTTGCGGGTGCTGGTGTAGCGCGCCGTCATGCCGACGGCCTCGGCGCACACCCCGGCGGCCTCGGCGGCCAGCGCGAGGCCGCCGACGTCGCGCAGCCAGTCCAGCGCCTCTGCGCCGCGCACCACGAGCGCTGATCCGGGAACGGAGACCGCCTCGAGCTCGAGGTCCGCATACGGTTGCAGGCCGGTGGTCAGCAGCGACGTCACGGCGAGGGCCGAGCGGGGGACGAGGAACAGCGAAGGCTCGCCGTCCAGGGCCGCGGGTATCAGGATGCTGTCGGCCAGATCGCCGTACGGGACCATGGTCTTGGCGCCGTCCAGGACGTAGGCGTCGCCGGACCGGGTCGCGGTGGTCGTGAGCGACGCCGGTTCACCGGGCTCCTCCAGCGCCGAGGTGACGAGCCTGGTGCCGGCCGCCACCTCCGCGAGCAGGTCGTCGTGGCCCCCGAACCGGGACAACGGCAGGGCGCCGAGAGCGATCGCCGCGACGACGGGCAGGTACGCGGTCCGCTTGCCGGCGCTCTCGGCGAGCAGCGCCAGGCCCAGCACGCCCAGACCGCCGCCGTCGGGTTCGGGCAGCAGCGCGTCGATCGCCCCGGCCCCGGCGAGCGCGCGCCAAGCCTGCCCGTCGTGCACCGAGCCGATCCCGCTGCCCCGCGCCTCCTTCTCCAGCTCGGCCAGCCGCTCGTTGCCGCAGTGGTCGGCGAGGATCCGGTCGACCAGCTCGACCAGCGCCTCCTGCTCCTCGGTCAGCTCGAAGTCCATGGCGTCTCCTAG
>JABFXP010000161.1 GCA_013361685.1 Catenulispora sp.
TGTGGGAGTGCTCGCTGTTCGAGGAGCACGACTTCCGCGACATCAAGATCTCGGTCAAGCATCACGACCCGCTGGTGATGGTGGCGGCCTACCGGCAGCTGGCCGAGCAGTGCGACTACCCGCTGCACCTGGGGGTCACCGAGGCGGGCCCGCTGATGCAGGGGACGGTGAAGTCGGCGGTGGCGTTCGGGATCCTGCTGGCCGAGGGCGTCGGCGACACGATCCGGGTGTCGTTGTCGGCGCCGCCTGTCGAGGAAGTCAAGGTCGGGATCGGCATACTGGAGTCGCTGGGCCTGCGGCCCCGCAAGCTGGAGATCGTCTCCTGCCCGTCGTGCGGGCGCGCGCAGGTGGACGTGTACCGGCTGGCCGAGCGCGTGCAGGCCGCGTTCGAAGGGTTCCCGCACCCGCTGCGGGTGGCGGTGATGGGCTGCGTGGTGAACGGTCCCGGCGAGGCCCGGGAGGCCGACCTCGGCGTGTCGTCCGGGAACGGGAAGGGGCAGATCTTCGTGCGCGGCGAGGTGGTGCGGACCGTTCCCGAGGCGCAGATCGTCGAGGCGCTGGTGGAGGAGGCTTTGGCGCTGACTGAGGGCGCATGAGCGAGGATCCCCGACGCTTCGAACGTGCCGAGAACGCCGAGAACGCCGAACGCGCTGAGAGCGCCGACGGTCCGGAGGGTGCCGAGGGCTCAGCAAGCCCGACCGGGCGCGTAGCGCTGGTGACCGGCGCCTCATCGGGCATCGGAGCGGCCACGGCGGCCACGCTGGCCCGCCGCGGCTTCCGCGTCCTGGTGCACGGCCGCGACGAGCGCGCGACGGCGCAGGTCGCCGCCCGCGTCGGCGGGGTGCCGGTGTGCGCCGACCTGGCTCGGGCGGTCGAGGTCGAACGGCTGGCCGACCAGGTGGTGGCGGCCGGCGGGGGACGGCTGGACGTGCTGGTGAACAACGCCGGCTTCGGCTGGGCGGGCGCGTTCGACGCCATGCCGACCGAGACCGTCGGCCGGCTGCTGGCGGCCGATCTGGCGGCGCCGATCGCCTTGACCCGGGCCCTGGTGCCGGGCATGCGGGACCGCGGCTGGGGCCGCGTGGTGTTCGTCGGGTCGATCGCCGGGCGGCTCGGTGTCGGCGGCGAGGCCGTCTACGCGGCGGCGAAGGCCGGCCTCGACCGTTTCGCTCAGAGCATCCGCGCCGAGCTGCGCGGCACCGGCGTCGAGGTCGGCGTCGTGGTGCCCGGCGTGGTCGCCACGGCGTTCTTCGAGCGGCGCGGCGAGCCGTACACGCGCACGCGCCCCCGCCCGGTGCCGCCGGACAAGGTCGCCGACGCCGTGCTGCGGTGCGTCGAGCGGGGCGCGGCGGAGGTGTACGTGCCGCGCTGGCTGCGGGTGCCGGTCGCGGTGCAGGCGGTGGCGCCCGCCGCCTACCGGTGGCTGGAGTCGCGGTTCGGGTGATCCCGCTTCACGAAGCGCCGGCGCCCGGCAGCAAGGGCCGCATGAAGCTGCGTTCGTAGCGGAGCACGCACCCGCTCTCGTCCCTGATCTTGTCGGCCTCGATGAAGTCCGGATGCTTGCCGAACAGCGTCCGGTACTGCTCGTACGCTGCGAAGCTGGGGAAGCTGAACAGGGCCAGCGCCTTGTCGCTCGCGCCTTCTGAGGGCAGGAAGTACCCGTGATGGCTCCCGCCGTGCGCGTCGACGAGCTCCATCCAGCGAGCGGCGAAACGTTCGAAGGCTTCGATCTGCCGCGGGTCGATCACGTACTCGACGACACAAGTGATCACCCTGTGAGCCTAGCTCTCCCGCATAGCCCTGATCGACTCCTTTAGTGATCCGAGCGTTGCGAACACGGCGGTCGGCTCGTAGCCGCAGTGCGCCATGCAGTTCGCGCATCGGGCGTCATTGCCGCGGCCGTAGCTGGCCCAGTCGGTTTCGTCCAGCAGTTCCTGGTAGGTCGCGGCATACCCGTCGGCCATCAGGTAGCAGGGGCGTTGCCAGCCGAGCAGGGAGTAGCTGGGGATCGCCCAGGCCGTGCAGGGGAAGTCGGTCTTGCCTTCCAGGAAGTCCAGGAACAGCGGGCTGTGGTTCAGGCGCCAGCGCTTGCGGTTGCCGTTCGCGAAGGCTTTGCGGAACAGCTCGCGGGTCTGCCGGACGGCGAGGAAGTGGTCCTGGTCCGGGGCCTTCTCGTAGGCGTACCCGGGGGAGATCATCATCTGGTCGACTTTGAGGTCGTCGTTCAGATAGTCCAGGACGTCGATCACGTCCTGGGGCGAGTCGGTGTCGAAGAACGTGGTGTTCGTCGTCACCCGGAACCCCCGGCGGCGCAGCTCGCCGACCGCGGCCACCGCCTCGTCGAAGACCCCTTCCTTGCACACCGACTCGTCGTGCCGTTCGCGCAGCCCGTCCAGGTGGATCACCCAGGTGAAGTACCGGGACGGCTTGAACTTGTCCAGCTTCTTGGGGATGAGCAGGGCGTTCGTGCACAGGAACACGTAGCGCTTCATCTTGACCAGCTCGTCGACCAGCTCGCCGATCTGCGGGTGCATGAGCGGCTCGCCGCCGGCGATGGAGACCATCGGGGCGCCGCACTCGCGCATGGCGGCGAGCGCCTGCTCCACCGGCATCCGTTTCTTGAGCAGGTCCGCGGGCTGCTGGATCTTGCCGCAGCCCGCGCAGGACAGGTTGCAGGCGAACAGCGGTTCCAGCTCGACCAGCAGGGGGAACTTCTCGCGGCGGCGCAGCTTGTTGGCCAGGACGTAGCTTCCGATGCGGACGCTCTGGCGGACCGGCATTCCCATGGCTTGCGCCTCCTTCTCCTGTTCCCCCGTAGTCGTGGGTCCCCCGGCTTTGTCAGACGTGTTCCAGTGCCGCCGCCCAGTCCCGCAGCACCGCCCCGATCGATCGCAGCCGGCGGCGGGCGGTCAGGCCCGCGCGCAGCGTCGCCGGCCGCATCAGCGGGTGCTCCGGGGTGTCGACGATCACCCGGACCACGGTGAACGGCCGGCCGCGGGCGGTGGCCACCAGGGGGAACGACTCCATGTCCACGGTGGTGACGCCCTCACCGGCCAACCGGGTCAGGGTCTCGTGCGAGGCGAGGTGGTCCACGGTCGCGATCGGGCCGGTGACCACCTGCGGGTCCGAGCGGGCCGGGATGTGCGGGCCGTCGGCGTCCTCGTGCTCCAGGATCAGGTGGCGTTGCAGCGAGGCGGCCACCGAGTCCGCCCACGGGCACTCGATCGTCAGCTCGCCGCGGCGGACCTCGTCGGCCACCACCACGTCGCCGGCGCGCAGCGCGTCGTCGGCGGCCCCGCCGAAGCCGGCCACGGCCAGCACCTCGTAGTCCGGCATCCGCCGCGCGTACTCCTTGGCGCGCTGCGTGCCCATGCCGACGCGGTCCAGCCGCAGGCCGGAGGTTCGCAGGGCCCGCTCCTCGATGCCGAGGGCCGCGCAGACCAGCAGGTTCGTCATGACACCGCCCTCAGGTAGCGCCCGAGGGCGTTGATCGGGAACACCAGCCGGTACAGGTGGTAGTTGAGGTAGAAGTCGCCGGGGAAGCCGGTGCCGGTGAAGTGGTCCTCGTCCCAGGTGCCGTCGGGGCGCTGGGTGCGGGTCAGGAACCGGATGCCGTGCTCGACGGCGGTGCCGTGCTGCTCGCCGGCGGCCAGCAGCGCCAGCAGCGCCCACGCGGTCTGCGACGCGGTCGACACCCCGCGGCCGATCCAGCGCGGGTCGCGGTAGGAGCGCAGGTCCTCGCCCCAGCCGCCGTCGTCGTTCTGGTGCTCCCGCAGCCACTGCACGGCCCGCCGGATCAGCGGGTCGTCCGGGTCGGTGCCGGCGGCGACCAGGGCCGGGACCGCCGCGCCGGTGCCGTAGACGTGGTTGGCGCCCCAGCGCCCGAACCAGGAGCCGTCGGGTTCCTGTTCGGCGATCAGCCAGTCCCGGGCGCGCCGGGCGGCCGGGGAGCCGGCCCGGCCCAGCGCGGCGAAGGCCTCCAGCACGTGGGCGGTGACGTCCGCGGTCGGCGGGTCGATCACGGCTCCGAAGTCGCAGAACGGGAGTCTGAGCGCCAGGGTGCGGGTGTTGTCGGCGTCGAAGGCCCCGTAGCCGCCGTCGCGGCAGGCCATGCCCTCCAGCCAGCGCACGCCGCGGTCGACGGCGGCGGGGGCGTCCGGGTGCTCGACGCGGTTCAGCGCGATCAGCACCTCGGCGGTGTCGTCGGTGTCCGGGTAGCCGTCGTTGGCGAACTCGAAGGCCCAGCCGCCCGGGGCCAGGCGCGGACGGCGCACCGACCAGTCGCCGGGGTTGGTGATCTCCTCGGCCAGGACCCAGCCGGCGGCCCGGGTCAGCGCCGGGTGGTCGGCCGGCAGGCCGGCGTCGCGCAGCGCGGTCATCGCCAGCACGGTGTCCCAGACCGGGGACTGGCAGGCCTCCAGGCGGCGGCCGCGCTCGTCGCGGATGGTGAACCCGTCCAGCCCTTCGATGCCCTTCTTCATGATCGGGTGCCCGACGTCGTAGCCGAGCAGGTTCAGCGCGATCAGCGAATACACCCAGGGCGGCTGGATCCCGCCCCAGGACCCGTCGGCCTCCTGGCGGGCGATGATCCAGTCGGCGGCGCGGCGCAGCGCCGCGTCGCGCACCGCGCGCAGCGGGCGGCGTTCGTAGCGGTGCAGGAAGCGGTCGAGCGTGGTGAAGAAGCCGCGCTTGACCGGCACGGCGCGGCCGGTGCGCAGCTCGCTCAGGTCGAAGCCGAGCGGCCGGACCGGCCGCAGGGCGCTGACGATGGTCAGCGGGACCACGGTCTGCCGGGCCCAGCAGGCCCAGTCGTAGACGTTGAGCGGGAACCACGTGGGCAGGTAGATCAGCTCCGGCGGCATGACCGGCAGGTCCGACCAGTCCCATTCGCCGAACAGCGCCAGCCACATGCGGGTGAACACGCGGCTGCCCTCGATGCCGCCGGCTTGCAGGATGTACGCGCGGGCGGCGCGCATGTGGTCGGCTTCCTGCTGGTCGCCGGCCATGCGCAGCGCGGCGTAGGCCTCGATGGTGGTCGACAGGTCGGCCGGGCCCTCGAAGAAGTTCGCCCACGTGCCGTCCGCGCGCTGCTGGGACCGGATCCACGCGGCGGCCTCGGCGGTCTCCTGCTCGCCGCGGATGCCGAGGAACTGGCGCAGCAGGAGGTCCTCGGCGTCCATGGTGACGTTGGTCTCCAACTCGCCCTTCCACCAGCCCGCACCGTCCTGCAGGCCGAGCAGGTGGTCGGCGGCGGCCTTCAACGCCGCGGCGGCTTCGGCGCAGCCCGCGCCGTCCGCACAGTCCGCGGAGCCGACCGAGTCGGCGAGGTCTGACATGGCTGGAGTGCTCCCGGTCCTTCTCAGCGGTCTTTCTCGGCGGTCATCAGCGGTTCCCTGTAGTCGTCAGTTGTTCTCAGCAGCCTGCAGCGGGCCCCTGCGTCGTCAGTAGTCCCGCGCGGTCACGAACTCGGCCACGGCCAGGAACTCGGCGCGCACGTCCTCGGGGATGTCGGCGGCCCGCAGCCGGGCCGTGGCGGAGTTGACGCGGCCGTCGGCCGCCTGCTCGGCCCAGGCCCGGCCGCCGGCCTCGGCTATCAGCTCGGCGGCCAGCACCAACTGGTCCTCGCTCAGCGGCTCGGGCTGCGCGTACAGCTCGGCCAGCCGTGCCGAGGCCGCGGTTCCGGCGCCGAGCGCGGCGGTCACCGGCAGCGACTTCTTGCGCGAGCGCAGGTCGTTCAGCACCGGCTTGCCGGTCACCTCCGGCCGGCCCCAGATCCCCAGCAGGTCGTCGACCAGCTGGAAGGCCAGGCCCAGGTCCTCGCCGAACCCGGACAGCGCCAGCGCCAGCCGGTTCGGCGCCTCGGCCAGCACCGCCCCGATCGCGCAGGAGCAGGCGAACAGCGCCGCGGTCTTGTCCATCGACATCACCGTGCACTCGTCCAAGCTGACGTCCGACCGGGTCTCGAACCCCAGGTCCAGCGCCTGCCCGGCGATCAGCTTGCGGGTGGTGGAGGCGATGCAGCGGGCCGCCCGGTGCGCGCCGGCGGTGCCGCGGTCCAGCAGCACCTCCTCGGCCAGCGCCAGCAGCGCGTCGCCGGCCAGGATCGCCGCCGGCACGCCGAACACGGTCCAGGCCGCCGGCCGGTGCCGGCGCATCCGGTCGTCGTCCATGACGTCGTCGTGCAGCAGCGAGAAGGCGTGCACGAACTCCACCGCCACCGCGGCCGGCAGGACCCGGGCCGGGCCGACCCCGGCCGCCCGGCCGGACAGCA
>JABFXP010000750.1 GCA_013361685.1 Catenulispora sp.
GGACCGGCCGCCACGGCGCCGCAGGCCGGGTCGCCGGCCGGCAAGCCGTTCGGCGGCACCCCGGCGGTGGGCGTGCTGTTCCGCGCCGGCTCCGGCGCCGCGAACCACTTCTGCAGCGCCTCGGTCGTGCACAGCCCGGCCGGCAACCTGGTGATCACCGCCGGCCACTGCGTCTACAGCGACGGCCCCAAGACGGACATCGCGTTCGCCCCGGGCTACCACGACGGTCAGACCCCTTACGGCACCTGGACCGTCACCAAGATCGTGGTCTCCCAGGCCTGGCAGAGCAGCAACAACCAGGACGAGGACGTGGCCTTCCTGCAGGTGGCGCCGTCGGGGTCGGGCGCTTCGCTGGAGTCGGTGGCCGGCGCCGACCAGATCGCGTTCAACCGCGGCTTCGGCATGCCGGTCACGGTGCCCGCCTACCCGGAGGGTTCTGACAACCCGATCACCTGCGTCGCCCCGGCGGTGAAGCGCAGCGCGACGCAGACCGAGTGGGACTGCCGCGGCTACCCGGACGGCACCTCCGGCGCCCCGTTCCTGGTCGACGTCGACGCCAGCGGGGCGAAGGGCACCGTGATCGGCGTGATCGGCGGCTACCAGCAGGGCGGCGAGACGCCGGACGTCTCCTACAGCGCCTACTTCGGCAACGCCGTCCAGGCCTTGTACCAGACCGCCTCGGCGCAGTGAGCGGTTCGGGACATCTCGACCCGCTCGGGTGAGATAGCGCCCGACACGCGCCGAACAGCCGGTTCGCCGAGCCCGTGCCGATTAGCCTGCCTTTGCGATAAGGCGGCGCCTGGATCGATGGTGCGCCTGCCCCTCCTGGAAGGTTCACGGCTTTGCTCTCCGGCTTCAAGAAGTTCATGATGCGCGGCAACGTGGTCGACCTCGCGGTCGCCGTCGTCATCGGCACCGCTTTCGGCGCGATGGTCAACTCGCTGGTCAAGGACATCATCATGCCCCTGATCACGGCGATCTTCGGCGACCAGGACTACAGCGACCTGAAATGGATCGTGAACAACTCCGAGCTCCGGTACGGCAACCTGATCACGGCCGTCATCAACTTCCTGTGTGTCGGCCTGGCGATCTATTTCCTCATCGTGGCCCCGATCAACAGCTACAACGAGCGCCGCAAGCGGCGCGGCGTCGAGGTTCGCGAGGAGCCGGAGGAGAGCGAGAAGGAACTGCTGGCCTCGATCCGCGACATCCTCGCGCAGCGCTCCGAGAGCTGATCCGTCTCAGGGCCGCGATCATCCTTCCGACCCGCCGTCCGCTCGGTGCCGGGCTTCTGCGACACTCCGTGGCATGACCGCAGAAGCCCACCTCAAGTCATCCGTGAAGTCCGCCGTCCGGCATATCAATCCCGGTTGGCGCCGCCATCCCGGGGTGCGCACGGGCGAGGAGCTGAGCCGGGGCGAACGGGCCGCCGACTCGATGCGCAACGGCATGGGGTCGTGGATGTTCGTGTTCGTCGCGGTGGGCTTCCTGGCGGTCTGGATGACCGTCAACGCCGTGCTCGCGCACAGCACCGGGCACACGTTCGACGCCTACCCGTTCATCCTGCTGAACCTGGTGCTCTCCTGCGTGGCGGCGCTTCAGGGCGCGATATTGCTGATCGCCGCCAAGCGCTCGGACCAGGTGGCCAGCGAGCTGGCGCAGCACGACTACGAGGCGGACTGCCAGTCGCGGGAGATGCTGGAGGTGCTGACGCGGGAGTTCAACGAGCTGCGGACGCAGCACGGCGAGCAGAGCAAGCAACTCGCCGAGCTGCTCGCCCGGCTGCCGAAGGCCGCGGCCGGCCCCGAGGCGCCGGGCCGGGACTGAGACCGCCGTCTGGATCTCGGTCTGGATCTCGGTCTGGAACGAGATCCAGACCGCGGCTGCGTCTGGGTTCGAGCCTGAGCCGGCCTGTCCGGCTCACGGGTGCGGCAGCAGCGCCGGGCACCCCTTGGTCTTGTACGAGGCCTGGTACTCGAAGTGCCACGTCTCGTCCGCGTACCGGCGGCAGAGTCCGAACTCGCCCTTCGTGCCCTCCAGCCAGCCGGCCGCCGCCGGCGGCGCGATGTCCATCGCGTAGCCCATCACGTGCGCGGACTCGTTCGGCGGCAGGGCGTACTTGCGCGCGGCCTGCGTCGAGCCGAGCTCCTTGACCCAGCACTCGAAGATCCGCTCCTGGTAGGCGGCCGAGCGGTAGCCGGAGTTCAGCGTGAACGGGCTCACGCCGTCGGCCTTGGCGGCGGACTGCGCGGCCAGGAACGCGTGCTGCGCCCCCTTGGACATGCCGCTGAACTTCAAGGCGTCGTCCTGCGCGGTGGAGTGCGAGGTGTTCTCGCAGTCGCCGCCCTCTTCGTCGGTGCCGGCCGGCGGGGCGGGGGAGGAGGACTTGGTCGCGGAGGGCTTGGACGTCGCGGAGGTCGTGGGGGACTTCGGCGGCGGGGTCGGAGAAGACGTGGAGCTCTGCGACGTCGACGTCTGGCTGTCGGTGGCGGTGTCGGCGGAGCTTCCCGAGGTCGGCGGGGTGCCCGACTCCGTGCCGGACGTGCCCGCGGTCTGCGCCGCGGCGGCGTTCTCCGTGGTGTCGCCGGACTTGTGCGAACTGCTCGTGGCGATCGCGGTCGCGGTGCCGGCCAGGGCCAGCGCGGACACGGCCACCGCGGCCGTCACCAGCCAGCGGCGGGAGCCGCGGGGCGGCGCGGGGGTGTCGGACGCCTGGTACGCGTCGTAGGCGCCGTACGGGCCCGCCTGGGGTTCGGGGCGAGGCCCGCCGTCGCCCTCGCCCTCAGCCAGCGCCGACGCCTCGGCCGCGGCCCGCCCGATGTCCTCGGGGGTCGGTTCCGAGCCTTGATCGCGGCCCTGATCGCGCTCTTCCATGACCCAGTAGACGTCTGGACGGCGCGACCGGTTGCCGACGGCGAAGTCTCGGTTGGATCACGATTGCCAGCGGGTGGCGGCCTGTACCCGGCATCTCACTCCGAGCTTCACGTAGGCGTGCTCCAAGTGCTTGTCGACCGTTCGGGGGCTGATGCCCAGCCGGGTCGCGATCTGGCGGTCGGTCAGGCCCCGGCACAGCAGGTCCAGCACGTCGGCCTCGCGCGGAGACACCTTCTCCCGCCGCGGGTTCGCGGTGCCGAACCGGGCCAGCGCCCGGGTGATCCGGGGCCGCAGCGCCTCGGCGACGGCCACGTCGTGCTGCGCGAAGTCCGAGGCCCGGCGGTTGAACACCACCGCGACCCGCCGGCTGTCGTCCGGGTGCATCCCGATCGCCAGCTGCCGCCGGGCGTGCAGCGGCCCGAAGACCGTCTCGAACGTCGGCAGCCGCCGGAACTCGGGGTCGGTGTGCAGGTCCGAGCGCCGGATCGCCCCGCCGGAGCCGGCCCACGCGCGGGCCAGCAGCGGGTCCAGCGTGTACTGGGCCTCCAGCGCGGCGGCCTGCTCGGCGGTCAGCGCGCCGGCCGGCGCGGTGTGCCACACCGTCGGGTGCTGGCGGTCCCCGGCCAGCCACAGCACGCTGTCGGCGGGCACCGCGCGGCGCAGCACCGGCAGCAGGTGCTCCACCAGCTCGCCTTCCTCCATGCCGCCGAGCAGCACGTCCGCCACCGCCAGGATCCGGCGTAAGCCGACCTCGCCGGGAGTGGGGATGCGGGCGGTCGGGGCGGGCCGGGGACGGCTTCTCCCGTCTGCCGGGGACAGCATTGCTCATCACCTGCGATCGCGGCTCGCGCGGCGGCCTCGGGTGCCGGATGCCGATGGCCGACGCCGGTATCGGTGTGAACGGCGGCGTCCGGCGGTGGCGGTGGGGAGCGGGACGCTGCCGGAAACCGGACAACCGACAGCCTATCGAGCCGCGCCGCCGCCGTGAACGCCCTTTCGAATCCCCGCCGGCCGGACGCGGGTGAGGAGGCTGTTCACAGAACAAGACGCCCGGCGGGAACAATCGGCCGCGTCTGAGAAGCTGGAGATCCACAGAAGTGCGGTACCAGTGCTCGGCGGTCACCGCCGGCAACGAAAGCGGGTGAAGGATGCTGGTCGACACGTTCGGGAGGACGGCGACGGATCTGCGGGTGTCCCTCACCGACCGGTGCAACCTGCGCTGCACCTACTGCATGCCGGCCGAGGGGCTGCCGTGGCTGCCCAAGGACGAGCTGCTGACCGACGACGAGATCGTGCGGCTGGTCGACATCGCGGTGACCCGGCTGGGCGTGCAGGAGGTCCGGTTCACCGGCGGCGAGCCGCTGGTGCGCCCCGGCGTGACCGGGCTGGTCGCGCGGGTCGCGGCGCTGCGGCCCCGGCCCCGGATCTCGCTGACCACCAACGGCATCGGCCTGGCCCGGCTGGCCCCGGACCTCAAGGCGGCGGGCCTGGACCGGGTGAACGTCTCCCTGGACACCCTGGACGCGACGGTCTTCCGCGAGCTCACCCGCCGCGACCGCCTCGCCGACGTGCTCGCCGGGCTCGCGGCGGCCGCGGCCGCCGGGCTGGCGCCGGTCAAGGTGAACAGCGTCCTGATGCGCGGGATCAACGACGTTGAGGCGCCGCAGCTGCTGCGCTGGTGCCTGGAGCACGGCTACGAACTGCGTTTCATCGAGCAGATGCCGCTGGACGCCCAGCACGGCTGGGACCGCTCGGACATGGTCACCGCCGATGAGATCCTGGCGGTGCTGACCACGGAGTTCACCCTCACTCCGGAGGGGGAGCACGTACGCGGGGCGGCGCCGGCCGAGACCTGGCTGGTCGACGGCGGCCCGGGCCGGGTCGGCGTGATCGCCAGCGTCACGCGCCCGTTCTGCGGCGCCTGCGACCGGGTGCGGCTGACCGCCGACGGTCAGGTGCGGACCTGCCTGTTCGCCCGCGAGGAGTCCGACCTGCGGGCCGCGCTGCGCTCCGGCGCGGACGACGCGGAGGTGGCGGACCGGTGGCGCACGGCGATGCTCGGCAAGAAGCGGGCGGCCGGGATCGGCGAGCCGGGGTTCGTCCAGCCGGACCGTCCGATGTCCGCGATCGGCGGCTGACGGGCGGCGTTCGCACCCCCGCGCCGGCCCGGAATAAGTAAGGACCCCATTCCCCTGGCGGCTGTTCGCATGTCATACTTCTTACCTGCGCCCTGAACCCCCGTCGGGGCGCCACCTGCGGCGTCGAGCGGCTCCCCCCGTGGCCGTTCGACGCCGCGTCTCTTTGCCCTCTTCCCGCATTCCTCGCAGCGGACCTCGCCGTGCCGGCCGCCTCGCGGCGTGTTCTACAGTGGCTGGGTGACCTCGAACGACGCCGCCGGCGACACCGCGATCTGCTCGGCCAAGGGCTGCCGCCGGTCCGCCGCGTGGAGCGTGGTGTGGAACAACCCGAAGCTGCACGCGCCGGAGCGGCGCAAAGTGTGGCTGGCCTGCGAGGAGCACCGGCAGCACCTGGCGGACTTCCTCGACCTGCGGGGGTTCCTGATCGGGGTCGAGCCGTTCCGGCCGGGGGCGCCGGAGCCCTCCGCCGAGGGCTGAATCCGGCGCCGAACCTCAGAAGCTCATGAGCTTGTTCAGCTCGCCGTACTCGATCGCCTGGGCCACCGAGGTGTAGGTGCCCTCGGTCGCCAGCTCCACGGCGGCCCGGCGGACCAGACCGTAGGCGGCCTCGGCCACCGCCGAGCCCAGGCTGACCCGGGCCACGCCCAGCGCCGCCAACTCGCCCACCGTCGGCGAACCCGGGCCGACCAGGATGTTCACCGGCGCCGGGATGTCCTTGGCGAGCACGGCGATCGTCTCGGGGTCGGCGACGCCGGGCACGAACACGCCGGAGGCGCCGGCCCGCACGTAGCGCTCGGCCCGGGCCAGGGTCTCGGCCAGCCGGGTCTCCGGCGCGCCCAGACCGAACAGGAACACGTCGGTGCGGGCGTTGATGTACAGCGGGATCCCCGCGGCGTCGGCGGCCCGGCGCGCGGCCGCGATCCGCTCGGCGTGCTCGGCCGGGTCCCGGACGCCGTCCTCGATGTTGATCCCGACCGCGCCGGCCTCGAGCACCGCCGCGACGGTGGCCGCGACCCCGTCCGGGTCGGCGGCGAAACCGCTCTCGATGTCGGCGCTCACCGGGACCTCGACGGCGCCGGCGACCCGGCGGATCAGCGCGATCGCCGCGTCCCGGTCCAGTCGGTCGCCGTCGGCGGCGGCGCCGAGCCCCCACGCCACCCCGGCGCTGGTGGTGGCCACGGCCGGGGCGCCGGTGGCGGCGACCACCCGGGCGCTGGCG